>NZ_JANOCX010000165.1:0-1517 GCF_031412415.1 Phenylobacterium sp.
TCCTCACCGAGATCAAGGGTCAGCGCTTGACCCGCGTCCATGCGGACGGGGCCAAGGAGACCGTGGTCGAGACCGGCGGCGGGCCGAACGGCGCGGCTATCGGCCCGGACGGGGCGATCTACATCACCAACAACGGCGGCGCCTTCCAGTGGCTGGAGAACCAGGGCATGACCATCCCCGGCCCCACGCCCGCCAGCCATGTCGGCGGCATGATCCAGCGGTTCGACCTGCAGACCGGCGCGCTCACCACCCTCTACGACGCTTGCGACGGCCGCCGGCTGATCGGCCCCAACGACATCGTCTTCGATAAGTCCGGCGGCTTCTGGTTCTCCGACCACGGCTGCTCCACGCCGGAGGGTCGCAAGTACGGCGCGATCTACTATGCCAAGACCGACGGCAGCCACATCAGCCGCCAGCGCGACCACATCATCTCGCCCAACGGCATCGGCCTCTCGCCGGACGAGAAGACCCTCTATCTCGCCGACACCCAACTTGGCCGCCTGTGGTCTTTCGACATCGTCGAGACCGGCGTCCTCGCGCCACAGGTCGGCTTCGGGCCTGGCAATGTGGTCTGCAACCTGCCGGGCTACCAGTTGCTGGACAGCCTGGCCGTGGAGGCCTCGGGCAAGGTCTGCGTCGCCACCATCATCAACGGCGGCGTCACCGTCTTCGACCCCGACGGCTCGACCGAGCATTTCCCGGTGCCCGACCTGATCGTGACCAACATCTGCTTCGGCGGACCGGACATGACCACCGCCTGGATCACCGCCTCGGCGACCGGAAAGCTGTTCAAGGCGACCTGGCCAAGGCCGGGGTTGAAGCTGAACTTCAACGGGTAGCGTCCTCCCTCCTCCTTGAGGGGAGGGAGAAGACTCCTAGTACAGCGTCGCCATCACCGAGCGGTCGAAGCTCTTCAGCTCCTCGGTCCGTCCGTCGCGGACTTTCACCACCCACTCGGGATCCTGCAGCAGGGCGCGGCCCACGCCCACCAGGTCGAAGTCGCCCCGCTCCAGGCGCTTTTCCAGCTCGTCCAGCGAGGCCGGCTGCGAAGCCTCCCCCGCGAACCCGGCGATGAACTCGCCCGACAGGCCGACCGAACCCACCGTGATGGTCGGAACGCCGGTCACCTTCTTGGCCCAGCCGGCGAAGTTGAGGTCCGAGCCCTCGAACTCGGGCTCCCAGAACCGGCGCTGCGAGCAGTGCAGGATGTCTGCGCCGGCCTCGACCAGGGCGCCCAGCCAGGCTTCCAGCGCCTTGGGGTCCTGGGCCAGCTTCACGTCATAGTCCTGCTGCTTCCACTGGCTGATACGGATGATCACCGGATAGTCCGGTCCCACCGCCTTGCGCACGGCCTTGAGGATATCGGCGGCGAACCGCGCCCGGCCAGGCAGCGCCGCCGAGCCATAGGCGTCCTCGCGGCGGTTGGTGCCGTCCCAGAAGAACTGGTCGATCAGATAGCCATGGGCGCCGTGCAACTCGACGGCGTCATAGCCCAGGGCCTTGGCCGCGGCGGCCGC
>NZ_JANOCX010000166.1:0-1696 GCF_031412415.1 Phenylobacterium sp.
GCCACCGCCGGATGACGCAGCCGATGCTCGACCTGAAGCGGCTCTACTGGAACTGCCACCGGTTCCGCTCGGGACCCCGGAAGGACGCCAGCCCGTATCAGGCGTTAGGGCTGGATTTGCCAACGTTCGACTTCTGGGCACCGCTCCAGACCGATCCAGGCGAACTGACGCAAAGACTGTCAACCACCCAAAATGCGGAATGAGACAATCCCTGCGTTCAACACCGGGCTTGTTCTCGATCCGGCGGAGGATTCTTCGCTTGCGTCGGTTCAACTGGCGATGGACACTGGCGTTCACTCGAAAGCCTCCTGGCGGGCGAGCGGTCGAGGGGGTGAAGTACCTCAATTGTTCGCTAAAACCAGGGGGTTTTCGAGCTTCCCGGCCTCGATCAGCCTCGGATTACGCTTGGTTGAGGGCTAGAGCGGTTTCAAGTGACATGCTGTGAGATCGGGTCGAGTCGATCGCAACCGTAGTAGCCGCAGACCCGCTCCACGACTTCCGCCGCCGTCAGCTTGCGGTCTGGCTCGACGATCGCCCGCTTGCCGTGGACCCACTTCGGCTCGATGGCGTTGAGCCATGGTGCCTTGATCGGCAGGTAGCAGGCGATGATCCGTACGCCGCCCTGGGCCTTCGCCCGCCGGTTGTGCGCCTTGATCCAGGATCGCACCCGCGCGCTGACGTGCCAACTCGCATTGTCCCAGATCAGCAGCGACGCCCGCTTGCCTTCGGCCGCCAGCCGCTGGCACGACCACGCCAGGAAGTCCTCCGTGACCTGGCTGACCGGCCGGCCCGCGACGAACCGCAGCATCATCCCCCCGGTGTCGCCGCGCAGCAGGCCGTAGCAGGCCAGCGCCTTGGGGGCGAGGTCCTCGGCGTCGGCCGGCGGTTCGTGCAGTCGGATCGGCTCGCCGTCGGACCAGGCGTGCAGCCCCGGCCGCGCCAGCCGGCTCCACCAGACCTCGTCCTGGAAGCCGAGCACCCAGTCGGGGTGGCGTTGGGCCAGGCGGATCAGCCGGTCCCGCGCCTTTTTTTTCGCAGGTAGGCCGGGTCCGGGCTGGTGATCCACGTCTTGGCCCGCTTCCAGCCGACGCCCAGGCGCAAGAGGGCCTGGCGGATCGCCTCGTCGCTGACGAGCCGCGTCGCGATCCCCTCGGCGAAGGCGACCTCGGCGGCCGAGGCCAGGGTCCAGATCGAGGTCGGCCTGGCGAAGTCGCGGGGGCTGCGGTGCAACAGGGCGCGGAGCCGCTCGCATCCGGCGTCATCGATCTCGGGCCGGTTGGATTTGGGCCGGTGCGAGCCCTCGACGAGGCAGCCGGTGCCGGCGGCCTCGAAGGCGCGGATGGCGTTGCGGGCGGTCTGGCTGGCGCAGCCGAATCGCTCGGCGATCTGCGCCGGCTTGAGGCCGTCGGCGCTGGCCAGCAGGAGTTGGCAGCGTCGCAGGGTGAAGGCGTCGGGGAAGCGGAGGCCGGCCCGCAGGGCGGCCCGCTCTTCATCGGTCAGGGGCCGGACGAAGAGGGGTGGCTTCATCCGGTCGATCATGACGACCGGAGCTCGAAAGCACAAGATCATCCCTGGAAATGCGCCAGGTCTCCCGCCGCCGTTTGCCCATCGCCATGAGAGTCTCTCACCTGGTTACGATCCGATACAGGACGTGCTCACATCATAACCGGACAGGAACGGCGGGCGAGGGGATTCT
>NZ_JANOCX010000167.1:0-29814 GCF_031412415.1 Phenylobacterium sp.
CCCGCCGCGCCCTTGCGGTCCCGCAGCCATTTGGTCAGGGAGAACCCGTCCTCCCCCGGCATCATCACGTCGAACACCGCCAGGTCGAAGTCGAGGGTCTCCATCAATCGCCGCGCCGCCGCGCCGCCCGGCGCCGCGGTGACCCGAAACCCGTTGCGGGCCAGGAACTCCTTCAGCAGATCGCGGATGCGGTCGTCGTCGTCGACCACCAGCAGATGCCTGTCCTGGATGTCGGTCAAATCCCGCCTCCGCTGGGTTTCGTGCGGCCGCCGGCCAGGGCGCCCAGGATGCGCCGGGCGCCGGCCACCCCATCCAGCCCGCCGGTGCGATAGGACCGCGCGAGCTGAGTCCGCAGCCGTTCGGCGATCCGGCCCTCGAAGAGTTGGCCGGCGGCCGTCAGGATCGCCGTGCGCCGTCGCCCATCCAGGTCGCCCGAGGCTTTTTCAGCCAGGCCCTTGGCCTCGAGGTCGCTGAGGATGCGGCTGGCGGCCTGCTTCGACAGGCTGGTGAGATGCGCCAACTCCTGCACCCCGACGCCGGGACGCCGCCTCAGCAGGAAGGCCGCGCGCCAGTGGGAGCGGCCCAGGCCCAGGGCCTCCGCCTCCAGCCCGGCGTCGACGCCGGCCCACAACGAAGCTTCGGCCAGCAACATCAGCTCAAGCCCCGCATCCAGCTCTTCGTCGCGCAGGATTAGCCTAGGATCGGCGGCGGCCATCAAGTCCAAAGCCCATTTTGTTTGACCTGCGAAGCGCGGGAGTCTGTAAGGGGCCGGTATTGAAAGGAGGACTCTCCCTCATGTCTCTCGTGCCCTTTGACGACCGCGACGGATGGATCTGGCTGGACGGCCAGTTCGTGCCCTGGCGCGAGGCGACGGTGCACGTATTGACCCACGGCCTCCATTACGCCTCGGCGGTGTTCGAAGGCGAGCGGATGTACGGGGGAGAGATCTACAAGCTCACGGAACACACGCAGCGCCTGTTCCATTCGGCGGAGATCCTCGATTTCGAAATCCCGTTCACGGTGGCCGAGATCGATCAGGCCTGCAAGGACACCTGCGCCAAGAACGGCCTCACCGACGCCTATCTGCGGCCCATCGCCTGGCGGGGCTCGGAAATGATCGGGGTCAGCGCCCAGAACACCAAGATCCACGTGGCGATCGCGGTGTGGGACTGGCCCAGCTATTTCAAGCCCGAGGAGCGCGCCAAGGGCATCCGGATGTGCTGGGCCAAGTACAAGCGCCCCTCGCCGGAGACCGAGCCGGTCCACGCCAAGGCCACTGGCCTCTACATGATCTGCACCATCTCCAAGCACGCCGCGGAGAAGGCGGGTTACACCGACGCCATGATGCTCGACTACCGGGGCTACATCGCCGAGAGCACCGGTTCGAACGTGTTCTTCGTGCAGGACGGCGTGCTGCACACCCCGACGCCCGACTGCTTCCTCAACGGCATCACCCGCCAGTCGGTGATCGCTCTGGCCAAGGCCAGGGGCGTCACGGTGATCGAGCGCCACATCCGTCCGGAGGAGCTCTCGAGCTTCACGGAATGCTTCGTGGTGGGCACGGCCGCCGAAGTGACCCCAGTCGCCGAGATCGGCGAATACACGTTCACGCCGGGCGCGCTCTCGCTGGGCCTAATGGACGATTACGCGCGAATGGTGCGGCGGGAACTCGTCCCCGCCTAGGGGTCGCAAGTGACGAATTGGGCCGCCGATCCGCGAGGACCGGCGGCCTTTTTCATGGCGCCTTAGGCCAGCAGGGCGTCAGGGCGCGGGTAGGCGTCGCCGTTGGACAGGTGGATCAGGCCCACGACGCAGCGCACGGCGAACCAGATGCCGAGGACGCACCAGAGCAGTCCGGCCAGCAGCAGGATCGGAATGCCGATCAGGATGAACGACAGCACCACGCCGATCGCGGTCATGACGCCGAGGATCATGCTGGCCACCAGGGCGAGCCAGAATGTCCGGATCTGGAAGCGATAGTGCGAGGCCATGTTCGGGCTGGCGGTGTCGCGGTTCATGTAGGCGATCACCAGGCCGACCAGAATCGTGAGCCCGTTCACCAGGCCCAGCAGGTACAGACCATAGACGACAGCGGGAAGGGTGCGGTCTTCGGTCGTGCTGACGGTGGTTTCGGTGTGGCTCAATTTGGTCTCCTCGTTGGGTTGCTGAGGAATATGTGGGCCTTCTCGAGCCCCGCGCCACTTTAATTCTTGTTCATCCGCGCCCGCGGTCAAGCCACGGTAGGACGGCCGCGGCTAGAATCAGCACGAAGATCAGCCGCGACGCCAGAGCCACGCCCAGTGTCCAGGCGCCGCCCAGGGCCGCGAAGCCCAGCAGCGCCGCCGCGCCCAGCGCCATCAGGCCAATGATCCAGTAGACCGGCGCCGCGCCAAAGGCAGGCGGTCGGCGCACGGGGGCGTCGCCGCTCACGGCGGCCATGAACGTCTCGAAGCTGGCCGACCGGTCCTGCGGCCGCAGCCCCTCGTAGCTGAGGGCCGGGATCGTCAGCCGGCGGCGGCCGAACAGCAGGATCGCTCCGCGCTCGCCGCGCCGGACACCCTTCAGGTCCGCCAGCGGGAAGCGCCGCAGATGGCCGCCGCGCCGCTCGACGACGCAGTCGTCCTCCAGAGTCCAGACCGTCTCGGGTTGGATGGGGGAGAGCCTGGCGCTGTGGCTGACCGCCACTCGCCTAGCCTCGGACGACGGTGATCTCCACGCCCGCGGCCATGGCGTGCGGCGCGAGCGCCAGGGGCTTTTCCACCCGCACCCGGGCGCGCATGACCCGGGGGTCGGAAAGGCAGGCGCGGGCCAGGCGCTCGGCGAAGGCCTCGACGAGTTGGATGTGCCCTTCGGCGGCGATGGCGCGGGCGTGCTCGCCGATCATCTCGTAGTTGACCGTGTCGGCCAGGCGCTCGACGCCGACGGCGGGGACGTCCAGCTCCACGTCCACCACGAGGGGCTGGGCGCGGCCCTTCTCGTGGGCGTAGACGCCGATCTCGGCGTCGATCTTCAGGCCGGTGACGAAGATCTTCGTCATGACTGTACGGCCTTGCGGCGCGGCGATGGGTTCGGCAGGCGTCTCCTGGAGCGGCGAAAGGGCCAAGGTCTTGTCCTTCAGGTCAGGTGCTGGCCGGCGTCGACGGCGATCATCTGGCCGGTCACTGATGTGGCGTCAATCAGGTAGCGCAAGGCCTGGCCGATCTCGGACGGATCGACGGCGCGTTGGAGCAGGGTGGCCTCGACCTCGCGCTCGAAGTCGTCACCCTGTTGGTGGATCGAGGGCAACACCGGGCCGGGGCCGATCCCGTTCACCCGGATGCGTGGGGCCAGGCCCTTGGCCAGCATCTGGGTCGCGGCCCAGAGCGCGCTCTTGGAGAGCGAGTAACTGAAGAAGTCGGGCGTCGGCGCCAGCACGCGCTGGTCCAGAACGTTGACGATCTGACCTGTGCGATCGGCGGGCAGACGTCGGGCGAAGGCCTGGGCCAGCACCATCGGCGCGCGCAGATTGGTCTCCAGGTGGGCGTCCCAGGAGGCGCGGTTCATGGAGGTGAAGCTGTCGTCCTCGAACACCGAGGCGCAGTTGACCAACAGAGTGATGGGGCCGAGCTCGCCCTCGGCCTCTGCGACCAGGGGAGCGGTCGCCGCCTCCTGGCGCAGGTCGCAGGTGTGGATGGAGGCCTTGCGGCCGCGGGCGCGCACGTCGGCGGCGGCGGCCTGGGCGTCGTCGTCGACGGCCCGGACATGGATGGCGACGTCAAAGCCTGCGTCGGCGCAGGCCAGCACCAGGGCTCGACCGATCCGCCGCGCCCCGCCGGTGACCAGGGCCGCGCCGCGCTTGGTGTCGGTCGAGGTGATCTTAGTCGAGCCGGCCGAACTCGAAGACGTTCAGCGCGCCGATAACGACGAGAAAGGCGAGGACCATCAGGATCGCGGTCATGGGGGACTCCGAAAGTGTTGGTCGGGCTTTAGCGGCGCGGGGTGTGCTCCGCAAGGGTGGCTATTTGCGGCAGTCGCCCAGGCGGCGGCCGACGCTGGTGCTGGTCATGGTCATCGGCATGGCGCCGGTCATGGTCGCGCGGCCGGCGGCCGTGAAGCCGGTCGGCGTGAAGGTCCCGCTGCTGATCGTGTGGGTCGTGGTGTCCCCCTGCCGGCAAGTCATGTCGGAGTTCATCTTGCCGTTCGACATGGAGTACTTGTTGAAGGTGCAGGACTTGTCGCTCTTCAGCATGTCCTGCGGACCGCGCGCGGCCTCTTCGGGACTGATGCAGTGCTTCACCTTGATGGTCTTGCCGGTCATCATCTTGGCCACCATCGGCGGTCCGCCGTTGACCGCGTTGATGGTCACCGCGATCTCCCACTGGCCTGGGTTCACGCCGGAGGCCTGGGCCGACGCCGAGGCCGGCGCGATCAGCAGGGCGGCGCCGACCAGCGCCAGATGACGGATGCGGATCATGTGTCGGCTCCAAGTTGAAGGGCGCTTCTAGCCACGAAGAAAGCCGGACCCAAGATTTATCTGCGCGCGAAGAGTGACCTTGCGCGGGACCGCGCCGACGGGCCAGGGTCAAAAGAAACGCCTGAGGAAACGCCATGCCGCTGACCCCCATAGCGCCCAGCGCCTTCACGAAGATCGCGGTCGGCATCGACCGGCCGGAGGACGTGGTGGTGTCCCGAGACGGCCGCGTATTCGCCTCGGATCACCAGTGCGCGGTGGCTGAGATCTTCGCCGACGGGTCGTTCAAGCGACTAGGTCCCCGGAACGGCGCGCCCAATGGGATCAATCTGGATCGCCAAGGCCGGGTGCTGATCGCCAATTTCGGCATCTACGACCGGCAGGAAGGACCGCTGGAGCGGTTCGATCCGGCCACCGGCCTGCGCGAGACCCTGCTGGCCGAGGTGGGCGGCAAGCGGCTGACCAGCGCCAACTATCCGGTGGTGGACCGGGCGGGGAACATCTGGTGCGCCAACTCCACCCATGCCGAGACATGGCCCCAGGCCCTGGACGGGCGGACCGACGGCTTCATCTTCGTCCTGCGCCCGGACGGATCGAGCGACATCGTCGCTGAGGGCCTGAAGTTCCCCAACGGCCTGGCGCTGTCGGCCGACGACGGCTTCCTGTTCTGCGCCCAAACCAGCGGCGCCGACGTGATGCGGTTCGCTGTGTCGCCCGACGGCGCGCTGGGTCCTGGCGAACGCCATGGCCCGAAGTTGGGCCAGCTGCAGGAACCCGGCGGACCCCAGGTGGCCCAGGCCGACCTCGGCTATACCGACGGCGTCGGCATGGACGCTGAGGGAAACCTCTGGGTCTGCCTGCCGGGCGCCGACAAGGTGGTGGCGATCACGCCTTCCGGCGAGGTGGTCACCGTCATCCACGACCCGACGGGCGAGATCGTGAACCATCCGACCAACGTCACTTGGGGCGGGCCAGACCTGCTCGACCTCTATATCGGCTCAATTCGGGCCGACTATGTGCTGAAGGCCAAGAGTCCGGTTGCGGGACAGCCGCACATCCACCAGATGGCGTAGGCCAAGGCCCCGAACTCGATTTCCCTTAAGGAAGCCGGGATTGGGGCTTCCACAGTGATCGCCGATCACTAAAATGCTTGTTTGAAGCCGGCCTGCCGGCGCGACCATCAACGAACGATCCGGGAGGACGTCATGCGCGAGTACCTTAAGTTCTATATCGACGGGAAGTGGGTCGAGCCGGTGGAGCTGAAGACGCTCGACGTCATCAACCCGGCCAATGAAGAAGTCTGCGGCAAGATCGCCCTGGGCGGCGCCGCCGACGTCGACGCCGCGGTCAAGGCCGCGCGCAAGGCCTTCCCGGCCTGGTCGCAAACCACCCGCGAGGAGCGCCTGGACGTCCTGGGCCGTATCCTGGCGGAGTATCAAAAGCGCTTCGGCGACCTGGCCACGGCTGTCACCGAGGAAATGGGCGCCCCGGCGTCGCTGGCGCAACGCGCCCAGGTGCCGATCGGCATGGGTCACCTGGCCACCGCCGTGGAAGTGCTCAAGACCTTCAAGTTCGAGGAAGACCGCGGCCCGACCATGCTGGTCAAGGAACCGATCGGCGTCTGCGGCTTCATCACGCCCTGGAACTGGCCGCTGAACCAGATCGTCTGCAAGGTGGCCCCGGCCATCGCGACAGGCTGCACCATGGTGCTCAAGCCCTCGGAAGTGGCTCCCTTCTCGGGTCAGATCTTCGCCGAGATCATGCATGCCGCCGGCGTGCCCGCTGGCGTGTTCAACCTGGTGCACGGCGACGGCCTGGGCGTGGGCGTGCCGCTCTCCAGCCACCCGGAAGTCGACATGGTGTCCTTCACCGGGTCGACCCGCGCCGGCATCGAAGTGGCCAAGAACGCCGCCCCGACGGTCAAGCGCGTGGCCCAGGAATTGGGCGGCAAGAGCCCGAACATCATTCTGGACGACGACGTGCTCGCCAAGGGCGTGGCTCGCGGCGTGGCGACCATGATGACCAACTCCGGTCAGTCCTGTAACGCCCCGACCCGCATGCTGGTCCCCAAGGGCCGCATGGACGAGGCGATCACGGCGGCCCGCGAGGCGGTTTCGACCGTCACCGTCGGCGATCCGAACGGCAATTCCCAACTCGGCCCGGTGGTCTCCGAAGTTCAGTTCAACAAGATCCAGAAGCTGATTCAGGCCGGCATCGACGAGGGCGCGACCCTGGTCGCCGGCGGCGTCGGCCGCCCGGATGGCCTGGACAAGGGCTATTATGTGAAGCCCACGGTCTTCGCCAACGTCACCAATGAGATGACCATCGCCAAGGAAGAGATCTTCGGCCCCGTGCTGTCGATCCTTGGCTATGACAATCTCGAACAGGCCATCGATGTCGGCAACGACACCGAATACGGCTTGGCCGCCTATGTGAACGGCGCCGATCTCGACAAGGCCCGGCAGGTGGCATCGAAGCTGCGCGCCGGCCAGGTGTCGATCAACGGCGGCGGCGGCGACATGATGGCCCCCTTCGGCGGCTACAAGATGAGCGGCAACGGGCGCGAGTGGGGCGACTACGCCTTCCACGAGTTCCTTGAAACCAAGGCGATGCTCGGCTACGCGCCGAAGGTCGCCGCGGAGTAATATCGGTCTGGCTCCTCCCCCAGCGCGATCTGGGGGAGGTGGCTCGTCGCCCTATTCGGCGGCGAGACGGAGGGGGCTGAAGCCCACAGAAGGATTCGAAGTCCCCCTCGGTCGCCTAGCGGCGACAGCTTCCCCAGCGGGGGAGCATCTTTGTGACGTCACGTCGAACGGGGCGGGGCGTAGAGGTGGGAGGATTGATGGACCTCAATTGCGTCGCCGACGTCGCACGCCGTCACGCGGTGATCCGGCCCGACGCCCAGGCCCTGTGGTTCGAGGGCGAGGCGATCAGCTACGCCCAGTTCGACGCCCTGTCCTCGCAATGCGCCCAGGCTCTGTTGGCGGCGGGCGTCCAGCCCGGCGACCGGGTGGGGACGCTTTCCAAGGGCAACGCCGAGTTCTTCGTCCTGTGGTTCGGCTGCCTGAAGGCCCGCGCCTGCCTGACGCCGGTCAACTGGCGCCTGGCGCCGCCGGAGATCGCCTTCATCCTCAAGGACGCCGGGTGCCGGCTGATGGTGGTCGGCCCCGACTACGCCGAGACCATCGCGGGCCTGGACCTGCCCGACCTGGCCAAGGTCATACAGTTCGGACCCGACTTCCGCGCCTGGATCGCCGCCCAGCCGGCCACCGATCCCGGCCTCGCGGCCGTAGCCGACGACGATGTCATCCAACTCTACACCTCAGGCACCACGGGCCTTCCGAAAGGCGTCCAACTCACGGAAACCAACTACAAGGCCTGCTTCGAGGGCGCGACCCAGGTCTGGGGCCAGTTCGACGCGGACGACGGGGTGCTGGTCGCCATGCCCCTGTTCCACGTGGCCGGCGCCAATCTGGGCATGCTGTCCCTGCTGCAGGGCGCCCGCACGGTGGTGATGCGCGAGGTCGATATCGGCCTGTTGCTGAAGATGATCGAGGCGCACCGGATCAAGCACGCCTTCATGGCGCCGGCGATCATCAACATGGTGCTGCAGCACCCGGCCCAGGGCGAGGCCGATCTCTCCAGCCTGCGGCACATCTATTACGGCGCCTCGCCGATCTCCGAGGAGGTGCTGACCCGCGCTCAAGCGCGTTTCAACTCCGACTTCATGCAGCTCTACGGCCTGACGGAGACCATTGGCGGCGGAACCTACCTACCGCCCGAGGCGCACGATCCGGCCCTGGGCAAGCTGCGAGCCTGTGGCAAGCCGACGCCGGGCTACGAAATCCGCGTGCGTCTCGACGGGCGCGACGCCGAAACCGGCGAGGTCGGCGAGATCGAGATCCGATCGGCCGGGATCATGAAGGGCTATTGGAACCGTCCCGAAGCCACCGCCGAGGCGATCTGCCCTGAAGGATGGTTCAAGAGCGGCGACGCCGGGTTCTTCGACGCCGACGGCTACCTGTTCATCCACGACAGGGTGAAAGACATGATCGTCTCCGGCGGCGAGAACATCTATCCGGCCGAGGTGGAGAACGTGCTGATGGGTCATCCCCACGTGGCCGACGCCGCCGTGATCGGCGTGCCGGACGAGCGCTGGGGCGAGGCGGTGAAGGCCATCATCGTCCTGCGTCCCGGCGCCGAGGCCGACACGGCCTCGGTCATCGAACACTGCCGCGGCCAGATCGCCGGCTTCAAGTCGCCGAAATCCGTGGACTATGTGGCGGTCCTGCCGCGCAACCCTTCGGGCAAGGTGCTGCGTCGCGAACTGCGCGATCCCTATTGGCAGGGCCGGACGCGCAACGTCGGCTGAGTTTTCAAGGAAGGCTTTCCCATGGACCCCCACTTCAAGGCGATGATCGACGAACAGGCCGCCGCCGCGGCGGGCCAGGAGATGCCGCCCCTGGACGCCCTGCCGCCGGAAATGATCCGCGCCGGCTACCGCATGCAGCGCCAGGCCCAGAACCTGAACGCCCCCAAGGACGTGACGACAACCGACATCAAGGTCGACGGCGGGAATGGCCCGATCGGCGCGCGGCTCTACGTGCCGGCCGGAGCGGCCGCGACCACGCCAGGCCTCGTCTATTTCCACGGCGGCGGGTTCGCCATCGGCGACCTGGAAACCCATGACGGCCACTGCCGCCGGCTGGCGGCCTATTCCGGCTATCGGGTTCTGGCGGTCGACTACCGGCTGGCGCCCGAGCACCCATTCCCGGCTGGGCATGACGACTGCTTGGCGGCGACGGAGTGGGCCTTCGACCACGCCGCGGAGATCGGCTTCGATCCGACGCGCATCGCTGTCGGCGGCTGTTCGGCGGGGGGCAACCTGGCGGCCTCGATCTCCATCGACATGAAGCATGATCCCAAGCGCAAGCTCGCCTTCCAGCTCTTGCTCTATCCCGGCATCTGGCCGGATGAGGAGACCCAGTCGCGCAAGGATCTGGACGGTCCGATCCTGACCCGGGCGGCCATCGCCTGGTTCGACAAATGCCTGGCCGCCGCCGGCCACCCTCAGGGGCATCGCGCCAACCTGGGCGCGAAGGCTGACTTGGCTGGAACCCCGCCGGCCCTGGTGATCACCGCGGGCTACGATCCGCTGAAGGACGAGGGCCGCGACTACGCCGCGCGCCTCAACGCCGCCGGAGTGCAGGCCCAGCACGTCGAGTACAAGGACATGGTCCACGACTTCTACAGCATGGGCGACGTGTCGCCGGCCGTGGACGTGGCGACCAAGGAGACGGTGGCGGCGCTGAAGGCGGCGCTGGGCTAGGCGGCGCCTTGTGAGGTGGCATCTCCGCCAATACGCTCGGCTGAGTTGAGGGGGATTGGCGATGATTCGAGCCGCGGCGGCGATGATGTTGATTCTGGCGCTCTGGGCGCCGGCGTCCTTGGCGCGGGCCGGGGTTTATACCGATGATTTGGCCAAGTGCTTGGTCAGGTCGGCAAGCGACAGCGATCAGGAGGCGCTGGTCATCTGGGTGTTCGCCGCCATGGGATCGCACCCGAGCGTGCAGGCCTATTCCAGTATGACCGAGGTCCAGCGAGACGCCGCCACCAAGACAGCGGCCCAACTCATGCAACGGCTGGTGACTGTGGATTGCCGGACAGCATCCATCGACGCACTCAAGTACGAAGGCCCTTCGACGCTGGAGGCCGCATTCAAGGTGCTCGGCGAGGTCGCGATGCGCGGACTAATGGGCAATCCCAAGGTGGCGGCTGGCATGGCGCGCCTCGGGGACCACGTCGATAGCGCAAGTATTGAAGCCCTCTTCAAGGACGCCGGGATAGACCTGGGCGCCGGCAAGGCCAAATAGGCGTTTCCGCGGCTCAGGCGCCGACAACGTCGCGAATGGCTCCGGTCAGCCGCGCCAGCTCCTCGTCGGAGGTCACGAACGGCGGGGTCAGGTAGATGACCTTGCCCATGGGGCGGATCCAGCAGCCGAGCTCGACGAAGCGCGTGCAGAGCGCGCCGACCGCGACCGGTTCGGCGAACTCCACCACCCCGATGGCGCCGTAGGTGCGGACGTCGACGACGCCGGGCGCCTGGCGGCAGGGCTCCAGCCCCTGGGCCAACCCGGCCTGAATGCGAACGACGTCAGCCTTCCAGGCGCCGGTCTCGAAGAGGTCGAGGCTGGCGTTGGCCGCCGCGCAGGCCAGCGGGTTGCCCATGTAGGTCGGGCCATGCATCAGGGCCGCGCCCGGATCGTCGGACCAGAAGGCGTCGAACACCGGCCGCCGTGCGATCGCCGCCGACAAGGGCAGGGTCCCGCCGGTCAGCGCCTTCGACAGGGTGACGATATCGGGCACCACGCCTGAGCCCTCGCAGGCGAAGAGATCGCCGGTGCGGCCAAAGCCCACGAAGATCTCGTCGAAGATCAGCAGGACGCCGTGCTTGTCAGCCAGGCGGCGCAGGGTCCGCAGCACCGCATCGTCGTGGAACAGCATGCCGCCGGCGCCCTGGACGCGGGGCTCGACGATGATGGCCGCGATCTCCGCGCCCTGCGCGGTGAGCAGAGCCTCCAGCGCGGCCTCGGAGGCCGCGTCGGTCGGCAGGGCGGCGATGTGCTGGGCGGGCATGACCCCGGCGAACAGCCCGTGCATCCCCTCATCGGGGTCACAGATGGTCATCGTGGCCAGGGTGTCGCCGTGATAGCCGCCGAGGAAGCTCAGGAACCGCGTGCGGCCCGCCACGCCCCGGTTGATCCAGAACTGCAGCGCCATCTTCATGGCGATCTCGACGGCCACCGAGCCGCTCTCGGCGAAGAACACATGGTCCAGGTCGCCGGGCAGCAGCTTTGCCAGGCGCGCCGCCAGCCGATAGGCCGGTTCATGGGCCAGGCCGCCGAACATCACGTGCGGCGCGCGTTCGAGCTGGGCGGTCACCGCCGCGCGGATGTGCGGATGGTTGTAGCCGTGGCAGGCCGTCCACCACGAGGCGATGCCGTCCACCAACTCGCGGCCGTCCTCGAGGACGATCCGGGCGCCTTCCGTCCGCGCGACGGCCAGGGGCGGCGGGGCGGTCTTCATCTGACAGTAGGGGCGCCAGACGTGGGCCGCGCCCTGGGTGAGCCAATCGGGGGGAATTGTCATCGTGGGCGGCTTTAGCCCAGGCCCAACCTCGTGCATACCGCACGCCGCATGACCGACAGTCTCACCGCCTTCGCCGCAGACAAACTCGCCGCCCTAGAGGTGCGCAGCCTACGCCGGACCCTGGTCCCAACCCACCGCCTGGATGGTTTGTGGGTCCAACGCGGAGGGCGGCGGCTGTTGTCGTTCTCCTGCAACGACTATCTCAACCTCTCGCACCATCCGGCGGTGAAGGCCGCCGCGATCCGCGCGGTGGAGGAACACGGTGTCGGGGCGGGGGCCTCGCGCCTGGTGACCGGCGACCATCCGCTGCTGACCGAGCTGGAAGACCGGCTGGCGGCGTTGAAGGGCTATGAGGCGGCCTGCGTGTTCGGCTCGGGTTACCTGGCCAACAGCGGCGTCATCCCGACCATCATGGGGGCCGGAGATCTGATCTTGGTCGACGAACTGGCCCACGCCTGCATCTGGGCCGGGTCGCAACTTTCGGGCGCCGCGGTGGTCGCCTTCCGGCACAACGACATGACCGATCTCGCGGCCAAGCTCGTGGAATTTCGGGGGCGAGCGGCGCGTGCGTTGATCGCCACCGACGGCGTGTTCTCCATGGACGGGGACCTCGCGCCGCTGGACCAGATCAGCGTGTTGACCGAGGCGCACGAGGCCTGGCTGCTGGTCGACGACGCCCACGGCCTGGGGGTGGTGGGAGGTGGTCGAGGCACGACCGCCATGTTCCCGACCGCGCGGGTGGACCTCGCCATGGGCACCCTGTCCAAGGCCATCGGCGGCTACGGGGCCTATGTCTGCGGCAGCGCCCCGGTGGTCGACCTGCTGAAGACCCGCGCCCGGACCCTGGTCTATTCGACCGGTCTGCCGCCCGCGAACGCCGCCGCTGCCCTCTGCGCGCTCGATATCATCGCCGCTGAGCCCGAGCGGGTGGCCGCCCCCTTGACCAAGGCCCGGCGATTCACCCGCGCGCTCAACCTGCCCGCGGCGACCAGCGCCGTGGTTCCCATCGTGATCGGCGCGGCCGACGCCGCCCTGGCCGCCGCCGCCGCGCTGGAGGCGCAGGGGTTCCTCGCCATCGCCATCCGGCCGCCAACCGTGCCCGCCGGGACCGCCCGCCTGCGCCTGGCTTTCACCGCCGGCCATCCCGACGCCGAGGTCGATCGCTTGGCCGACGCCATCCGTCCGTTGATCGGAGCCTGACCATGCGCGGCCTGTCCATCACCGGCGCCCACACCGATGTGGGTAAGACCTATGTGGCCTGCGCCCTGATCCGCGCGGCTGTGGCGCAGGGCCGGCGGGTCGGCGTGCTGAAGCCCGTGGTCAGCGGGTTCGACCCCAACGACTGGGCCGAGAGCGACCCGGGGCGGCTGCTGCGGGCCCTGGGCCTCGCGCCGACCGAGGCGTTGCTGGACGCCGTCTCGCCCTTGAGGTTCCGCGCGCCGCTTTCCCCGCCCATGGCCGCCAGGGCGGAGGGGAGGACCCTGGCTTATGCCGAGGTGGTGGAGGCCTGCGCGCCGTTCCTGGCCGACACCCAGGCAGACTTCAAGATCTTGGAAGGCGCCGGCGGGGTCATGTCGCCCATCGCCGAGGATGGGCTGTGCGCCCATCTGCATGCGGAGGCGGGGCTGCCGGCGGTCCTGGTCGGCGGGTCCTATCTGGGGGCGATCAGCCACACCCTGACCGCCATCGCCGCGCTGCAAGGCTTCGGCATCCCGCTGCACGCGGTGGTGATCAGCCAGAGCCCCGATCCGGATGCGCCGGACTTCGAACAGACCGTGGAAAGCGTGGAACGGTTCGCCAACCTGCCGGTGGTCGCCGCTCGCCGGGGCGAGGAGCGTTGGGCGCGCGAGCTGCTCTAGGTCTCGGCGTCGCGTCTCCGCTGGGCCAGCGCCAGGACGGCCATCCCCACCAGGGCCGACAGCACCGACCCCACCACCACGCCGATCCGCACCTGGGTCTGGGCGGCCATGTCGCCCGGATCGAAGGCCAGCCCGCCGATGAACAGGCTCATGGTGAAGCCCACGCCGCACAGCAACGACACGCCGTAGAGTTCCAGCCATTTCGTGCCGGTCGGACGGCGGGCGATCTTCAGGCCGATGGCGAGCGCGCCGATCCCGAACACGCCAATCTGCTTGCCGACGAACAGACCCAGCGCGACGCCTAGCGGAACCGGGCCAAACAGGGCGTCCAGCGACAACCCCTGAAACGAAAACCCGGCGGCGGCGAAGGCGAACAGCGGCAGGATCAGGAAGGCGACATAGGGGTGAATGCTCTCCATGAAGTGCTTGAGTGGCCCCTCATGGCCAGGCTTGCGCGGGTCGATGGGGATGGTCATGGCCGCGGCGACGCCAGCCAGGGACGTGTTGACCCCGCTCTTCAGGGTGAAGGCCCAGGCCAGGGCGAAGCAGGCGGCGTAGAAGAGGTAGGGCGCGGTCTTCCAGCGCGACATCAGGGCCATTAGGGCGATGGCCGCCGCGGCGCCACCCAGCGCGTAGAGATTGACCTTGGCGGTGAACAGGATGGCGATCAGGGCCACGGCCCCCAGGTCGTCGGCGATGGCCAGGGTCAGCAGGAAGACGCGCAGGGCCGGGGGAAGCCTGGGCCCCGCCACGGCCAGGGCGGCCAGGGCGAAGGCGATGTCGGTGGCGACCGGGGTCGGCCAACCCTGGGCCGCGCCGTCGACGCCCAGATTGAACGCCAGGTAGATCGCCGCCGGAATCACCATGCCGCCCAGCGCCGCCAGCACCGGGAGGGCGAGGCGACGCGGATTGGACAGCTCGCCGCGGAGGATCTCGTATTTGATTTCCAGGCCGACGACGAAGAAGAAGATCGCCATGAGCCCGTCCTTGATCCACTTCAGGACCGACTTGGTCTCGTCGAAGGCGCCGATCTGCAGGGTGATCGGGTGTTGGATGAAGGCGAAATAGCTCTCCGACCACGGAGAGTTGGCCAGCAGGATGGCCACCAGGGCTGCGCTGGCCAGGATGACGCCGGAGGCCGTTTCGGTCCTCAGGAATTCGAGGGTGAGTTTACGCGCCATCCGGCTCGGTTAGCATGGCCCCGGGCCGCTCGTCAGCAGAACTCGACACGGAGGGGTTGCCGCCGGCGCCCGCCGGGGTCATCTGGACGCCATGCCCGTTTCCCCGGCCTACCGCCCCGACCCGCGCGTCCAGGAACTGGGCCCCGATTTCGCCGACCCGGCCACCGCCGCGGACTTCCCGATGACCCTGCTGCGCTTCCGCAACGATCGCGCCGCGGCGAGCGTCGGCCTGGAAACGCTGACCGACGAGGAGTGGGTCGCCCACTTCGGGCGCTTTCAACCCTTGCCGGGCAATCTTCAGACGCCCCTGGCGCAGCGGTATCACGGCCATCAGTTCCGCGTTTACAACCCCGACCTCGGGGACGGCCGCGGCTTCTCCTTCGCCCAGATGCGCGAGGTCGGGACCGATCGTCTCCTGGAGCTGGGGACCAAGGGGTCGGGTCAGACGCCCTGGTCGCGCCAGGGCGATGGACGGTTGACGCTCAAGGGCGGCGTGCGCGAGGTGCTGGCCACGGCCCTGCTTGAGGCCTTGGGGGTTCCGACCTCGAAGTCCTTCTCGCTGATCGAGACCGGCGAGCCGCTGATGCGCGGCGACGAGCCAAGCCCGACGCGGTCCTCGGTGCTGGTTCGCCTGTCCCACAGCCATGTCCGCTTCGGCAGCTTCCAGCGCCACGCCTTCCACCAGAAGCCGGAGCGGATCGGCGCCCTCGTCGACCATGTGGTCGAGCTCTACTATCCGGAGCTCGCGAACGCGCCCGATCGGGGGTCGGCCTTGCTGGGCGCGGTGGTCCAGCGGGTGGCGACCCTGGCCTCGCGCTGGATGGCGGCGGGCTTCGTCCACGGGGTGCTTAACACCGACAATATGAACATCACCGGCGAAAGTTTCGATTACGGCCCCTACCGGTTCTTGCCGCGGAACGACCCCAACTTCACCGCCGCATATTTCGACTCCTCCGGGCTCTACGCGTTCGGCCGGCAGCCCGAGGCGGTGTTCTGGAACCTGCAGCAGCTCGCCGGCGGCCTGTCGCTGGTCAGCCCCCAAGAGCCGCTGGTCGAGGCGCTGAACGGCGTCGGCCCGGCCTATCGCGAGGCCCTGGCCCGGGCGATGCTGGCGCGGCTGGGGCTGAAGCGCCGCTCGGCCGATGAGGACGTGGCGCTGGTAAATCAGGCCTTCCGCGCGATCTCGGTGGGCGGCGAGCGGCTGCGCTGGGAGCCGTTCTTCTTCGACTGGTTCGGCGGCGAGGACCGGGCGCTGGCCAGCGCGCGGGCCGACATCTACGCCGACGAAGGGTTCGCCGAGTTCCGGGGTTTGCTGAAGGCCTATGAGCCGGATCGGCCCGAACGTCTTTCCGCGGACTATTTCTCACGGGTGGAACCCGAAGAGCTGCTCTACGACGAGATCGAGGCGATCTGGGCGGCCATCGACGCCCGCGACGACTGGGCGCCGTTCCACGCCAAGCTCGACGCCATCGAGGTCGCCCGTCTCGCCTACGGACTGGGCTAGGTCTTCGGTCGCGAGGCCATCTGGGCGAGTACGACCCCGCCCAGCGCGACGCCGGCGCCCAGAGCCTGGATGGGCCCCAGGGCTTCAGCGAACAGCATCCAGCCCAGTATGGCGGCGACCACAGGTTGGACCAGGACCACCACGGAGGCGGTGGCCGCCGGCAGGCGTCCCAGCGCCCAGGCGATGGAGCCCTGTCCCGCCACGTGCATGAGCCCCAGGGCCACGCAGGCCGCCCAGCCTCCGGCGCTGGCCGGCAGCAGGTCCTCGCCCAGCAGTAGGGCCGCGATCAACAGCAGCGGCGCGCTGGCCACCCCTGACCAGAACATGATGCGGGTGGCCCCCACGGTCTGGCGCGCCGCGCTGATCGCCAGGAAATAGAGCGCGTACCAGACCGCCGTCATCAGGGAGAAGGCGTCGCCCAGAGGCGGATTGGCGCCAGGCGCGTTGGCCCCGCGCCCGACCGCCATCAGCCAGGCGCCGCCGACCGCCAGGGCCACCGCGGCCACGAACAGGTTCCTGGGCCGCTGCTTGAACACGACCCAGGCGACGGCGGTCACCGCCACGGGCGTCAGGTTGGTCAAGACCGTGGCGTTGGCCACCGAGGTGAAGGCGATGCCGTAGTGCCAGAAGGCCAGGTCCAGGGCGAAGGCCAAGCCGGCCAGCAGGGCGAGCCGTGGCGCGGCGCCGGGCCCCCCGTCGGTCTTCCGCACCATGAGCGCGAGGAGGGGCAGGGCGAAGGCGACGCGCCAGAACCCCACCGCGGCCGGACCCGCGTCGGCCAGGCGTACCAGGATCGGGCCCACGCCGATGATCGCGGCGCCCGCCACCAGCACAGCCAGGGCCTTCAGGTGTCGGGTGTCGGTCGTGGCGGACGCCTCAGTCAAAGCCCAGCTCCCGCCGCAACGCCACCGGCGTCATGCCGCTGGCCCTCAACTCCGCCAAGGTCTGGGCCCGGTCGCGCTTGGCGTAGCGCTTTCCGTCCGGTCCGCTCAACAGGGCATGATGGCGATAGACTGGGGTGGGCAGGTCCAGCAAGGCCTGGAGCAGCCGCTGGACATGGGTCGCCTCGAAGAGGTCGATCCCGCGGATCACATGGCTGATCGCCTGAAGGGCGTCATCGACGACGACGGCCAGATGATAGGCCACGCCCACATCCTTGCGCGCCAGGACCACATCGCCGCCCAAGGTGGGATCGGCCTGAACCTCGCGGCCAAGGCCTTCCTCGAAAAATCTCAGGGTCTTGAAGCCGCCCAGGGCCTGTTCGGCGGCGTCCAGCGACAGGCGCCAGGCGAAGGCCTCGCCCTTGGCCAGGCGCGCGGCCTCCTCGGCGGCGGAAAGCGGTTCGCCGCGCCAGGTCTCCATCGCGCCGTGCGGGGCGCGGGCGATATCGTCGGCGATCTCCCTGCGGGTGCGGAAACAGCGATAGGTCAGGCCGCGCGCGGTCAGGCCCTCCAGGGCGGCGTGATAGTCCTGAAGGTGGTCGGATTGCCGACGGACCGGGGTTTCCCAGTCCAGGCCCAGCCAGGCCAGGTCCTCGAGGATCGCCGCCTCGAACCGCGGCCGGCATCGGGTGGCGTCGATATCCTCGATCCGCAGGACGAAACGCCCGCCCGCCTCGCGCGCCGCCCGATGGGCGGTGAGCGCCGAAAAGGCGTGGCCGCGATGCAGCTGGCCGGTGGGGGAGGGGGCGAAGCGGGTGCTGAACACCCGTGAGACTTAGCGGGGCTGGGCGGCGGCGAAAATGCCGAGGTGCTGGAAGGTGGCGCGAATGAAGGCCTCCTCCCCGCCGAGAGCGACCTTGAGGTGATCGAACATCTTGAAGCTGATCATCTCGGCCATGCCGTGGGCGGCGCACCAGGCCGCGTTGGTGGCCAACTCCAGGTCGATCTCGTTGGTCACGTCGGCGCCGGCCTCGATGAAGGTGTCCCGAACCTGGCAATAGGCGCTGTCGTTTTCCATGTGGGCGTGGTCGGGGAGCTCTTCCTTGTCGCGCGAGGAGTCGTACATCACGCGGTAGAGCGCCGGATTGGCCTGGGCGAAGCGGACGTAGGACACGCCCAGACCGGTCAGCTTATCCTGGATGGTGGTCGCCTCGGCCTTGGCCTTGGCCATCTGGGCGTTCAGCATGTCCCAGCCTTCGTGCGCCACGGCGTCCAGCAGCTCACCCTTGTCCTTGAAGTGATGATAGGGCGCGGCCGGACTGACCCCCGCCTCCCGCGCCACGGCGCGCAGCGAAAGGGCCGTGGGCCCTTCGGACTCCAGCAGGCGGCGGGCCGCGTCGATCAGCGCGCGGCGTAGATCGCCGTGGTGATAGGGGCGGTTTTCGGCGACGACAGTTTCTCTCATCACGGTCACTCTAAATCTGAATCTGGACGGCGTAAAGATCATCTTGACGCCGTTCAGATCGGTGCTATCTTAGCATTGTTCAAATAAGAAACGCCCCCGCTCCCCCGGGGTTCAAACTGAAAGGTGTGTGTCATGTCTCTCGCTGGTCTCTCCAACTTCGAACGGCTCTTCGACCGGATCGCCCCCGCGTTCTTCCTGGCCCTGGGTCTGGGTGTCGCCGCCGCCACCATGGCGCTCGGCGCTTAAACCTCCAAGCCGATCGAAAGATCGAAGGGGGCCCTCGCGGGCCCCCTTTTTGTTGCCCGGCGCAACTCATACATTTTTGAATGCCTTACATTGTAAAATGTATCTGTACATTGCTCAGATAAGAGCTATCTTAGCGTTGTCCAGATGGACACGGGGCCGGCGCAGCCGGATCCCAGATTTGAAAAGAGGAATGAAACCATGACTGCGCTCTCGAACCTCGGCCGCTTCTTCGACGCCACCGTCGCCGTCGCCTTCGTCCTGATCAGCCTGAGCCTGGCCGGCGCCACCGCGGTTGTCGGCGTCTAATGCCCTGCGATCCTGCCCCGTCCACGGCCTGATCCCCCAAGCCGTGTGACGGGGTGATGTGCTCCTGGTCATGGAGCTGTCTCGAAAACTCCCCTATAATTCGTGGGTCGCCAGAATCGCCGTCCGGGGATTCGAGGACGACCAGATCGCGAAAGGGGGCCCGTCTTCAGTCTCTACGCGTACGCCATAGGCGCGGATCCGCGCCGACGGAGGATCAGCCATGCAGGTGCTTAGTCACCCGCCGAATGGCTGGCCCTGTCTCGTGCTGAACGCCGACTTCCGGCCGCTCAGCTATTATCCGCTGTCCCTCTGGCCCTGGCAGGAGGTGATCAAGGCGGTGTTCCTCGATCGGGTGGATGTTGTCTCCACCTACGACCACGAGGTCCATTCCCCCTCCTTCGCCATGCGCCTGCCCAGCGTGGTCTCGCTGAAGCACTACGTGCCACAGGATCGGCCCCCGGCCTTCACGCGGTTCAACCTGTTCCTGCGCGACGCCTTCACCTGCCAGTATTGTCACGCCGGCGACGATCTGACCTTCGACCATGTGGTGCCCCGCTCGCGCGGGGGGCGCACGACCTGGGAGAACATCGTCACCGCCTGCGCCCGCTGCAATCTGCACAAGGGCGGGCGAACTCCGCACGAAGCCCATATGCACCCATTCAACAAGCCTAGGCGCCCAACAGCCCACGAGCTGCAGGACCGCGGCCGCAAGTTCCCGCCGCATCACCTGCATCAGAGTTGGCTGGACTACCTCTACTGGGACATCGAGCTGGAGGCCTAGCGGGCAGGCGATACCGGAGCCCATGAGACAGCCCTACGTCGTCTACGGATCTGAATGTCGGGATACTGAGATTTCAAGGTGGTCGACAGACGTTCTTCTGAGACGGGATCTTGTCTACTAAAGGGGGATTCTTGAAATCAGGGTCGAATCCAATTGCCCCAAAGTGGCCACAATGCTTAAACGTGGTTAACGGGATAGGCTAACACCCGGGGTACGAATGGCGCGTGGACGCGCGCATTCCGGAGGGTCACATGAACTTCAAACCGATCGCAGCCGCCGCGCTGCTCGCCGTCGCCGCCTGGGGTTCCAGCGCCTCGGCCACCGTCGTCCTCTACGACAACTTCGACGGCGAAGGCCCCGGCGACGATCTGGTCTGGAACGGCGACTCCGTCTTCGTTCCGACGAGCCCGCCCAGCTCGGTCGACCTGATCGGCGTCGGCGGCTCCTATGACTTCCTGCCGGGCAACGGCAGCTATCTCGACCTGGACGGCAGCTCGGGCAGCGGCCTGAACCCGGCCGGCGAAATCACCTCGATCTCGTCCTTCGGCGCCGGCACCTACACCCTGACCTTCCTGCTCGCCGGCAATCAACGCGGCGCGGCGAACCAGACCACCAAGATCACGTTGGGCGACTGGACGACCTCCATCAACCTGGCGTCCGGCGCGGGCTTCGCGGCCCAGGCGTTCACCTTCACCACCACGGGTGGCAGCCTGGTCTTCACGGAGATGGGCCCGAGCAACCAACAGGGTAACCTCCTCGACGAGGTGAAGCTGTCGGCGGTGCCGGAACCGACGACCTGGGCGATGATGATCGTGGGCTTCGGCCTGACGGGCTCGATGGTGCGCAGCGCGCGTCGCAAGCAAGCCTTCGCCTGACCTGATCTAGCGATCCAAGGGAAGCGCCGCCGGGTCATTACCGGCGGCGTTTTAATTTGGGGCTAGTCCGGCGCCCGCCCGGTGATGGCGGGGCCGACGGTTTCCGGGACGCCGACGATCCCGGGGAGCCCAGTTGCGAACGGCTGCTTGCGGGTCTTGTGGCGGAAGAGCTGCTGGGCGGCGACCGCGCCCAGGCTGCCGCCCGCCGCGGCCAGGGTGAGCAGGGTCCGCTCGGAAATGCGTTCGACGCCGCGCCGGGCCGACGACTTGTCCCAGCCCATGGCCGCGAAGGCCGCGACATTGATCACGGCGAGATAGAGCAGGATCACCGGCTCAGCTCGGATCGCGCCACATGGCCCACAGCTTTGGGGACCCGGGCATGGGCTGGATCTCCTGGGTCACCTCGAAGCCGTGCCGGCGATAGAGCGGGACATTGGCCGGACTGGAACTCTCGAGATAGGCCGGCAGGCCCACCGCATCGACGCGCTCCAGGCCCGCGGCCAGCAGGCGCGAACCGGCGCCGTGACCCTGAGCCTGCGGCCGCACCCCGATGAACCACAGATAGGCATGGGGGCGATCCATGGGATGGTTCTTGTCCATGGCCGCGCGCATGGCCGCCATCCGCGAGAGCCGCGCGAAGCCGCAGGCCGCCAGTATGGTCGGGATCACACGAAGCTCGTCGGCCAGGGACGACGGCCCCAGGCTCTCCGACGGAAGCCAGATCGAGGCCGCGCCGCCGGTCGCTGGCCGCAGCACCTCGCCGTCGGCCAGCGCCATGCCGACCAGGCGCTTGAACAGGCTCAGCCGCGCAGCGTCGCGCCTGGCGTCGGCGCGCATGAACCAGTCGAACATCGGGTCGGTGGCGAAGGCGGCCGACAGGTCGTCGGCCACGTCGGCGAGATCGGCCGCGGTGGCCCTGACCGGCGTCTCCGACCCGCGGCGCAGGGCGATGATCTCGTCCTCGGTCACAGCTTCTCGCTGATCTTGATGGCGGCGCGGCATCCCGCCCGAATCACCGCAGCCAGCACCGGATAGCCTGGCGCGTCGCGAGCGCCTTCCTCCACGGCTTGGTCGCGGTGAGCCAGCTCCTCGTCGCGGAACTTGGACAGCTCGGCCGCCAGGCCCGGCTCGCGCTCCGCCAGTTCGGCGATCTGGCCGGCATAGTGTTCCTCGATCACCGTCTCGACCGCCTCGGTGCAGGCGTGGGCGGCCTTCGCTCCCAGCAAGGCGGTTCCCGCCCCGAGCGCGAAGCCCGCCACTCGCCACAGCGGGGTCATGACCGTGGGCCGCACGCCACGCTCGGTCAGCAGTTTGTCGAACCGCGCCAGATGCACGGCCTCGTGGCCTTCCATCTCATCGAGTTGACCGGCGATCCGCTCATGGCCCGGGGCTTGGCCCAGCACCGCGCGCTGGCCGCGATAGATGTGGACGGCGCCCAACTCGCCCGCGTGATCGACCCGCAGGATCTCGGCCAGCCGCGCACTCATGGCGCCGGCGCCGGGGCGGGGCGGGATCGGCTTGGCGCTCATGACTTGGCCCGTTCGTGGCGTACCGCCAGCAGGCTGAGGATCGCGAGCTTCAGCGACACCAGGGCGTTCCACCCGGCCATCGAAAGCCCCAGGAACACCCAGGCGGCCTCATCGCAGGCCGGCGGCTTGATCTTGGCGCCGTTCAGTAGAGCGGCCATGTCGCTGGCGCTGACCGCGCCGCCGGTGCTGGCGCAGGCGGTGGGGCCCGGCCAGAACTTCCACTCCGCCCCGGCGTGATAGACCGCCACCCCGACGCCCACGGCGAAGATCCCCGCCAGCAGGCCATTGAACGCGGCGCGGAAACGCGCGCCATTCTGCGTCCGCACCACCAGCATGCCCGCCAGCGCCGCGGCCGCGGCGACCCAATAGACCTCCCGAGCCCTTAGGCAGAGCGTACAGGGAGCCAGGCCGCCGAATGTCTCGAAGGCGTGCGCGATGGCCAGCATCAATAGGGATGACGCGAGCGCGGTCAGCCGCCAGCGTTCGAGGAAGGGGGTCAGCAATCTGCTCATGGCCGCTGATATGACCCTAAAACCGCCGCCGGCTCTACAGCAGCTTGAGCGCGGCGAAACCCGCCACCAGAACGATCACGCCGATGACGGTGTAGAGCGTCAGGCGCTTTTCCACCTCTTCGCGCACCGCCGGGCCAAAGTACTTGATCAGGGTGGCGGTGAGGAAGAACCGCGCGCCCCGCGTCACCACCGAGGCCCAGACGAAGGTGAAGAACGAAAACTCGGCCAGACCCGCCGAGATCGTCACCAGCTTGTAGGGGATCGGGGTCAGGCCCTTGATAAGGATCACCCACAGGCCCCACTGGTCGAACCAGGCCTGGAACGCCGCCTGGCCGCCGGAATTGCCGGTGACCATCAGCAGCCACTCGCCGACCGGCCCCAGGAAGTGGCCGATCATGTAGCCGAACATGCCGCCCAGCACCGAGGCGACCGTGCAGATCGTGGCGTAAACATAGGCCCGCTCGGGCCTGGCCAGCACCATGGGCGCCAGCATGACGTCGGGTGGGATGGGAAAGAAGGAGCTTTCGGCGAACGATACCGCCGCCAGGCTGGCTGGGGCGTGACGCGAAGCGGCCAGGCTCATGACCCAGTCGTAGGTTTTGCGAAGCATGACGATCCGAAGCGGCGTTCAAACGTTTGCTACCAGCCGCCAGGGGACTTGTCTCCCGCCGCGGCATCAGGCATTTAGTTTCATCTGATACTATCTCTCAGGAGGAGGGCGTCGATGACGGCTCAAACGACCACCCAGGGCGCCATGTCCGGCGACCTCTTCGAGAACCCGCTCGGCACCGACGGGTTCGAGTTCGTCGAGTTCACCTCCCCGGAGCCCGAGCGGCTGAAGGGCCTATTCGAGCTGATGGGCTTCACGGCGGTCTCCCGGCACCGTTCCAAGAACGTGCTGCGGTTCCGCCAGGGCGACATCAACTTCATCCTCAACATGGAGCCGTCCGGCCAGGCCGCGGCGTTCCGCGAGGTCCACGGCCCCTCGGCCAACGCCATGGCCTTCCGCGTGAAGGACGCCGCCAAGGCCCTGAAGCTGGCCGTCGAGCGCGGCGCCAAGGCGGTGCAGGGACCGGTCGGGCCGATGGAGCTGAACATCCCGGCCATCGAGGGGATCGGCGGTTCGAACCTCTATCTGGTCGACCGCTACGGCGCCCAAGAGATCTACGACGTCGACTTCGTGCCGATCGAGGGCGCGGCCCAGGCGGTGGCTGAGAACGCCGTCGGCCTGACCTATCTCGATCACCTGACGCATAACGTGGTCCGGGGCGGCATGGCCAAGTGGGCCCAGTTCTATGAGTCGATCTTCAATTTCCGGGAAATCCGCTACTTCGACATCGAGGGCTCGCAGACCGGCCTGTTCTCCAAGGCCATGACCAGCCCTTGCGGCAAGATCCGCATCCCGCTGAACGAGAGCCAGGACGATCACAGCCAGATCGAAGAGTTCCTGAAGGACTACGGCGGAGAGGGCATCCAGCACGTGGCGCTCGGGACCGACGACATCTTCGCCTCCGTCGAGACGATGCGCGAGCGGGGCGTGAAGTTCCAGGACACGATCGACACCTATTTCGACGGCATCGACGCGCGGGTCCCGGGCCATGGCGAGGATGTCGAGCGATTGCGCGCCGATAGAATTCTGTTGGACGGCGCCCCCACCGAGGGCCAGGGCATCCTGCTGCAGATCTTCACGGAGAACATGATCGGCCCGATCTTCTTCGAGATGATCCAGCGCAAGGGCAACGAAGGCTTCGGCGAGGGCAACTTCAAGGCGCTGTTCGAGTCCATCGAGCTGGATCAGATCCGTCGCGGCGTGCTGCCGGCCAAGGAGGGCTGAGGCTTGGGCTCGCCGACCTGGGCCATCGCCGTCCACGGCGGCGCAGGCGTCATCGAGCGCAAGCATCTGCGGCCCGAGCAGGAGAGCGCCTATCGCGGCGCCCTGGCGCGGGTCGCGGAAGCCGGCGGCGCGGTCCTGCGCGCCGGTGGCTCGGCCCTGGACGCCATCGAGGCGGCCATCCACCTGCTGGAGGACGACCCACTGTTCAACGCTGGCCGCGGGGCGGTGTTCACCGCTCGCGGCGCCAATGAGCTGGACGCCTCGATCATGGATGGCGCGACCCTGGCGGCGGGCGCCGTGGCCGGCGTCACCCGCACGCGCCACCCGATCTCCCTGGCGCGCGCCGTCATGGAGCGGTCGTCCCACGTGCTGCTGGTAGGCGCCGGCGCCGACGCTTTCTCCAAGGCCAATGGCGTCGAGCAGGCCGATCCGTCTTACTTCTTCACCGAACGTCGCTGGCGAAGCCTCGAGAACTTCGCCAAGGCCCACGACCTGCCGGTTCCAGCCCGGCCGGTGGGCGACCAGAGGGCCGATCCCGCCCACGCCCTGGCCCATGACGAGGGCAAGTACGGCACGGTGGGGGTGGTTGCGCTCGACTCGGCCGGCGATGTGGCGGCCGGCACTTCCACCGGCGGCACCACGGGCAAGCAGTGGGGGCGGGTCGGCGACTCGCCGATCATCGGGGCGGGCACCTATGCGTCGAACGCCTCCTGCGCGGTCTCGGCGACCGGGACCGGCGAGTACTTCATCCGCCTGGGGGTGGCGCACGCGATCGCCGCCTTGGTGGAGCACAAGGGGCTGTCCCTGCAGGCCGCCGCCGACATCGTGGTTCAGGACAAGCTGACGGCCCTGGGCGGCGACGGCGGGATCATCGCCGTGGCGCCTGACGGACAGCTCGCCTGGAGCTACAACACCTCGGGCATGTACCGCGCGAGCCTGGCGGCCGACCGACCGCTGGTGGTCGCCATCTACAAGGACGAACCCTGAATGGCCCGCAACTGGATCCCGGTCCGCGCCGCGCAAGGAACCCACTCGCGCCAGGCCCACGCCGACATGCCCGCCGGCACCTATGAGCGGGAGATATCCAAGGAGGGCTTTTTCGGCCCTGCCGCCTTCATCCACCATCCCCGGCCGCCCACCGGCTGGAGCGACTTCCAGGGACCGTTGCGTCCGCGCGCCTTCGACCTGGCGCGTCTGAACGAGGCCCAGGGCTCGCCCTGGACCGCCCCGGTGATTCTGAAGAACGCCGCCTGCGAGATGCGTTTCTGGAAGTTGGCGCAGGCCATGCCGGGCCTGGCCCGCAACGCCGACGGCGACCAACTCCTGTTCGTTCACCAGGGAACGGGCGATCTCTTCTGCGACTACGGTCACATCGCCTATGAGGCGGGCGACTATCTCTATCTGCCGCGCGGGACGATGTGGCGGCTCAGCCCGTCAGCGCCGAGCGCCATCCTGATGATCCAGGCGACCAACAGCCACTTCACCCTGCCCGACAAGGGGCTGCTGGGCGGCCACGCCCTGTTCGATCCCGCCATGCTGGACACCCCGGCGCTGGACGACGCCTTCAAGGCGCACCAGGCGCAGGACGGTGTGACCCAGGTCGCCGTCAAGAAGCGCGGCGAGGTCTCCACGGTGACCTATCCCTACAATCCACTGGATGCCGTGGGCTGGCACGGCGAGCTGGCGCCGGTGCGGCTCAACGTGCGCCACATCCGCCCGGTGGTCAGCCATCGCTACCACCTGCCCCCCAGCGTCCACACCACCTTCGTCGCCGACCGCTTCGTGGTGTGCACCTTCGCGCCGCGCCCCTTCGAGACCGACCCGGGCGCGCTGAAGGTGCCGTTCTTCCATAACAATGACGATTTCGACGAGGTCCTGTTCTATCACGCTGGCGACTTCTTCAGCCGCGACCACATCGAGGCCGGGATGATGACCTTCCATCCCTCCGGCTTCACCCACGGCCCGCACCCCAAGGCGCTGAAGAACATGTTGAGCCAGCCCAAGGCCGCCACCGACGAATACGCCGTGATGATCGACACCCGCGATCCGCTGGACGTGGGCGAGGCCGCCTCTACGGTGGAGAACCCCGACTATGTGAACAGCTGGCGGACCCCCGGCTGAGCGTGAGGCGTCCCACATGGCGCAAGCCGACCTGAAGGCCGATCTGACGGAGGCCGCCGAGGAGGAGCTGGAGCGCGCCTGCTCGCTCACCCGCCGCGACATGGTGGCCTGCACGCCCTGGGGCGACACCTATGAGGGCTACACCCCGGCCGGCCGAGACGTCTGTTTCGAGCGCAATTATCTGTGGGTCGGCGACGCCGGCGGCGACATCTGCGTCGAGGTCGTGGTCTATTTGCCGCAGGCCTACGAACAAGGCGTGCGACTGACACGCACCATGGGCCGGGAGGAAACTTAGTATGAAGCTCGCTTCGCTCAAGTGGGGTCGTGACGGCCGCCTGGTCGTCGTCTCCAACGATCTCGCCTGGTGTGTCGAGGCGACCAATGTTGCGCCGACCCTGCAGGCCGCGCTGGACGACTGGGAACGTTGCGAACCGCTGCTGCGCGGTCTGGCCAACGGACTGGAGACCGGCTCGATCCCCCGCGTCCGCTTCCACGAGAAGGACGCCGAGAGCCCGCTGCCGCGCGCCTACCAGTGGGCCGACGGCTCGGCCTATGTGAACCACGTGGCGCTGGTGCGTAAGGCGCGCGCCGCCGACATGCCCGACAGCTTCAGACCGATCCGCTGATGTACCAGGGCGGCTCGGACGGCTTCCTGGCGCCGCGCGATCCCATCCCCCTGGCCGACGAGGCGTGGGGCTGCGACCTGGAGGCCGAGGTGGCGGTGGTCACCGGCGACGTGCCGCTGGGCGCCGGCCGCGAGGAGGCGCTCGCCGCCGTGCGCCTGGTGATGCTGGTCAACGACGTATCGCTGAGAAACCTGATCCCGGCCGAGCTCTCCAAGAACTTTGGCTTCTTCCAGTCCAAGCCCGCCTCGGCCTTCTCGCCGGTGGCGGTGACGCCGGACTCGCTGGGCGAGACCTGGAGGGACGGCAAGCTGCACGGCGCCGTGGAGGTCGAGCTGAATGGCACGCCGATAGGTGAGGCCGACGCTGGCGTCGACATGACCTTCGACTTTGGGACCCTCATCGCCCACGCCGCCAAGACCCGGGCGCTGTCGGCCGGGACCATCGTCGGCTCTGGCACAGTTTCGAATCGCGGGCCCGATGGCGGCCCGGGAAAGCCCGTCGCCGAGGGAGGCGTCGGCTATTCCTGCCTCGCTGAGTTGCGAACTGTCGAAACCCTTGCTCACGGCGCGCCCAAGACGCCGTTCTTGAAGCCCGGCGACCGGGTGCGGATTGAGATGCGCGATGGCCGCCGCCACACCATCTTCGGCGCCATCGAGCAAGAGGTCCAAGGGTCATGAGCATCAGGCGCCAGTTTTCCGACCCGCCTCCGGGCGAGCTGAAACTGGACGCCTATCTGCCGTATCGGTTGTCCGTGGCCTCCAACGCGGTCAGCCAGCTGATCGCGCGCGCCTATGAGGACCGCTTCGGCCTTTCGATCCCACAATGGCGGGTGATGTGCGTGCTCGCGGAGGACGGCGGCCTGACCCAGGGCGCCGTCGTCTCCCGCACCGGCATGGACAAGGTCACCGTCAGCCGCGCGGCCCAGGGCCTATCCACCCGCCGGCTGATCGGGCGCAGCGACCACCATGCCGACGGCCGCTCCCATGTCCTGGCCCTGACCGCGCAGGGCGCGCAGCTTCACGCCGAGGTCGCGCCTCTGGCCCTGGCCTATGAGGCCGCGCTGATCTCGGGTTTGTCGCCCGACGAGGTCGGTCTGCTGAAGCGATTGCTTGGCCGCCTCCAGAACGCGGCGGACGCCCTGTCCGGCGGCAAGGCTTAGCGCGCCAGGATCGGCCAGTTGTCACGGAGGATGTTCCGACCTCGGTCGAAGAAACGCAAGCTTAGTGCGCCGTCTCGGGGAGCTTGACGCTCCAACGGTGCGAGCCTTCGCCGAACTTCAGGTAGAAGCCGTGCGCCGCGCGGCGGACTTCATCGCGCAGGGCTTCCTCGAACGAGAGGATGACGGCGGCCTCGAAATCCTCGGGAATGTTCTTGATGTCGAGGCCGGTCTCGCGCGCCACGCTGGCGATCACATCGCGACGGTGGGCTTCGCCGCCAAGCAGCAGCAGGGTCTCTCGGATACGCTCGGCCAGGTGGTCGGTCGCGGGCTTTGCCGCGATCTTGCGGCGCTTCTGAGTGGTCGCTTGCATCCTGTCGCTCCCCGATTAGGAAAAGCTAGAACCAGTAGGTTTAGCGATCTCTTAAACGCCGCAATAAAATTCTCCCGGCGGTTGCGTATGGTGAAGCTTCAGCCTCCGCCCAGGGCGACCGCCGTCCGATAGACGACGAAGGCGGCGAGATAGGCGAGCGCGGTCATGTAGACGAACATGATGATTGGCCAGCGCCAGGAATTGGTCTCTCGCTTCACGACGCCCAGGGTCGGCGCGCACTGGGGCGCGAAGATGTACCAGGCGAGGAAGGCGAGGCCGGTCGCCAGCGACCACTGGCCAGCCAGCACCGAACCCAGGGCGCCGCTGTTGTTCTCGGCGTCGGCGACGGCGTAAACCGTGCCCAAGGCGGCGACGGCGACTTCCCGCGCGGCCATGCCCGGCACCAGGGCGATGGACATCTGCCAATTGAAGCCGATGGGGGCCAGGAGGGGCTGGATCGCATGGCCGATCATACCGGCGAAGCTGTAGTCGATGGCTGGTCCAGTCGCGCCTTCCGGCGGATAGGGGAAGGTCGACAACACCCAGATCAGGATCATGAGCGGCAGGATGATGCGACCGGCTCGGCTGATGAAGATTTGACCGCGCTGCGCCAGGTTTCGCAGCACGTTCAAAGGGTCGGGCATCTTGTAGGTCGGCAGCTCCATGAGGAACGGCTCCACCGCGCCGCGCCAGAACACGCGTCGGGTGACGAAAGACACGGCGAGCGCGCTGACGATGCCCGAGGCGTAGAGGCCGAACATCACCAGACCCTGCAGGCTGAAGATTCCGCCCACGGTCTCATTGGGAATGAAGGCGCCGATGATCAGGGTGTAGACCGGGATCCGCGCCGAGCAGGTCATCAGCGGCGCCACGAGGATGGTCGTCAGCCGGTCCTGCTTGGAGTCGATCACCCGCGTGGACATGATCCCCGGGATCGCACAGGCGAAGGATGACAGCAGCGGAATG
>NZ_JANOCX010000168.1:0-9514 GCF_031412415.1 Phenylobacterium sp.
CCTTCGTCGAGACCTGATCGGCGATGGTGAGGACGAAGGCCGCGCGGTCCTCGACGCTGGCCAGGGGCAGGATCACCGGCTCATAGGACAGTTGGCGGCAATGGCCGAGGATGAGGTCGTGGACCTGCTCGGCCTCGTCCCAAGTCTGGCTTCTTTCCGTATCTTGTCCGTAGATCTTGCGCCAAGGCGGCGGCACGAAAACCGTGGTGCTGTAGCGCCGCGTGCGCAATGCCTCCAGGTGCCAGGGCGGCGGGGTGAAGCCTGGTCCGCCGGTGTCCGGGATGCCCCGGTCGAAGAACACCCGCTCTTCCACATCGATCATCGAATCGAAGATGGCGATGTCCTCGCGCGCGGTGCGTTCGCCATAGGCCTGGACGTCGATCCAGGGCAGGGCCGTTCCGCCCGTTGCGACCTCTTCGCGGATCACCCGGCGGTGGGTTTCCTCGACGCAGCGTTCGCCGCGGGCGCGCAGATGGTCAATCAACGTGGTCTTCCCAACCCCCGGGCCGCCGGTGAAGAGGAAGAAGTTGGGTTTCGTGACGATCATGAGAGTCCTCAAGCCATGGAGGTTGTCGCCGCCGCGAGGCGGTGGCGTTGAGTCAGGCCTGGGAAAACGTGTCGAGCGTCGCGGCGGCCGTCAGGCCGGGGGGCAGCCCTTGAACTCACCGGCCTTGTGCACGGTGAGCTTGGCCAGGTTCAGCGCCATCAGCGGACGCATGGAGGACGAACCGTGGCCGGTATAGAGGTCGATCTTCTCGCCCTTGATCGCGCCGCCGGTGTCGGTGGCGTACCAGAAGCCGTCGTGCTTGGAGCCGTCGGGCATTGGTAGGCCGACGGTTTCCTTGATGTAGAGCTTCGTGCGGCGCGGGATCACGTTACGATCGGTGGCCACGGTGCGCATGGCGACGACCTTGCAGCCCAGGGAGTCCAGGGCGCCCACGCCCTTGGCGCCGGCATGGTACAGGGTGGCCTTCAGGCGGAATTCCGGCGTGCCCGGCAGGGCGCCTGTCAGGGCCGAAACGATCAGGTCGCCAATGGGATCGGAAGAGGGCGCAGCCTGGGCGCTGGAGCAAAGTCCAAGTAGGACAGGCAGGGCGGCAAGGGCGGCGAGGCGACGTCGCATGACGGCGGCTCCTTCGTCGTTGATCTGTGCAGCAGGGGCTTGGGTACCCGGACTCAAGGGTAAGAGTCAAACCGGCTTGCAGACGAACTAACAGGTCTTACCGAAGAGCTTGGCTTGCGCCGACCTTGGTCTACTCTATTGAAACCCTTGCTCAGCAAGGGAATTGGCCATGCAAATCTACGGCGACTCGATCTCTGGCAACTGCCTGAAGGTGAAGTGGGCCGCCGACCATCTGGGGCTGGCCTATGACTGGATCGAGACCGACGTCCTGAAGGCGGAGACTCGAACGCCGGCGTTTCTGGCGCTGAATCCGGCCGGCCAGGTCCCGGCGGTGATTCTGGACGACGGCCGGCCCCTGGCGCAGTCGAACGCCATCCTGCTCCATCTGGCGGAGGGCTCCGACCTGATCCCCGCCGACGCGTACCTAAGGGCGCGGATGCTGGAATGGATGTTCTGGGAGCAGTACAGCCATGAGCCCTATGTCGCCGTGGCCCGCTTCCAAGTGCGGTATCTGGGCAAGCCGGTGTCCTCGCTGGACCCGAAACTCGTGGAGCGCGGAAACGGGGCTCTGAAGCGACTGGAAGACGGCCTGTCCGGTGGCGGCTTCCTGGTCGGGCAGCGGGTCAGCCTCGCCGACATCGCGCTGGTGGCCTACACCCGCTCGGCGCACGAGGGCGGTTTCGACCTGGCGCTCTATCCATCGGTGCAGGCCTGGGTGAAGCGGGTGGAGACGGCGCTAAAGATCGCCTAAACGGAGAAGCATGATCCGCACCGTCGCGCTCGCCGCCGCTCTCCTCGCAGCCCTCGCGCCGGCTCCGGCCCTCGCTTGGGGAAACATGGGCCACCGCATCTTGGGCGAGGCCGCCATGCGCGCCTTGCCCGGCGAGATCCCCGCCTTCCTGCGCAATCCACAGGCTGTTCGTGATGTGGGAGAGCTATCGCGCGAGCAGGACCGCTCCAAGGGCTCGGGGCGCATTCACGACCACAACCGCGACGCGGGCCATTTCGTGGACCTGGACGACGACGGCAAGCTGCTGGGCGGTCCGGCGTTCCTGCCCTTGCCGAACACGCGGGCGGACTACGAGAAAGGGTTGCAGACCAGCGGCCTGGACAGCTGGAAGGCTGGCTACCTGCAGTACTCAATCATCGACCAGCACCAGCAACTGGCCAAGGATTTCGGCTATTGGCGCGTGGTCAAGCACGCCGCCGAGCGTGAGCGCGACAAGGTGCGCAAGGCCTGGCTGGTTCGCGATCTTGCGCGGCGCGAGACGCAGATCCTGGCGACCATCGGCCACCTGTCCCACTTCGTCGGGGACGGCGCCCAGCCGCTGCACGTCTCAGTCCACTACAACGGCTGGGGCTCGGAATATCCGAACCCGAACGGCTACACGACCGCCAAGGTCCACGGCCCTTTCGAGAGCGAATTCGTGTTCGCCAACATCAAGCCCGGCGCCGTGGCCGCCAGGATGTCGGCGGCTGTCGATTGCAAGTGCGCCATCGAGAAGCGGGCCGTTGACTACCTGATCGCGACCAGCCGCTTCGTCATCCCGTTCTACGAGATGGAAAAGGCCGGCGGCCTTCAGGCCGGCGACGCGAGGGGCGTGGCCTTCGCCACCGAACGGCTGGCGGCCGGCGCGTCCGAGCTGCGCGACATGGTGGTCTCGGCCTGGCGCGGCAGCACCCGGGTCACCGTCGGCTGGCCGGTGGTGCGGGTGGACGATGTGCTGTCGGGCAAGGTCGATCCCTACGACGCGCTCTACGGCAAGGACTGATGCGAGACGTCCCGCAGTTTGGCGAGCGTGTCGGCGGCCGGGTCTACGCCGACCGGCCCGCCGCCTTCGGGATCGCTGAAAACGGCGGGAAGATCGCCCTTGTCGCGATAGAGAAGGCGGGCGGCGGGTCCTGGCGCGACCTGCCGGGCGGAGCCGTCGATCCGGGCGAGACGCCGGATCTGGCCGTGGTCCGCGAGTTCGGTGAGGAGACGGGCCTGGTGATCACGGTCGTCGAGGCGCTCACCGAGGCCGACCAATTCTTCGTCAACACCGACGGAACGCCACTCAACAATCGCGCCACGGTCTTCGTCGTGAAGGTCGAAGGCTCAGATCCCACCCTGAAGGTCGAGGACGATCACACCCTGATCTGGATCGACCCGACAGAGGCGATCAGGACGTTGCGGCACCCGGCCCACGCCTGGGCGGTGAGCGCTTGGCTGCGGCGGGGCTAGGCGCGCGCTTGGTCGGCGGCGTCTTGCCGGCGATCTTCGGGCTGGGGTGGGGGACCTTGTCGGGCCCCATCGCCTTGCGCATCTGCGGGGCCAGTTTGTCGAGCTCGGCCAGAAGCTGTTCCAGCTCTTCCTGCGGCAGGTTCTCGATGCCGATGAAATAGTTGTCGGCTTTCGACACCCGGATCAGCTCGTCCAGCTTGGCGTGCAGGGCGTTGTTGTCGCGGTTCTGGGTATTCTGGATCAGGAACACCATCAGGAAGGTGATGATCGTCGTGCCGGTGTTGATCACCAGCTGCCAGGTGTCGGAGAAGCCGAAGACCGGCCCCGACAGTCCCCACAGGATCACGATCGTGCAGCAGCCGATGAAGACGAAGGGGTGCCCGGTCCAGCGCGATGTCGCCGAGGCGAAGCGCGTGAAGAACTTAGTCAGGCGCGACATATTCGAGCTCCAGTCGCGTCGCATTGCGCGGCGCGGGCTGAACGGCTAGTCCACGGCCAAGTTCCGATCAAGCGCGAGGGCGGATGTCGCAGGCTCAGATCATCGACGGCAAGGCCACGGCCGAACGCATCCGCGCCGAGGTCGCCGCCGAGGTGGCGGATCTCAAAGCCCAGCACGGCCTCACGCCCGGCCTGGCCGTCGTCCTGGTCGGAGATGATGCCGCCAGCCAGGTCTATGTCCGCTCCAAGGGCGAGCACTCCAGGGCCGCTGGCATGCACTCGGTGACGCACCGCCTGGCGGCCGACACCAGCCAGAAGAATCTGCTGGCCCTGGTGGAAACTCTGAATGGCGATCCCGCGATCCATGGCATCCTCGTGCAGCTGCCGCTGCCCAAGGGGCTGGATGAAAAGGCGGTGATCTCGTCCATCGATCCGCGCAAGGACGTCGACGGCCTGCACCCGATCAATGCCGGGCTGCTGGCCCAGGGCCAGAAGGCGCTGGTCCCCTGCACGCCGCGCGGCTGTATGATCATGTTGACCGACGCCCTGGGCGACCTCACGGGCAAACGGGCTGTGGTGGTGGGGCGTTCCGTCCTGGTGGGCCGGCCAATCGCCCAGCTCCTGTTGGGCGCCGACTGCACCGTGACCATCGCCCACTCGCGCACCCAGGATCTGGCGGCTGTCTGCCGCGACGCCGACATCCTGGTGGCGGCGGTGGGCCGGCCGCAGATGATCAAGGCCGACTGGATCAAGCCAGGCGCCGCGGTGATCGATGTCGGCATCAACCGGGTGCCGTTCCGCGATCCGGTCAAGGCTGCCGAGGGCAAGACCAAGCTGGTCGGCGATGTGGCTTACAAGGAAGCCTCAGCGGTCGCCGGCTACATCACCCCGGTGCCGGGCGGAGTCGGCCTGATGACGGTGGCCTGCCTGCTGCAGAACACCGTGACGGCGGCCAAGCGGATCGCCGGGCTGGACGACTAGGCGGCCGAGCCGGTCCGGTTGGTCCAGGCTGTCAGCGCGCTCAACACGTCGCCGACCGCCTGATCGAACGCCGCGACGATGGCCGAGACGCGGTTGTCGCCCGCGCGGACCTGAGCCTCGATCAGATCCGAGCCGGCGAGCGTTCGGTCAGGGCGGGCGAGCGTGACTCGAAGGCTGACCATGATCAGCGGCGCGGCCTCCGGACCGCGGTCATAGACCGCCTCGAACCGGGTGACGTCCACGCGCAACGAGAAGTCGGCCTTGGCCGCCTCGCCACGGGTGACCAGGCGCGCGGCGCCTGTGTTGAGGTCGAAGGCGCGGGCCAGGGCCTCGTCGAACAAGGTGGAGGCTGGCGAAACCCACCGCGACGCCGCCACGTAGGCCGCCTGTCCCCCCGTGACGGTCAGTATTCGGTCGCCGGACGCCGCGCGCGAGAATGCGCCGCCCGCGCGAACTACGCCGAACTGAGTCGCCGGCCGCCCGACGCTCGCCTCCGAGGAGGGTTCCCGGCCATCGAACCGGTAGAGCTGGGCCGGGTCGTCCTTGGGGAACAGGGAGATGCAGGCGCCGAGCGAAAGCGTCATCGCCACGGCGGCCAACGCCCGGAGCTGGCGGTTGAAAGCGCTCATGGCTTGATCTCCACTTCCTGGGCCGCCGGCTTGCCGACCAGGCCGCGGGGGTTGCCTTCGATTTCCCGGATCAGACGATCAAGGGACTCGGCGGTCTGCTGCAGGGCGGCCACCGACGCGGTGAGCTGTGGCAGGCCGTTGGTGGCGAAGTCGCTGGTGGGGCCTTCCAGCTTGCCGACCATGATCCGCAGATCCTTGGCCGTGGCTTGGGCTTCCTGCGCCGCGTCGGCGACGTTCTTCATGGTGCGCTTGCCGTCGCCGTCGATCAGTTGCTGGCCCGATTGCGACAGGGTGGCCAACTGCTGGGCGGCGGCGTCGATGCTGCGCAGAGCGCTCTGGGCGTCGGCGATGATGGCCTTGCGATCACGCAATTCGGCGGTGACCTCCTTGGCGTCGCCGACCGCGCCGGTGAAGGACTTGATGTTCTGGTCCGACAGCACACGGTTGACCCGGTCCAACGCCTCGACGGTTCGGGTCAGCACTGTGCCGCCGCCCTCTAGCAGGTCGGCCAGGGCACTGCGCTGGGTGCGAAGCTGAGGAACCTGGTTCGACGGCACGGTGTCCTTGAGCAGCCGCTTGGTCGGGGTCCCGGCGGTGATCTGGATGTAGTTGACGCCCGTGATCCCCTGCGGTTCCAGGGTGCCGAAAGAGTCCTCGCGAATGGGCACGTCGGATCCGACCCGGGTGCGCGCGATGACCCGGTTCGGATTCTTGGGATCGAGCTGAATCTTGACGACCTCGCCCACCTTGATGCCGTTGAAATGCACCTCGCCGCCCTGGGAGAGGCCGCGCACTGGGCCCAGGAAGATCGCATCATAGAGGTCGTAATCTCGGGCGAAGCTCACCCGCGCCAGCCAGACGCTGAAGATCACCAGCCCCATGAACAGGATCAGCGTCGAAAGGCCCACCAGGGCGTAGTTAGCGTCTTTTTCCATAAGCTTAGCTCACCATTGCGGCTTTGTGCGCCTTGACCGCGGCGCGTCCGCGCGGGCCCAGGAAGTACTCCTGGATCCAGGGATGATCGGACTTTTCCAGTTCCTGCACCGGCGCGTGGGCCACGACCGTCTTGTCGGCGAGGACCGCGACGCTGTCAGTGATCGTGTAGAGGCTGTCGAGGTCGTGGGTGATCATGAAGACGGTCAGGTCCAGGCTGTCGGAAAGGTCTTTGATCAACTCGTCGAACGAGGCGGCGCCGATCGGATCGAGCCCCGCGGTCGGCTCATCGAGGAACAGCAATTCGGGGTCCAGGGCCAGGGCGCGGGCGAGGCCGGCGCGCTTGCGCATGCCGCCCGACAGCTCCGCGGGCTTCAGGCTCCCGGCCTCCGGGGGCAGGCCGACCAGGGCGATCTTGAGATCCGCGAGCTGGGCCACGATGCGGCGCGGGATGTCGGTGTGCTCGTACATCGGCGCCGAGACGTTCTCGCGCACGGTGAGGTTGGAGAACAGCGCGCCTTGCTGGAACAGCACGCCCCACTGCCGCTCGATGGCCGACCACTTGCGGCGCGAGGCGCGCTGAATGTCCTGGCCGAACACGCGGACCACACCGGCCTCGGGCGCCTTCAGTCCGATGATGGTGTTGAGCAGCACGGACTTACCGGTGCCCGAGCCGCCGACCACGCCCACCACGTCGCCACGGCTGACCGTGAGGTCCAAGCCATCGTGGATCACCCGGTCGCCGAACGCCGACACCAGGCCCTTGACCTCGATGGCCGGGCCGGTGGTCGGCAGAACGTCGTCGGGATGCGGCTCGTCGCTCAAAGATCCAGCTCCATGAAGACCAGCGCGAAGATGGCGTCGATGAGGATGATGGCGAAGATGGCGTGAACTACAGCGGCGGTGACCCGGCGGCCGAGCGACTCGACGTCGCCGCCGACCTCCAGGCCCTGGCGGCAGCCGATGCCGGCGATCACCACGGCCATGACCGGCGCCTTGACCAGCCCGATCATGAACTGGGTCACGCCGACATAGTCGATGATGCGTTGCAGGAAGAACGAGGGGCCAAGGTCGAGGACGGTCCAGGTGACCAGCAGGCCTCCGAAGAGACCGGCCAGGGTCGCCACGAAGGTCAGCAGGGGAATCGTGATGAGGAGGGCGGCGAAGCGAGGAAACACCAGCGCCTCGAACGGATCGACGCCCAGCACCTGCATGGCGTCGATTTCCTGGTTCATCTTCATCGACCCCAGCTCGGCGGCGAAGGCCGAGGCCGAGCGACCGGCGAGCAGGATGGCGGTGATCAGGATGTTGAACTCGCGCAACACGGCGATGCCGATCAACTCGACGGCGAACACCTCGGCGCCGAACTGGCGCAGCATGTTGGCGCCTAGAAGACCCACCACGGCGCCGATGAACAGCGAGGTGATGGCGACGATGGGGATGGCGTCCAGGCCGGCGCGCTCCATGAGCGAAACGATGGGCGCCCAGCGGACGCGCTTCGGATTGGTCACGAGGTAGCCGGCTGTGCGCCCGACAGCCACGAGCAGGTGGCCCAGGAAGACCAGCGTCTCGAAGACTTCGTGGCCGAGGTTGAACACCCCTTTGCCGATCCGGATGGTCATTTCGTGGAAGCCGCGAGGCTTGGCGGCCACGACGGGCTTGGCCGCCGCGGCGGCGCCCACGAGATGCAGAAGGCGCAGAGATTCCGGCCGGCCGCTGACCCGGTCAGAGCCGATATGGCCGTCCGTCGCCCGGATCACGGCGAAGGCGCCGGCGGTGTCCAGGCGTCCCACACCAGTCAAGTCCAGCGACGTCGGGCTCTCGTCGCCAATGATGGCGTCGTAGAGATCGCGTGCGGCCTCGCCGATCGAGGTCGCGGTCCAGTCGCCGGTCAGCACCAGCTTGGACCCGTCGCTGGCGGTCACCAGATTGAACTCGGCGGGGCGTTCCATACGACGGTGTAGTGCCTCGAACATTGGCGTCGGCATGAGTCGACGCCCCCAATGGGATCAACCTAGCAGAGCGGTGACCAGACCCGGAACGCCTTATGGCGCAGGTTGTTCCGCGCGGTGGATAAGCTGCCCCGCCTCGCGACTTGGTGATGGTTTGTCGCGCCTCTTGGTCTATATTTCGCCCCACTCGCACGGTTATCACGAGCCGGGGGCGGGTCTGTCCGACCCCGGAGTGTCCGTCCAGGTCGGGAGCGTGGTTTGACCCGTCAAATCGAGATCGTCGGTAAGTCCGGCAACCGTTATCGTTACACCTCGCTCGAAGAGGATCGGATTCTGCCGCCCGCGGGCGCCAACTACATCATCGCCAAGCCCGGCGCCCAAGGGGTCGACATCCTCTATGTGGGCGAGACCGACAGCTTGGCTCGCACCGCTTGGCGCGAGCAGCTGGCCCGAGCCAAGGATGTCTACGGCTCGGAGGCCGATGTCCTGACCCGGCTCAATGTTCGAAGCGCGGTGCGTGAGGCCGAGCGCGCCGACCTGATCGAGGAATATCAGCCGCCGATGAACGCCCAGGCCTAGGGCGTCGTTCGCTAGGCGACTTCCGCCAGTTCGGAGCTGACCACCTTGAAGTCGACCAGGTTCGCCTGGCCGAAGGTGTTTGCGATGGCCACGTCCACGGCGTCGCGACCGCGGGCGATCAGCACCCGGCCGATGCGCGGACGGTTGTTTCGCGCGTCGAAGGTGTACCAGCGGCCGCCCAGGAAGACCTCGAACCAAGCACTGAAATCCATCACGCCCACCGTCGGCACGCCGATGTCGCCGAGATAGCCGGTGCAGTACCGGGCCGGGATGTTCATGCAGCGGCAGAAGGCCACGGCCAGATGGGCGTAGTCGCGGCAGACGCCGACGGCCTCCGCGTGGGCCTCATAGGCGGTCTTGGTGGGGCGCGCTTGCTGGTAGTCGAACCGGATGTGGTTGTGGACGTAGTCGACGATCGCCTGCACCCGCGCCCAGCCTGGGGGCGTGTTCTGGAATAGGGTCCAGGCCATGTCGCTCAGGCGATCGGTCTCGCAGTAGCGGCTGCCCAGCAGAAAGATCAGCACCTCGTCGGGCAAATCCTTGACCGGGATCTGCGCCGCCTCGGGGGCGTACTCGTCCACCAGGCCGGAATCCCGGATCACGAAGTCGGCCGAGATCGTCAGCCGTCCCGCCGGGGCCAGCACGCGGCTGCAGA
>NZ_JANOCX010000169.1:0-7468 GCF_031412415.1 Phenylobacterium sp.
GCCGCGAAGCACCTCGAGCGGCACGACATCCAGTTCCAGCCCGGGATCAACGAGGACCTGGCCGCCACCGCCGTTTGGGGCAGCCAGCAGGTGATGCTCAACCCGGCCAAGGTCGACGGCGTCTTCGCGATGTGGTACGGCAAGGCGCCCGGCGTCGACCGCAGCGTCGACGCGCTCAAGCACGCCAACTCGGCCGGCAGCTTGAAGTTGGTCGGGGCCACGATCTTGTGGCGGTCAAGGGAGATGTCGATGGTGACACCGGAGTCCATGGTGTCGGCGAGCGCGATCAGCCCGACCCAGAGGCCGGAGAACCGCGACATGGCGATGCCTATCAGGCCGTAGTCCAGCACCTCCTGCACGTCGGCGGGCGACAGCACCGGCATCTCGAAGTCCTGGAAGGCGTATTCCGACTGGGACGGCAGGGTGGAGGATTTGCAGTTGTGGTCGTCGCCGGCCACGGCGATGACGCCGCCCTTGGCCCAGGTCCCGGCGAAGTTGGCGTGCTTGAAGGCGTCGCCGGTGCGGTCGACGCCGGGCGCCTTGCCGTACCACATGCCGGTGACGCCATCGAACTTGGCGCCGGCGAACAGATTGGCCTGCTGGCTGCCCCAGACGGCCGTGGCCGCCAGGTCCTCGTTGAGGCCTTCCTTGAAGACCACCTGCGCCTCGTCGAGATACTTCTTCGCCCGGCCGGCCTGCTGGTCCAGCCCGCCGAGCGGGGAGCCGCGATATCCCGAGACAAATCCCGCCGTATTCAGGCCGGCGGCCGCATCCAGGCGCCGCTGGTCCATCATCACCCGGAGCAGAGCCTGGACCCCGGTGATGAAGACGCGACCATCTTTGAGCAGGAATTTGTCGTCGAGCGTCACATCAAGGTGGCGCATAGCAATATCTTTCCTTTTCGGCTCCCTAGTGCGAATAGAAGATCATATAACTGCGATGCAATTGCTTGCTAAAGGCGTGCCCCCCGCCAGGGGTTCCGGGGCAAGAATGACGCTCATATGCGCCGTATGAAGGAGGAAAACTTGTCCGAGGCCCTCGACGCGGTCGATGCCAAGATTTTGGATCTGATCCAGCATGACGCCGGCCTTTCGGTCGCCGAGATCGCAGAACGGGTCGGATTGTCCTCCAGCCCGTGCTGGCGGCGCATTAAACGCCTGGAAGATTCAGGTGTCATCCAACGTCGCGTGACGATCCTTGACCGCGAGTTGCTGGGCCTCGGCTTCGAGGTCTATTGCACCGTCAAGTTGTCGCTGCCGACCAAGGACAATCTGGACGCCTTCGAGACCGCCATCGGCAAACTGCCCGAGGTGGTGCAATGCGCCACCGTCACCGGCGCCGCCGACTACGAGCTGCGCATCGTCACCCGCGACATGCACGCCTTCGACGATTTCCTGCGCGAGAAGATCCTGTCGCTGGGCCTGGTCTCCAACATCGAGAGCCGCATCGTCATCCGCTCGGTCAAGCACACCACCGCCGCGCCGCTGGGCCTGATCAGCCCGTACGTCAGCAGTCACGGCTAGCCCTGCGGCGTCAGGTCGACTGGGTGTTGTCCGGCAGGCCCAGGATGCGCTTGGAGATGATGTTGTTCTGGATCTCCACCGATCCGCCATAGATCGACATGGCCTTGCCGCCGAGCCAACCGCGCACGGACTCGATTTCCTCGCGGGTGAACCCCTCGCCGTCCCAGCCCAGGCCCTGGCCGCCCATGATCTCCAGGGTCAGCTCCGAGCGCGTCTGGGCCACATGGGTGGCGGAGTTCTTCAGAACCGAGGCGGCGTTGGTCGCGCCCGAGGCGCCCTTGGACTCAGCCACGGCGCGGGCCAGGGTCAGGCCGTGGATCTTCGAATCCATCAAATGCCGGGTCAGGCGGGTCCGCAGGTCCGGATCGGCCAGGTGGCCCTTGTCGTCGACGCCGACATAGCGCTTGGCGATGTCCTGCAGCGGGGTGGCCCGTCCGCCGCCTGAAGCGCCGGTCTGACTGGCGCGTTCGTGTTGCAGCAGCCGCTTGCCGACACTCCAGCCGCCGTTGAGTTCGCCCAGCAGGGCGTCTTTCGGCGCGGTGGCCTCGGTGAAGAAGGTCTCGCAGAAGGGTGACGCGCCCGCGATCAGGGCGATGGGCCTGGGCTCGATGGCCGGCTGATGCATGTCGATCAGCATGAAGCTGATGCCGTCATGCTTCTTGGCGGTGAAGTCGGTGCGGACCAGGGCGCCGCACCAGTCGGAGTATTGGGCGCCCGACGTCCACGTCTTTTGGCCCGTGATCACCCAATGATCGCCGGCGTCGTCGCAACGCATCTGCAGCGACGCCAGGTCGGAGCCGGCGTTGGGCTCGGAATAGCCGACGCACCATTGGGCGTCGCCGCGCACGATGGGGGGAATGTGCTTGGCCTTCTGCGCCTCGGTCCCGTAGTCGAGGATCGTCGGGCCGATCATGGTCACGCCCATCCCGAACATCATCGGATTGAACGCGCCGATCTTGGCCATCTCCTGGGCCAGCACGCGTGCCTGATGCGGCGAGAGTCCGCCGCCGCCGTATTCCGCGGGCCAGGTCGGGGTCGCCCATCCCTTGGCGCCGATGGTCTTGCGCCACGCCTTGAGCTCGGGATTGTCGACGGATATCTCCGCCGAGGCCAGCGCGCCCTTGCCCGCCAGCGACTTGGGGAAATTGGCTTCCAGCCAGGCACGCGCCTCGGCGCGGAAGTCCTCGAGCTCGAGGTCGCTTCCGAAATCGGCCATGTCGCTACTCCACCGGATTGATCGTTGGGCACACCTTAGTCTCCGTCGCCGCCGCCACAAGCATGCCCCGAGGTGAACCAGGGTCACGAACTTGGCTGGCCGCCGTCGTCTTCTCCTGCGCGCATGGACGGGGCACTATGGCGGCGAAGGAGCTCAGATCATGATCGACCTCGTCATCGACCAACGACGCAAGGACCTGGGCGGGTTCGAGGTCGGCCGCGTCCTACCCTACGCCAAGCACAGGATGGTCGGACCGTTCATCTTCTTCGATCACATGGGACCGGCCCAGTTCCAGGCGGGCTTCCCGGCCAATGTCGATGTCCGCCCCCACCCCCACATCGGCCTCTCGACGCTTTCCTATCTTTTCGAGGGCGAGATGACCCACCGCGACTCCGTGGGCGTGACCCAGCCGATCAGGCCCGGCGAAGTGAACTGGATGACCGCGGGCTCCGGCATCACCCACTCCGAGCGGTTCGAAACCCTGCGCGCTCACGGCGGCGCCATGAACGGCATCCAGGCCTGGATCGCGCTGCCGGTCGAAGACGAGGAGACCGCGCCCAGCTTCGATCACTACGCCCCCGACGTCCTGCCGACCTATGAGGCCAACGGCATGTGGGCGCGGCTGATCGCCGGCCAGGCCTTCGGCGCCAGCTCGCCGGTGAAGACCCATTCCCCGATGTTCTACGTGCATTGGGCGCTGAAGCCCGGCGCTCAGGCGCTGCTTCCGGCCGAGTATCCCGAGCGCGCCGCCTATGTGGCCCAGGGGATCGTCGAGGTGGAGGGCCGCCAGTTCCACGAGGGCCAGATGATCGTGTTCTCGCCGGGCGAGCCGGCGCTGTTCACCGCGGTCAACGACGCCATCGTCATGCTGCTGGGCGGCGAACCCATCGGGCCGCGGTTCATCGACTGGAACTTCGTCTCGTCCTCCAAGGACCGCATCGAGCAGGCCAAGTCCGACTGGCGGGCCGGGCGGATGAAGTTGCCCGACGCCGACCACGATGAGTTCATCCCCCTGCCTGTCGAGCCGCCGCCGGCGTCCGCCAACCCGATGTCGTGAGCCGACGGATTTCGGGCTTGAACGCCGTTGCGTAAGCCGGGAGAGAATGGGACCAACAAGTTCCTCGGGAGGACAACATGAAGCTCTATTCTTCCATCGGTCCCAATCCGGCCGTCGTGGCCATGTTCCTGGCCGAGAAGGGCGTGGCCCTCGACACGGTCAAGGTCGACATCATGGCCGGCGAGAACCGCCAGTCGCCCTACATGGAAAAAAACCCGGCGGGCCAGTCGCCCTGCCTGGAGATGGACGGCGGCGGCCACCTGTCCGAGATCATCCCGATCTGCGAGTACCTGGACGAGAAGTTCCCCAACCCGCCGCTGATCGGCACGACGGCGGAAGAGCGCGCCGAGACCCGGATGTGGCTGCGCCGCATCGACCTCAACATCTGCGAACCCCTGGCCAACGGCTTCCGCTACGCCGAAGGCCTGCCCCTATTCCAGAGCCGCATGCGCACGATCCCGCACGCCGCCGCCGACTTCAAGGAACTGGCCCAGGAGAAGCTGACCTGGCTGGACGGCCTGATGACCGGCAAGACCTGGGTGGCGGGCGAACGCTTCACCCTGGCCGACATCCTGTTGTTCTGCTTCGTGGAGTTCGGCGCCACGGTCGGCCAGCCGATGAACCCGGACAACAAGAACCTCATCGCCTGGGTCGAACGGGTGAAGGCTCGGGCGCCAGCCAAGGCGTCGGCCTAGCAGAAGCGCTTGTCATCCCGGTCTTGCTTCGCAAACCGGGATGACGCCTTGAGAGTCACCCCTGCGCTGACAGCGCCTTGCGTGTCTGTTCCCAGTACTGAGCGCCGGTGATGATCGTGACGATGGTCGCCACCCACATCAGCCCGTGGGCGAACAGCGTGAACGGCCCCTGTATCGCGGGATCGGCAGGTAGCTGAAACGCCGCCCACGAGGCCGCCAGCAGCTCGGCCGCCAGGGCGGTGAGCTGCAGGGTGGTCTTCCACTTGGCCAGCAGGGTCACCGGCAGCTTCACGCCCCTGCCCGCCCCGACCTCGCGCAGGGCGCTGACGGTGAATTCGCGGAACAGCATCAGGCCGGCCGGCAGCACGACCATCGGCTGGCCGCCGAGCGCCAGCAGGCCCAGGATCGCGCCGCAGACCAGCACCTTGTCGCCGATGGGATCGAGGATCGCGCCCCAGACGGTGACGGCGTCCAGCTTTCGCGCCAGCCAACCGTCGAAGAAGTCGGTGACCGCGGCGATGACGAACGCCCAGAACGCCCAGCGCTGCAGGCCAAACTGCATGTCCGGCGTCAACCGCTCGCTGACATAGGGTATGGCTCCAGCCGCCCCGGCGAGCGCCAGGAAGACGAACAAGGTCAGGACCAGCCGCAGCGAGGTCAGGATGTTGGGCAGGGCTTTCATGGGGGTCCTACGGCGCGGATGGCTCAGGTGGCCGGGGTCAGCTCGACCTTCTTAGACTGCTTTCCATAGATGCAGATTCGCTTGTCCGCGCCCTCGCGCAGCACGGCGATCCCATAGGCCTCCGTACCAACGGGATGCACCAGCACCTCGGGCGTCTTCATCCCCGACGCCTGGGCCGCCGCCAGGCACTTGGCCGCGACGTCGGTGCGGAACGCCGCCCAGGCGTCCGGCGAGCTGGCGTGGCTCGCGGCGGGCGCGAGCGTGGCGAAGGCGGCGATGGCGAGGGCGGCGTAGCGCGTGGACATGGACGGTCTCCGGCGGATTCAGGCTTCAGCTTATCGCAGCGTCCGGGCGGGCCAAACGTTCCGCGTCAGCTCTTGCGGAAGAAGTCGAAGATCCGCTGGGCCAGGGGCTCGCTGACCCCGTCCACCTTGGTTAGGTCCTCCATCGAGGCCCGCGACACCCCGCGCGCGGAGCCGAAGGCGTGCAGCAAGGCGCGCTTGCGTCCGGGACCCACGCCTTCGATCTCGTCGAGTGGGTTCTTCTTGATGTCCATCGACCGGCGCGTGCGATGGCTGCCGTTGGCGAACCGGTGCGCCTCGTCGCGCAGACGCTGCAGATAGTAGAGCACCGGCGATTTCGGCTCGAGCATGAAGGGCGTCTTGCCGGGGATGAAGAACCGCTCCAGTCCCGCGTCGCGGTCGGGACCCTTGGCGACGCCCACCACGGCGATGTCGTCGACCCCCAGGTCGGCCATCACCTCGGTCACCGCGGCCAGCTGGCCCGCGCCGCCGTCGACCAGCACCAGATCAGGGCGGATGGCGCCCTCGCCGGCCTCCTCTTCCTTCACCAGACGGGCGAAGCGGCGACGCATCACCTCCTTCATCATCCCGTAGTCGTCGCCCGGGGTGAGGTCGGTCCCCTTGATGTTGAACTTGCGGTACTGGCTTTTCTGGAAGCCGTCGGGGCCGGCGACGATCATGCCGCCGACCGCGTTGGTCCCCATGATGTGGGCGTTGTCGTAGACCTCGATCCGCTCGGGGTTTCCGTCCAGTCCGAAAGCCTCGCAGACCCCGGCCAGCAACTTCGACTGGGCCGAGCTCTCGGCCATCTTGCGGCCCAGCGCCTCGCGGGCGTTGGTCAGGGCGTGGTCGACGAGCTGGCGCTTTTCCCCGCGCTGCGGGCGGTCGATGGTAACCTTGCGGCCGGCCTTGATGGCGAATGCCTCGCACAGCAGTTCGCGCTCGGCGGGTTCGATGCTGGTGAGGATCAGCTTCGGGATCGGCTTGTCGTCGTAGAACTGGCCCAGGAAGGCGCTCATCACGTCCAGGTCCTCGTCGGACTTGTCGACCCGGGGGAAGTAGGCGCGGTTGCCCCAGTTCTGCCCCGCCCGGAAGAAGAAGACCTGGACGCAGGCCTGGCCGCCCTCGGCGTGCAGGGCGAAGACATCGGCCTCCTCGATGGTCTCAGGATTGACCTGGGTCTCCTGGGCGACTGAAGCCAGCGCCCGGATCCGGTCGCGCAGCCGCGCGGCGCGTTCGAACTCCATGTCGTCGGAGGCCGCCTGCATCTGCTCCGACATCCTGGTCATCACCAGGCGGCTCTTGCCGCGCAGGAAGGCCTCGGCCTGTTCGACGAGGCCGGCATAGTCCTCGAGGCTGACCAGGCCGGTGCAGGGCGCGGCGCAACGCTTGATCTGGTGCAGCATGCAGGGCCGGGTGCGGCTCTCGTAGACGCTGTCCGAGCACGACCGCAGCAGGAACGCCTTTTGCAGGGTGTTCAGGGTCTTGGTCACCGAATGGGCGGACGCGAAGGGACCGAAATAGTCGCCCTTGATGGTGTGCGCCCCGCGGTGCTTGCGAAGCTGGGCGGCCGGGTGCTCGCGGCGGATGACGATCTCGGGAAAGCTCTTGTCGTCGCGCAGCAGGACGTTGAAGCGCGGCTTCATCTGCTTGATCAGGTTGATCTCGAGCAGCAGGGCGTCGGTTTCGGTGCGAGTGGTGACGAACTCCATCGATCGGGTGAGATCGACCATCAGGGCGATACGCTGGGTGTGGAACCGTCCTTGGGCGTACTGCAGCACCCGCTTCTTGAGCGAGCGGGCCTTGCCCACATAGAGGACCTCGCCGTCCTCACCCATCATCCGGTAGACGCCGGGCGCGTCGGGCAGGCGCCGGACCTCGTCCTTGATCAGGGCCGCCCCCTTCAGGGGCAGGTCGGTGGCTTCCGTCGACATCGCGCCAGATATAGGCGAGTCCGCGCCGTTCGACAGGGGCGTAAGAACAAGCGGAACAA
>NZ_JANOCX010000170.1:0-4156 GCF_031412415.1 Phenylobacterium sp.
GGGCGCCGGCCGGGGCGGCGGCTGGACCACCACCGGTGGCGAACGCGGCTGGGGCGCTTCGGGCGGGTCGATAAAGGTCGGGCCGGCGGCATCGGCCTTGCCGTCCTCTGAGCGATAGATCTGCAGGCCCTCGGCCGGGTCCACCGGCTGGGCCTCGACGGGGGCCGCGGCCTTCAGCTCGCCGACCGGCGCGCCGACGGTCTGTGGCGGCTGGCCCGCCTCGCGCACGCCGGAGCGGTAGAACAGCACGATGGCGATCACCAGGAGGATCAGCACCACGGCGCTGATGATCAGCATCAGCGGCGCGGGCTTGGAACCCCGCACGGGCTGGCGCGCGTCGAAGCTGAGCGGCGCGTCGGTCGGGGGAGCATATGCGCCGCGATCGGGATCGGACATCGAAGGCCTCGAAGAGTCTAGGCCGGGAAACGCGAATCGCGCCCGGTCTCGGGTCAGTCTACCGAAGGCGACCCGACTCCGAACTGTTCTGGAAGCCTAGTTCCAGACGTCGAGGTGGAAAAGTCGGCGATGCTCTTCGATGGCGTAGCGGTCGGTCATGCCGGCGATGTAGTCGCACACCACCCGGGCGCGGCCGGCGTCGTCGCGGTTCTGCGACCGGGCGAACCACTCCGTCGGCAGGACGTCGGGCTCGGCCATGAACAACTGGAACATCTCGGCGAGAATGCGGCGGGCCTGACTGCGGGTGCGGTTGACCTTCCAGTGCCGGTACATCCGGCTCATCAGGAATTCCCGCAGACGGCCCAGGTCCTCCAGCATGTCGCGGGAGAAGGCCACCAGGGCGTGGTCGAGGTTGCGAACCTCCTCGGCGGACGCGACCTTGGAGGCCGTGGCGCGACGATGGGTCTCGGCCATCACGTCGTCGACCATGGCGCCGATCATTCGGCGCACGGCCTCCAGGCGGATGATGCCGGGATCGAGGTCCGGGAATTCGCGGTAGACGCCCGCCAGGATCGGACCGATCAGCGGCACGTCGAGAAGTTCCTTCAGATCGAAGAGGCCGGCCTGCACCCCGTCGTCCACGTCGTGGTTGTTATAGGCGATGTCGTCGGCGAGGGCCGCCACCTGGGCCTCGGCCGAAGCCCGGGTCCCCAGGCCCAGGTCGTACTCCGCGTCGAATTCGGTGATCGCCTTCCACGATGGGCGATCCAGTTTCCCGGTCACCGGCCCATTGTGTTTGATGACGCCTTCCAGCGTCTCCCAGGTGAGGTTCAGGCCGTCCCAGCGCGGATAGCGCCGCTCCAGCTTGGTGACGACGCGGAAGGTCTGCACATTGTGGTCGAAGCCGCCGTAGGGCTCCATCTGCACCTGCAGCTCGTCTTCCCCGGCATGGCCGAAGGGCGGATGGCCCAGGTCGTGGGCGAGCGCGATGGTCTCGGCCAGGTCCGGCTCCAGCCCCAACGCCGTCGCCAGGGAGCGGGCCACCTGCGCCACTTCCAGCGAGTGGGTCAGCCGGGTGCGGAAGTGGTCGCCCTCGTGGGCCACGAAAACCTGCGTCTTCTCCTTAAGCCGTCGGAACGCCGTCGCGTGGATGATGCGGTCGCGATCGCGGGCGAACGGCGTTCGCGTGCGGCTCTCCGGCTCGGCGACCTTGCGCCCCAGCGAGAGGGCGGCGTCTTCGGCATAGGGGGCTGCGGCGACCATGATGTCTCTGCGTGAAAACTGCCCCCTTGGTGGAAGGGCTTGGCGAACTCATATAGTCCAGACAAAGGTTTTCCAAAGATCATGACCAGCACCGAGCTTACCCTGTCCCCCGCCGCCGCCCAGCGGCTGCACGCCATCGGCGCGGCCGAGGGCAGGCCGATGATGTTGCGCATCGCCGTCGAGGGCGGCGGCTGCTCTGGTTTCCAGTATCAGTTCGATCTGGTGGACAGCGCCCAGCCCGACGACCTGCGCATCGAACGCGACGGCGCCGCGGCCCTGGTGGACGAGATGTCCCTGGTGCTGCTGAAGGGCTCTGAGATCGACTATGTCGACGAGCTGGCCGGGGCGGAGTTCAAGATCCGCAACCCCAACGCCAAGTCCAGCTGTGGCTGCGGCGTCAGCTTCTCCATCTGAGAGCCAGCGGAACAGCCGACAGCTTAGGGTTTTGGCGGCGGCGGCGGCGGCGGCGGGGCAGCAAGCGGCGCCTCGACGAAGGTCACGCCCTTGGGCATCTCGAACAGCGCCATGTTCGCTGGCCCGATATCGTAGGTCAGGTAGCGTATGACCGACTTTGGCTGCTCGTTCACATAGAGCCCGATGGAATGGACCTTTCGCGTCCCGCCCTTCGCCGCGGGACGAAGCAGGAATTCGATCCGCTGCGCGCCGATGATCACCTGATGCTTCACCAGGTCCGCGCCGCCGACGGTCACCTTGCCCTGCGAGGTGGGGGCATAGGCGTCCACGAAATCGAGTTCGCAGCCAAGCTCGAGCTCGTTGAAGAGCGGCGGGAGGTCGCGTGTCTGGAAGAGCGGCGCGCGGACCTCGAAGGTCGGCCCGGGGTCCAGGACGTGCTGTCCCTTTTTGTCGAACAGGTTGGCGATCCAGATGTCCGGTTCGCGAATCACTGTCAGCCGTTGAGCGCGGTTGGCGGGATCGGGTGCCTCCTCGATGCGCGCGAACAGCGCGCCAAGGCGATAGACCGTGCGCGGCTTCAGCGTCGGCGACGCCGGGTCGACGCCTGGCGTGGCGTTGAAGGAGACAACCCGCACCATGTCCTTGGGTGCGCAGGGCCCGGCGAGCGCAGGAGAGCCAAGCAGGGCGGCGAACATGACGACAGACCAGCGCAGCATTTCAAACGACCCCAACTCGATGTCCGCGGGGGCTTGAGCCCCCTCCGCAGGACTTCTAGCGTCCCGGTCCGCTAGGGAGCCGTCAATGCGAATCGCCAGCTAGAACTCCGATCGATCTTGTAACATCTTCCGTTACTTCGATATTTCGACGGTACGATTTCCCTTAGTGGCTGTAACGCTGGCGGCATCAGCGTTGCTTCCCGCGAAATCCCAGAGCCCAAATGGGGGAGCTTGCTTGAAGGAAGCCGGCGCACGCGGCCCGCGGCGGCTATGCGCCAACTTCAGACCTTTGGACGGAGCCGGGAAGCGGACACTCGGCCCGGAGGCCAGTTTGGGCGACCTGAGCCCCCGCCATCGGTCCGGCGTTAAGTCCAGCCGTGGGATGCAGCCGCGGGAGCCCTGGCCGGGCCCCGCGACGGCGTGGGAGGCCGCTCACCGCGTTGTCGAAGCTGGAGGCTCTTGAGGTAGCGGAGAATGGATTCGATCTCCGGGGCCTCGAAACGAAACTCGGGCATGTCCGGGTGGCCCGTGAGAATACCTTCTGCAAGGGATTCTCCGAGAGCCTCCACATCGTAACGTTCCGAAAGGTCACGCAATGCGGGGGCGACGGGGTGGAGGCTAGCGTCGGAGGCCCCGATCCCATGGCAGCGGCCGCACTTGCTTTCCACGATCCGGCGGCCAAGCTCCATTGAGCCAGCCGGGTCTTGTTCGGGCCCAGCGCCTTGCGCGGCGACGAGGAGGGCGGCGGGGCGAAATCCCTCAGCCTGGGGAACCGCGCCAGCCTCTGCGCCCGTGCGGCCGCCAGGGTCCTCGAGGCTCGCGATATAGGCGACGATGTCCTCTACCTGCTGACCGCTCAGTTCGAGGGGCTTCATGTCGTAGTGGCCCCGTTGCGTCAGCGCCGCCACCCGGCCTTCGATCCCCGCCGTATGCTGCATTTCTCCGCTGGCGAAGGCGGCCGCTCTAGGATGCGGACTGACCCCCCCTAGCTCGACCGCATGGCAGGCGGCGCAGTGGCGTATCGCCTCCAGGTGGCCGCGCGCGACCGGCGTGGGCGCGCTTTCGCGAGGCGTTTGAAGCAGTGCGCAACCCGTCAAGGCCAGGGATATGACCAGCGATGGAGCGACAAAGGCGAGCGTTCGCATTGATCTGTCCTCGTCAGGCCCGCCTCGGCATGCGCCGTGACGCGCATCGCCGACGGAGATCCTATGCCGACCATCGCCGCTCGAATTTGCGATCTCGCAAATTCCCTACGACCCGACCCCGGTCATCCTGGTCTCGAACGGTCGCGACAGCGAGGGTTGATATGCGCCAGGGTCGAGCCGGTCGCGACGCCGCTGGTGATCGCATTGAGGATTTGCGACTGG
>NZ_JANOCX010000171.1:0-6969 GCF_031412415.1 Phenylobacterium sp.
GACACGTCCAGCCTGGTCACGCGCCTGGAGACCTAGCCGCCTTAGCCCGGGCGGCAGTCCTTCAGCCACAGGTGATGCTTGAACTCATCGTAGTCGTGGAAGACGCCGGTCAGCGTGGCGTTGTTGGTCTTGCGCAGCGACAGAGCGTAGGCGGTCTGGCCGGGCGCCATCAGACAGCTGATGCCGACGGGAACGGCCTGGATGCCGGGGAGGGGACCCAGCAGATCGGTCTTTGGCTGGACGTCGAAGGCCACGCGATAGGCGTCACCGTCCTTGATGACGTAGTCGACGATCCCGGTGAGCGTGTAGACCCGACCCCTATATCGCAGGGGAATGGCCGCGGCGTTTTCCTTCTCGTCGCGGCTGACCTGCTGGCTGAGGACGAAGGCCTGCATCTTGATCGGCTTTGCCGGAGCGGCCGCTGTCGTGGCTGCCCCGCGTCCGGGCTTGATGTCGGCCAGCATCGCGCAGATCGCGGCGCGCATGGCGTCGTTCTTGGCGAATGCGCCGCTGCCGGTCTTGATCACCATCTCGACGGTCGTCGCGCGGCCTGATTCCGTCGCGCTGACCACGATGGGGATGGCCTTGTGTTGGAAGTTCTCAGGGTCTTCCAACAGCATGCTGCCGTTCTCGGGCTCATCGACCAGGACCGAAAGGCTGTTCTTCTGAGCGACGCCGCGCATCTGGCTGATGGCCGATTGCCGGGTCAGCCCGTCAATCGTGACCGAAGCCGCGTACTGTGATCCCATCAGCGGATTGACCGACTTCTTGAAGCTCTGCTCGCAGGTCGCGGCATATCCCATACTTGGAAGGATGACGAAGGCGGCGGCGAGCAGGGCTTTCATGGAGCGTTCCTTCGGGGGGCAAGGGGCGCGGGACTGTGGACTGGCGAATCGCAGGAGCCAAGTCCCGCGCCTTTAACCGGGCCGGGTCAGGCCGCGGTCGGGAGCTCGGAGACCGACCTGCGCCGGCGGATTGCTGCGCCAGCCAGTCCGAAGCCCGCGATCATCATGGCCCAGGTCGCGGGCTCGGGGACGGCCGAGGCCAGGAATGTCGCCGTGCCGCCTACGCCGAAGGTGACCCCGCCCGCGCCGGGCGAGATGTCCCGCTTGAGCTGGATGCGCAGGATCTGTCCATCATAGGTGTGGCCGGGGAAGGTCTGGCCGGGAAGGATGCGGCCCGAGCCGGTGATCGTCGAAGCCGCGTCGCCGGGCGCCGCGCGGACGGTGAAGTCGTCGATGACCACCCCATTCAGCAACAACTCGAAGAAGGCGTCCTCGGCCAGTCCCAAGGTGCGGATCGGGATCACGTAGCTGAACGCGTCTTTGGCGATCTCAACCTGATAGAAGCGTTGTTCCAGCCAGTGGCTGGTGTCGGTGAAGAGCCCGGAATCGACGCCGTCGTCGAGCATCCCGACGTCGTCAGGCGAGGTCCCAGTGTAGAATGAGGCGCCATGGCTCGGGAAGGCCAAGGTCTGGGAGATTACCGCCGCGGCGGCGGGCGTGGCGAGCAGGGCCAGGGCGAGGCCGACGGAGGGTATCAGGCGTTTCATCACGCAATCCACAAGCAAGACCGGCGGATCAGGGGGCGTCCGCCGTGTACGGCGCGACTGATATTGACGGTGTCAATATTTGTCAAACACACTCACTCAACGAGGGAGCGACCGCGCCGTCGACCACAGGCAGCCGGCCAGGGCGATGGCCGCGGCGAGCATCACGGCCGTCGCCGGATTGACGCCGCCAACCAGCAGCTCGCTGCCATTGGGATGCACCATCGAGCCGCCGTAAGCGCCCCGGACGAGGTAGGCGGCAAGGAAGCCGCTGATCACCGCCAGCGCGAGCAGGCTGGCGGCGGCGACCTGGTTCCGAACCCAGGCGAGCCACAGACAGCCGCCGGCGAGCAAGCAGTTCGTGATGAGCTGCCACACCTCGTGAAGCCGGGCGTGCGCGGGCCAGTCCGGGTTCCAGACATGGGTCGCGTTGATCTCGAGGACGGGAACGAGCAAGCCGAACGTGAGCACACACAAGCTGATGACGATCTTCCGGACCATGATGTTCCCCGCCCACTGGCATATTGACAGTGTCAATTCCCACGAGGCTCGGGGATCGTCAATATGCGATCATGAGCAAGAGCGGCCGGGCGACCTACCATCACGGCGATCTGCGCCAGGCCCTGCTGAAGAGCGCGACGGAACTGCTCGACGCCGAAGGCATCGAGGGGCTCTCGATCCGCGCCACGGCGCGGGCGGCGGGCGTTTCGCACGCCGCGCCCGTCAATCACTTCGCCGACCGCAAGGGATTGCTCACGGCTTTGGCGGCGGGATTCTTCGGCGAAATCTGGGGTTTGGCGGTCGAGAAGATGTCAGTGGCGCCGCCCGGCGAGGCTCGGCTCGTCGCCTTCGCCGAGGCGATGATCGACTACTCCCTGGCCCATCCGCATCGCTTCCGGCTGCTGTGGCGGCGGGATCTGCTGGAGGTGACGGACGTGCGGCTGGGGCTCGCGATGGACGCGCTCTACGACCGTCTGCTCGCGGAATTGGAGGGGCTGGGCAAGCCGATGCGATTCGATCCCGAGACCTACGCCATCGCCGTCTGGTCGCTGGTCCACGGCTACGTCTCCATGCGCCTGGACGGCAACCTGGTGGCGGCGAACGATGCGAGAACCGGCGAACCGCGCCATCGAACGATCATCGCGGCGCTGATCTCAGGGGCCGACGTGCCCGCTCCGCGCTGAAGGTCGCGGCGTCAGGCGCCCAGCAGCCGCGCCGCGCGGGGCGCGAAATAGGTGATCACCCCAGCGGCGCCGGCGCGCTTGAAGCCGCCCAGGCTCTCCAGGATCGCGCGCTCCTCGTCGATCCAGCCGTTCTGGGCGGCGGCCATGAGCATCGCGTACTCGCCGGAGACCTGGAAGGCGAAGGTCGGCACGGCGAAGGCCTCGACCACCCGGCTGACGATGTCGAGATAGGGCATGCCGGGCTTGACCATGACCATGTCGGCGCCCTCGGCGATGTCCAACGCCACCTCGCGCAGGGCCTCTTCGGTGTTGGCCGAGTCCATCTGGTAGGTCTTCTTGTCGCCGGGATTTCCGACCGACCCCGTCCCCAGCTTTCCCGAGCCGATGGCGTCGCGATAGGGGCCGTAGAAGGCCGAGGCGTACTTGGCGGCGTAGGACATGATCATCACGTCCTGCAGGCCTGCGCCCTCCAGGGCCTGTCGCAAGGCGCCGCAGCGGCCGTCCATCATGTCGGACGGCGCGAGGATGTCGCAACCGGCCTGCGCCTGCATCAGGCCCTGCTGGATCAGCCGCTCGATGGTCGGGTCGTTGAGGATCTTGCCGTTCTCGATCACGCCGTCGTGGCCGTGGTCGGTGAACGGGTCCAGCGCCACGTCGCACATGATCCCCACCTCGGGCGCGGCGTCCTTCATGGCCTTGATGGCGTTGGCGATCACCCCGTTCGGATCGTGGGCCATCAGGCCCGAGGCGTCCTTCTTTGCGCCATCGATGTGCGGGAAGATGGCGATGGCCGGGATGCCCAGCCTGCGGGCCTCGACGGCGGCCTTGGCGGCTTCCTTGACCGAGAGGCGAGAGACCCCCGGCATGGACGCGACCGGGACCTCGCCGTCACCTTCGTGGACCACCATTGACCATATCAGGTCGGCCGGGGTCAGCACGCTCTCGCGCACCAGCCGGCGGATCCAGTCGGCCTGGCGCAGGCGGCGAAGGCGCAGGGCGGGATAGGCGGCGAGGGGGGCTCTGGTCATGATCCCGCGCTGTGACCGATCCCTTGTCCGGACGCAAGTCTTCAGGCGTTGCGGAGGTGTTTCCGATGGAGGTCGCGATCGCGTGTGATAACGCGGGATCGACGCCCCCAAAGACGAGGCCCGCGACCATGACCGACGACGTTCTCGCCCGCATCGAAGGCAAGGTCGGGCGCATCACGCTCAACCGGCCCCAGGCGCTCCATGCCCTCAATACCGACATGTGCCGGGCGATCACCCAGGCCCTGCTGGCCTGGCGCGACGATCCGGCGATCGAGTTGGTCCTGCTGGACCATTCCGGCGAGCGCGGCTTCTGCGCCGGCGGCGATATCCGCATGCTGGCCGAGAGCGGGGCGGGGGACGGCAAGGCGGCGTGCGAGTTCTTCTTCGTCGAGTACCGGCTGAACCATCTGCTGTTCGAGTACGAAAAGCCCGTCGTGACGGTCATGGACGGGATCACCATGGGCGGCGGCGTGGGCCTGGCCATGCCCTCGCGCTATCGAGTGGCGACCGAGAGGACCACCTTCGCCATGCCGGAGACCGGGATCGGTCTGTTCCCCGACGTGGGCGGTGGCTGGTTCCTGCCGAGGATGCCCGGCCACATCGGCCTGTGGCTGGCGCTCACCGGCGCCAGGATCAAGGCCGCCGACTGCGAACTGGTCGGCGTGGCGACGGACTTCGTGGAAAGCGCGAAGAGCGGCGAGCTCAAGGCCGCCATCATCGCCGATCCGGCCGCGGTAGAGACCATCCTCACCGAGTTCGAGGCCGACGCCGGTCGTCCGCCCGTCGCCGCCCACCAGGACGAGATTGATCGCATCTTCGGGGCCGACAGCCTCGAAGCGATCCTGGCGGCGCTCACGGCGGCCGACACGGACTGGGCGCGCGAGCAACTCAAGGTTCTGGCGACCAAGTCGCCGCAGACCCTGAAGGTCGCCTTCCGTCAGCTCCAGCTGGGCGGCGCGGCCAAGAGCTTCGCCGACAACATGGCCATGGAGTACCGCATCGGCGCGCGGGTCGTCCGCCGCCACGATTTCATCGAAGGCGTGCGCGCCGTCATCGTCGAGAAGGACAACGCCCCGCGCTGGAATCCCGCCACGCCTGAAGCTGTCGACGAGGCGATGCTGGCCGCCATATTTGCGCCGCTTCCTTCCGCTGAGGAATGGTCGCCACTACCTAGACAATGACGGCCGCCAGAAGAGCGCGCCGATGGGAGAGACCAATGAAACGCAGTCTTCTATTGGCCGCCTGCGCGGTCATGGCCATCACCGCCTCGGCGGTCCAGGCCGCGCCGTCCGCCGCGGTGGTCGCGGCTGTCGCCGACAAGGGTCGGCCCGAAGCCGACACCAAGCGCGACGCCGATCGCAAGCCCGCCGAAATGCTGGAGTTCGCCGATGTGAAGGCGGGCCAGAAGGTCGCCGACTTCAACCCTGGCGTCGGCTACTTCACCCGCATCTTCGCCAAGACCGTGGGACCGAAGGGCAAGGTCTACGCCGTGATCAACCAGCCGCCGGCCAATGCGCCGCCGCCGGCCGCCCCGCCGCCAATCCGCGCCATCGCGGCCGATGCGGTCTATGGCAATATCGAAGTGGTTCAGGCGGGCTTCACGGCCTTCAGCCTGCCAGAGCCGGTGGACCTATTCTGGACCGCCCAGAACTACCACGACCTGCATCTGAAGCGCTTCAACCTCGATGTGGCCGCGGTCAACAAGCAGATCTTCAACTCCATCAAGCCCGGCGGCCACTACGTGATCCTGGATCACGCCGCCCCGGCCGGAACGGCGCTCGACGCCGCCGACACCGTGCACCGCATTGATCCGGCGATCGTGCGCAAGGAAGTCGAGGCCGCGGGCTTCAAGTTCGTCGGCGAGAGCAAGGTGCTGCGCACGGACAAGGACGACTATTCCAAGTCCGTGTTCGACCCCAGCCTGCGCGGCCACACCGACCAGTTCATCTACAAATTCCAACGGCCGAAATAGTAGTCCGAGGTAGGGACGGCGGCGGTGGCGGCGCCTTGCGTCGCCACCCGTTGCCTTGCGAATGCCTCGCGGTCTCGCCGCGAATGTTACCTGCGATCACAAAGCTTGTGCGCTTGGTCATGAAATCTGATGATTTGTGACAACGCGCAATGTGGACAATCGGCTTCCGTGGCGCGATAAGCCGAGCCGAATAAGGGGACCGTCCGCGGCGAGAGATCGTCGATCGCCAAGGGCGGAGTTCAAGTCGATGGATTACAAGGACGCCTTCCGCTCAGCCCTCGAACGCGTGCGTTCGGAAGGTCGATATCGGGTGTTCGCCGACCTGAAGCGTCATCGGGGCCAGTTCCCGCGCGCCACCTGGACCCAGACCGATGGGACTCAGGGCGACGTCACGGTCTGGTGTTCGAACGACTATCTGGGCCAGGGCCAGAACCCGCTGGTTCTGGACGCCATGCACAAGGCGATCGACGAGGCCGGCGCCGGCTCCGGCGGCACCCGCAATATCTCGGGCACCACCCACTATCATGTGGAGCTGGAGCATGAGCTCGCCGATCTGCACGGCAAGGAAGCCGCCCTGCTGTTCACGTCGGGCTACGTCTCCAACGAAGCCTCGCTCTCGACGCTCTACAAGATCCTTCCTGGCCTGATCATCTTTTCGGACGAGCTGAACCACAACTCGATGATCTCCGGCATCCGGGCCGGCGGTCGCGACAGTCGTCGGGTGTTCCGCCACAACGACCTGGAGCACCTGGAGCAACTGCTCATCGACGCCCCGGCCGATGCGCCCAAGGTCATCGCCTTCGAGAGCGTCTACTCCATGGACGGCGACATCGCCGACCTTCCGGGGACCGTGGCGCTGGCCAAGAAGTACGGCGCCATGACCTATCTCGACGAGGTCCACGCGGTCGGCATGTACGGCCCCCGCGGTGCGGGCGTCGCCGAGCGTGACGGTGTCATGGACCAGATCGATATCGTCGAGGGCACCCTGGGCAAGGCGTTCGGCGTGATGGGCGGCTACATCGCCGCCGACGCGGTGATCGTCGACGCCATCCGGTCCTATGCCGACGGCTTCATCTTCACGACCTCGATCCCGCCGGCGCTCGCCGCCGGCGCCGTGGCCTCGATCCGCTATCTCAAGGACCACAACGAGGTCCGCATCGCCCATCAGGAACGCGCCGCGACCCTGAAGGCCCGCCTGCTCAAGGCTGGCCTGCCGGTCATGCCGTCGGTCAGCCA
>NZ_JANOCX010000172.1:0-1915 GCF_031412415.1 Phenylobacterium sp.
GTCGGTCTCCTGGCCGAAGTGCCTTCGCCCAGACCCCGGCCTTCTTCCGCATCGGGACTGGCGGCACCGCGGGCACCTATTACCCGGTCGGCGGCCTCATCGCGAACGCGATCTCGAATCCGCCAAACCTCGTCCTCACCGCCCAGGCCTCCAATGGCTCCGTGGCGAACGTGAACGCCATCGCCTCCGGGGCGCTCGAATCCGGCTTCAGCCAGGCGGACGTCGCCTTCTGGGCCCATTCGGGCACCGGCCTCTTCGAGGGCAAGGGCAAGATGGACGACCTGCGCCTCATCGCGAACCTCTATCCAGAGAGCATCCACCTCGTCGCCGCCAAATCCGCGAACATCAAGTCGGTCGCGGATCTCAAGGGCAAGCGCGTCTCCATGGACGAGCCGGGCTCGGGCACGCTCGTGGATTCCCGCATCATCCTCGCGGGCTGGGGCATGAAGGAAAGCGACGTCAAGGCGGACTTCCTGAAGCCGAACCAAGCAGCCGAGAAGATGCGCGACGGCGGCATGGATGCGTTCTTCTTCGTCGGCGGCTATCCGACGAGCGCCATCACCGAGCTTGCGGCAACCGGCGGCGGCGTCGATCTCGTACCCCTCGACGGACAGCAGGCGGAGGCGATCCGCAAGCAGTACACCTTCTTTGCGGCGGACGAGATCCCGGCCAACACCTACAAGAACGTGGGCGCGGTGAAGACCCTTGCGGTCGGCGCCCAGTGGATCGCCTCCGCCAAGGTGCCCGATGCGGTCGTCTATGAGGTCGTGAAGGGCCTGTGGAGCGACAAGACCAGGGCCGCCCTCGATGCGGGCCACGCCAAGGGCAAGCTCATCCGTAAGGAAACCGCGCTCCAGGGCGCGGGCATTCCCATCCATGTGGGCGCCGAGCGCTTCTACAAGGAAGCCGGACTCTCCAAGGCCTAATCCGGCCCATGACCCACCGATCGTGATCCTACCTCCTGCGGCCCGCCGCGGGAGGCTCTTTCATCTGCAGCAATGCCCGCCCCGGACGATACGCTCATGGCCCATGCCGCCCGCGCCGATGTCCTACCGGCCGACGCTGACGCAATCCCGGATGCCCGCAGCCTCGAGGAGAAGTTCGATCCGGAAATGCGGTTTCGGCCGCTCCTGCCGGCGACCGCCTGGGCCGTCGGGGGGCTTCTTCTCGCCCTGTCGGCCTTCCACTACTACACGGCGGGATTTGGCCTGCTGCGGGAGACGACGCACCGCGGCATCCACATGGCCTTCGTGCTGGGTCTGATCTTCCTCGTCTTCACGGCCACCAAGGCCCGGCAGGACGAGCTCCTGCCCTCGACCCGGTACCGTCCGGGGGGCATCGCTCTCGCGGATTGGGTGCTGGCGGCCGCGGCTGCGGTCGCGAGCCTCTACGTGCCCTGGATCTTCAACGAGCTCGCCTTCCGGGTCGGCAACCCGTCGCCGATCGATGTGGCCATGGGGACGATCCTGATCGTCACGCTGCTCGAGGCGACGCGCCGGTCCGTCGGCTGGCCGCTTCCCGTCATCGCCATCGGCGTGATGCTCTATGCCTATTTCGGCACCGCCATGCCGGGCATCCTCAAGCATCCGGGCGCCAGCTGGTCCAACATCTTCAACCACCTCTATCTCACCAGCCAGGGCATCTACGGCATCGCGCTTGGCGTCGTTGCCACATACGTGTTCCACTATGTGCTGTTCGGCGTGCTCGCCACGCGCGTTGGCCTCGGTAAGCTCTTCATCGATCTCGCCTCGTGCCTCGCGGGCCGCTATGCGGGCGGGCCCGCCAAGATCTCGATCTTCGGCTCGGCGCTATTCGGCATGATCTCGGGCTCCTCCATCGCCAACACGGTGACGGTCGGCTCGCTCACCATCCCGATGATGATCCGCCTCGGCTACCAGCGCCATTTCGCGGCCGC
>NZ_JANOCX010000173.1:0-20652 GCF_031412415.1 Phenylobacterium sp.
GTCGGCTTCGGCTTCGCCGGATCGTCTCGCCGACTTCGTGGTGGCGGATGACGCCTTCGCTCTCGGTGTCGTCGGCACCGCGACGAACTTCCTGAACGGCACGGTCGCGACCAGCTACGCTCAGGCGCTGGCCGATGCGACCTCGCTGATCGGCGGCGGTTCGCGCGACATCGTCGTGATCACGGTGACCGGTACGGACGCGGGCACCTACGTGTTCGCGGACTCGGCGGCCAACAACACGGTCGGCAACGCGATCCGCATCACGACGGTCACCGGCACGATCGCCGAAGGTGACTTCGTCTAAGACGAACTCGACTTCTAGACTTTGGGGCCGCCCTTCGGGGCGGCCCTTTTGTTTTGTCCGCTCTGAATTGTCGGCGAGGCGAAAGCGCGCTACCGCCTGACTCGCATGACCAACGCGGCGATCTACTTCCATCCCGACGGATACGACACCACGGGCGAGCGCCTGATGGGCCGCCACGCCGCCGGTGAGAGCTTCCTGCGCGGCTTCATCCGCAACGCAGACGTTGATCGACTGGTCCTCTTTAACGGCACCGACAAGCCTGCCTCCGAGCTGGAGCCGCTGGTCCGGCGCATCGAAGCGCCGACCATGCCCATGGCATGGATAGACCGCCGCCAGTTCAGCGCCCTGCGCGATCCCGGCTGCCTCTATGTGCCCAGCCCGAATATCGGCCCCGAGGCCTGGGCTCGACAGCCCTTCGACTCGCGCCGCTACAGCCTGTGCGGGGTCACCCACACCACCGCCACCCACCGGGTCATGGACATCCTCCACGACCTGATCGTGGGTCCGATCGAGCCATGGGACGCCCTGATCTGCACGTCACGCGCCGTTCGCGCCAGCGTCGAGACCCAGTTCGAGGCCGTCCATGACCACCTCGCCCGCCGGCTGGGCGCCACGCGCCGGCCCCAACCGCAGCTCGCCACCATTCCGCTGGGGGTCAATGTCGCCGATTTCGCCCCCTCGGGCGACCACCGCGCGGCGTGGCGCCAACGCCTGGACATTCCACCGGACGCCGTCGTGGCGCTCTATCTCGGCCGGCTCAATCCCATCGCCAAGATGAACCCGGCCACCATGGCGATCACGCTGGAGGCCGCGGCCCAGGAGACGGGCCAGTCGATCTATTGGGTCGTGGCGGGGTGGGCCGGGTCCGACGCCGAGACCGAGCAGTTCCATGAGCAGACCCGGGCCTTCTGCCCCAGCATCCAGTATCGCGCCGTGGACGGCCGCCCCGCCGACACCCGATTCTCGCTCTGGTCGGTGGCCGACCTGTTCATCTCGTTCTCTGACAATATCCAGGAGACGTTCGGCCTGACCCCCGCGGAGGCCATGGCCGCCGGACTGCCCTGCGTGGTCAGCGATTGGGACGGATACCGCGACACCGTGCGCGACGGCGTGGATGGCTTCCGCATCGCCACCTACGCCCCACGGCCGGGCCTCGGTCAGGATCTTGCCTTTCACTACGCGCGAAACTGGGTGACTTATGATCAGTACCTGGCGGCCGCCGCGCAGATGACAGCCGTGGACCTGCCCTCGGCAAAGGCCGCGGTCGTGGCGCTGATCACCAATCCCGACCTCCGCCGACGGATGGGCGCGGCGGCCCAGGAACGGGCGCGGTCGGTCTTCGATTGGTCGACGGTCGTGCCTCAGTACCAGGCCCTGTGGTCCGAACTCACTGCGCGCCGCGCCGCGGCTCTCGCCGACCCGCAGCGCCGCTTTGTTGACTATCCCAACCCCCGACGGCTGGATCCTTTCACTCTGTTCGCGGGCTATCCGACGGCGCCGCTGACTCCCGAATCGGTTGTATGGCTTGCGCCGGGCATGACCTGGGAAGCCGTCGTCGGCCGGTTGACGCCGTCCTTGGCCTCCTACGCCCGTTGGGCGATGCCGGTGTCGGCGGAGATCAAGCAGACGTTCGATTACATGGCCGCCGGCGGGCGAATGCGTGTCGCCGACATCACCGCAAGTTTCCCGCAGGGCCGGCAAGGCGTGATCGAGCGCAGTCTGCTGCGGCTGATGAAGTTCGGGATCCTCGAACTCGGCCCGACCGCGCCGGTCGCCGACATACCCTGAGCGTCAGCCAGGAGACCATCGCCGAATATCGGCGCCATAGTTCCAGATTGTCGGAAAACGCGAGAGGCCGGGCGGTGAAGCCGCGAGCTTACCGCCCGGCCAAAGCGACACAGCCCTGGAGAGCAAGGCTGACTTCAAACTCTACCGCAATCCGCCTGCGGGCGAAAGAGACACTAGCGCCACAATGAGGTGCTAACGGATTTGTGAGGAGAGGTTCGAAGCGGCTGATTTCCCTGCTGGAGTCGGGGTTTTTCGCCTAGAGCGCGAGCTCGAAAGCCCGTTTCAGCACGACCACCCCGCCGCGTGCGACGGTGTAGGTCGCCACGTATCGCCCCCCGGGCCAGCCCGCCGCCGGCGTGCGCTTTCCGGTATAGAGCAGGTACTGCGCCTTCGACCGCTCCAGGGCCGGCAAGGTGGTGTGCGCCAGCACCGCGCCGTCCGGGCCTGCCAAGCTCAAGGACTGGACGTCGCCGCCCGCGAGATTGATGGCGCGGACATAGGCCAGCAGGGCCGGACCGTCGGTCATCGGCGCGGCCACGCCGCCAGCCTCGACGGCGTCCATGGTGACGGGCCCCGCCGCGAAGCCGACATTCAGCACCGCGCCGGCCTTGTAGGTGACCGCCTTTGCCGCCGAGGCCTCCCATAGCCCGACGCCGTCGCTGGTCGCATCGCAGCGCGCCGATGTGGGCGTAGGGCGGAAGGGATCGATCACCGCGCCCGCCTTGCGTACCGTCAGGTGAAGGTGCGGATACTCGGTGTTCCCCGACAGGCCGACGCGCGCGATCGGCTGCCCGGCGACCACCGTGTCACCTTGCTTCACGACCACGCTGCCTCGGGCGAGGTGGCAATACTGGGTCTCCCAGCCATCCCCATGATCGATCACGACGCCATTGCCGCACTCCTGGCCGGCGACGGGAGGGGCGCCAGCCGCCTTGACCGAGATGTCGGCGACACCGTCGCGCAGGCGGCTCACGCGCCCGGCGGCGGCGGCCAGAACCTCCACGCCGCGCCTCTGCGCCGCCATGTCCAGCAGCCGGATGTCGGCGCCGTTGTGGGCGTCATAGGTTTCCGTGCCGCACCGATAATCCTGCGCGCCAGGGCCGGGGTCGATATCCACGCGATTCTGGACCTCGCAGGTCTGGCCGATCACGCAGGCCAGGGGAAACGACAGTCGCGGACCCTCGACCGGGGTGGCCGCCACGGCAGGGGGCGGCGCGGCCGCGGCCGAGCCCCGGGGCTCGGCGGCCGGCGAGCACGCGGCCATCACGCCGAGCAGGATGGGGGGCAGGCCTCGCAGCGTCCGGGTCATGATCGGCATGTTGTCGGCGCCACTCGCCCAAAATGTGGCCTCACGGGAACGTCACGCCGGTCAGCCCCGCCAACTTGACCATATCGGCGGCGTAGAGCGTTCGCAGATAGGCGGCGTCCTCCTCCGTCAGCACGCCGCCATAGTCCATGTCGCGGCCCACATGAACCTCGCGCGGCTGCACGGGGCGGGGCGGCGGCGCGCCCAGGAAGGCGTTGACGCTCGCGAGCGTCGCATTGGGATCACCGCGCAGATCGTCGGCCTTCAGGAGCAGCACCTGGTCGCGGGGAAATAGGCCAAGCAGCCGCCCGACCTGCTCCCCGTAGAAGCCGCGCTCCACATAGGAGAACTCGCGATGGACCCCCCAGGGTTGGGCGTCCAGCAGTCGCCGCCGGCCTTGGCGTACGCACCAACCGAACGGCTGCGTCTCCGCGCCACGCGCATATTCCATCTTCCAGTGCGACCAGGCCCGCGCCACGGGATCGCGCAGCATGACGATGATCCGGACGCTGGGATTATAGGCGGCGATCCGCTCCAGGCTGCGCGGCCAATAGAGGTAGATCGGTGTCGCCTCGCCGCGAATCGCCGGACCGCTCCAATCGAACTGGGCGTGATAGGCGCCATAGTCCGGCGCGGCCCAATCCACTGTCTCGTCGTCGAAGAAGTGGACCTCCTTCACCTTGGAGAGCCCGATGCTCGGATCCTCGGCCAGGTAGTCGTAAAGCGCGGTGGTCCCGGCCTTCTGCACGCCGGCGACGATGAAATTGATCCGCTGGTCGACCACGTCCGCACCGAAATAATCAGATTGCGGCACGACGCCGCCCGTCCGACCTTCGATACGGCTTCATCGCGCGAAGGACACGCGATAATAGGGGGGCCACTTCGTTGGCGGTGGCGAGAGAACCGCCGACCCGCCGACAGCATCTCCAAGGGCCAAGAGCTTGATCACCACCATCGACGAAGAGCGCGGCGAAGTCATCGTCAAGGACGGCGGGACCGAAACCCGCCACAGCCTGGCGAGCGCCGAAGGCTTCGCCGCGGCGTCCAAGGCGTGGCTGCGCGCCACCTGGGATTCCAAGTACGTCTATTCCTTCGCCTGGATGGGTCGCCCGATCATCCAGCTGCCGGAGGACATGGTCCGCCTGCAGGAGGTGATCTACACCCTGAAGCCCGACGTTCTGGTCGAGACCGGCGTCGCGCACGGCGGCTCGCTGATCTTCTACGCCTCGCTGTTCGAGGCCATGGGCAAGGGCCGGGTGATCGGCATCGATATCGAGATCCGCCCGCACAACCGCGAGGCCATCGAGGCCCACGAGATGTTCAAGCGCATCGAGCTGATCGAGGGCTCCTCCACCGCGCCGGAAACGCTTGACCAGGTGAAGGCCCTGATCAAGCCGGGCGAGAAGGTGCTGGTGGTGCTGGACAGCAACCACACCCGCGCCCATGTCCTGGACGAGCTGCGGCTCTATGGCGAGCTGATCGAGGTCGGCTCCTATGTGGTGGCCACCGACGGGATCATGGCCCAGGTGAAGGGCGGTCCGCGCACGGGGGAGGACTGGGACTGGAACAACCCCTTGAAGGCGGTCCACGACTTCGTGGCGGAGGATAGGCGCTTCATCGTCGAGGAGCCGGCCTTCCCGTTCAACGAGGGCACGGTCACCGGGCGCGTCACCTACTGGCCCGACGCCTTCGTCAAGAAGATCGCCTAGATGAAGGTCGTCCTGCTCTGCGGGGGACTTGGGACCCGGATCTCCGAGGAAAGCCACCTCAAGCCCAAGCCGATGATCGAGGTCGGCGGCCGGCCTATCCTCTGGCACATCATGAAGCTGTTCTCGCACTACGGCTTCAACGAGTTCGTCGTGTGCCTTGGCTACAAGGGCTATGTGATCAAGGAGTACTTCGCCAACTACGTGCTCCATAACGCCGACCTGACCGTCGACCTGGGCAAGGGCTCGATGGAGTACCACGCCACCAACCACGAACCCTGGAAGGTCACCCTGGTCGACACCGGGGCCGAGACCATGACCGGCGGGCGGCTGAAGCGGGTGGCCGACTACCTGCCGCCGGGCGAACCCTTCTTCCTGACCTATGGCGATGGCGTCGCCGACGTGGACCTGAAGGCCTTGGCCGAGTTCCATAAATCGCATGGTCGTCAGGCCACGGTGACCGCGGTGTCGCCCCCGGGCCGATATGGCGCGCTGGAGATCATCGATGGCGCGGTGGAGCGCTTTATCGAGAAGCCTCCGGGCGACAATGGCCTGATCAATGGCGGGTTCTTCGTGCTGCAGCCCGAGGTCATCGCCCGGGTGACCGGCGACGAGATCCCGTTCGAGGCCGCGCCCCTGGAGGGTCTCGCGGCTGACGGCCAGTTAATGGCCTACCGCCACGACGGCTTCTGGGCCGCCATGGACACCCTGCGCGACAAGAACAACCTCGAGACCCTCTGGGCCTCGGGCCAGGCGCCCTGGCAAGTCTGGAAATGAGCCGACCCGATCCCGGCTTCTGGTCGGGCAAGCGCGTCCTGCTGACCGGCCACACCGGGTTCAAGGGCTCGTGGGCGGCGATCTGGCTCACGCGTCTGGGGGCGAACGTCACCGGCCTGGCGTTGGCGCCGGATCAGGAGCCGGCGCTGTTCATCCAGGCCGGCGTGGCCAGCCTGACCGATTCGCTGCTGGTCGATCTGCGCCGACCCGCCGACGTCGAGCAGGCGCTGGACGGGCGTGGGTTCGACCTGGTGCTGCACATGGCCGCCCAGCCGATCGTGCGGGCCTCGATCGAAGACCCCATCGGCACCTTCGCCTCCAACGTGATGGGCACGGCGCATCTGCTGCAGACCCTGCGGGGGCAGGAGGCGCTCAAGGCCGTGCTCGCGATCACCTCGGACAAGGTCTACGCCAACCACGAGACCGGCCGCGCCTTCGCCGAGGGCGACGCCCTGGGCGGCAAGGACCCCTATTCGGCCTCCAAGGCCGCCGCCGAGATCGTCGTCCAGAGCTTCGCCAAGAGCTTCTTCGACAAGGCCGGCGTCCCAGTGGCCACGGCTCGGGGCGGCAATGTGATCGGCGGCGGCGACTATTCCCGCGACCGGCTGGTGGCGGACATCGTCCGTGCGGGCCAGGCCCAGGGGGTGACCGTTCTGCGCCATCCCGAGGCGACGCGGCCCTGGCAACATGTGCTGGACTGCGTGGCCGGCTACCTGGTGTTCCTGGAGCGCCTCGCGACAGATCCCGCCGCGCCGCGCGCGCTGAACTTCGGCCCTCGCCAGGGTGGTCGCGAAGTGACCGTGGGCGAGCTGGCCACTCGCGCCGTCGAGGCTCTGGGCGCGAAGCCCTGGCGCCACGAACCAGACCCCAATTCCATCGAGGCCAAATCCCTGGGCATCGACGCCGGCCTGGCGCGCCAGGTGCTGGGCTTCGAGAGCGCGCTCGATGCCCCTGCCGCCGTGGACTGGACCATGGACTGGTACCGGGATTTGGCAAACGGCGGCGACGCCCTCGGTCTCGTCCAGGACCAGATCACGCGTTACGAAAGCCTTCGATGACCGTTCCCGCCTGCCGCTTCTGCCGCGAGCCGCTGACCCAGACCTTCGTGGACCTGGGCCTGCAGCCCCTGGCCAACTCGTACCTGACCGAGGCGCAGCTCGAGTCCGGCGTCGAGGGAACCTATCCGCTCCACACGCGGGTCTGCGGGACCTGCTTCCTGGTCCAGGCCGACGATCCCGTCGCCGCCGACGCCATCTTCGATGACGGCTACGCCTATTTCTCCGCCTATTCCGAGAGCTGGGTGGCCCACGCCAAGCGCTACGCCGAGGCGATGACCGCGCGGTTCGGTCTGGGGCCTAACTCGCTGGTGATCGAGGTGGCCTCCAACGACGGCTACCTGCTGCAACACTTCAAGGCCGCCGGCGTGCCGGTGCTGGGGATCGAGCCCACCGCCAACACCGCCGAGGTCGCCGTCAAGGAACGAGGCATCCCGACGGAGGTGGTGTTCTTCAACGATGCCACTGGCCGGGACCTGAAGACGCGGGGCGTGGCCGCCGATCTGATGGCGGGCAACAATGTGCTGGCTCACGTCCCCGACATCGGCGACTTCGTGGCTGGCTTCCAGCACGTGCTGATGCCGGAAGGCGTGCTGACCTTCGAGTTCCCGCATCTGCTGAACCTGATCGAAAAGGTTCAGTTCGATACGATCTATCATGAGCACTACTCCTATCTGTCGCTGCTGGCGGTGGAGCGGGTCCTGCGCGCCAACAACCTCAGACCCTTCGACGTGGAGCTGCTGCCGACGCACGGCGGCTCGCTGCGGGTGTTCTGCGCCCATGACGCCTCGAGCCACCAGGAGACCCAGGCGCTGAGGGATCTGCGCGATCGTGAGCACGCCGCCGGTCTCGACGCGCTCAAGGGCTATGAGGGGTTCACGACTCGGGTGGAGGCGGTGCGCGAGGGCTTCCTGGCCTTCCTCGCCAAAGCGAAGGCCGAGGGTAAGGTGGTCGCGGCCTATGGCGCGGCGGCCAAGGGCAACACCTTCCTGAACTATGCCGGGGTCACCGCCGACGACATCGTCGCCTGCTTCGACGCCAATCCGCACAAGCAGGACCGCTACCTTCCCGGCAGCCACGTCCCGATCCACGCCCCGGCGAAGATCGCCGACTTCAAGCCCGACTACCTGATCATCCTGCCCTGGAACCTCAAGGACGAGATCATGGGCCAGCTGGCCTATGTGAAGGATTGGGGCGGGCAGTTCGTCACCGCCGCGCCTGACACCAAGGTCGTCGGCTGATGCGGTTCACGGCGACCGACATCGAGGGTGTCGTGATCGTCGATCTCGATTCCGTCGACGATGAGCGAGGATCGTTCGCCCGGCTGCATTGCCCGGAGGAATTCGCCGCCGCCGGCCATCCGTTCACGCCGTTGCAGACCAGCCTGTCGCGCAACCTTAAGGCCGGGACGCTGCGCGGGATGCACTATGAGGCCGCCCCTCACGACGAGGCCAAGCTGGTGCGGGTGGCCCGGGGCGCGATCTTCGACGTGGCCGTGGACCTGCGCCCGGCGAGTCCGACCTATCGTCAGTGGACGGGAACCGAGCTGTCGGCGGCGAATGGTCGCGCCCTGCTGATCGGTCGCGGCATGGCCCACGGCTTCGTCACCCTGGAAGACGACACCGATGTCCTCTACCAGATCGACCGCATGTTCGAGCCGGGTCACGGGTTGGGCGTGCGCTGGAACGATCCCGCCTTCGGCATCGAATGGCCGCTGGCGCCTCAGATCATCTCGGATCGGGACGCCACCTATCCGGATCACGCCTGAGCCCGCTAGACTGCGTCCGATGCTGACCATCGACCCCACCGCCAAGATCTCCGCCCTGGCCGACATCGAGGTCTCGACCCGCGGCACGCCGATCACCATCGGGGCGCGGACGATGGTCGACGCCTTCGTGAAGATTAAACCGGCGGGCGGCTCTGGCGCGGTGGAGATCGGCGCGGACTGCGCGATCAATTCCGGCACGGTCATGTACACCGGCAACGGCATCCGCATCGGCGACGCTGTGCTGATCGCCGCCAACTGCACGCTGGCGCCGACCAATCATGAGTTCGGCGACCGGGCCAAGCGAATCCGCGACCAGGGCTTCCAGCCCTCGCGCGGCGGCATCGTCATCGGCGACGACGTCTGGCTGGGCGCCAACACCGTGGTGCTGGACGGGGCGGTGATCGGCCAAGGCTGTGTGATCGCCGCCGGTTCGGTGGTGCGTGGCGAGCTTGAGCCCTATTCGATCTATGCCGGGGTTCCCGCCAAGCGCGTGGGCGCGCGGGGCCGATGAGCCTCTACACGGTCATCGGCGCCGGCGGCTTCATCGGCGCGCGGCTTGTCGCCGCCCTGCGCGAGCGGGGCGAGAGCGTCTACGCCCCGGCGCGCGGCGATCCGGAGCTGTTCAACCGCGACCTGGGCCGGGTCTTCTACTGCGCCGGGCTGACCGGCGATTTCATGGTTCGCCCCTTCGACACCGTGGAAGCCCATGTCGGCCTGCTGAGCCACGTCCTGCGCGACGCGAGGTTCGGGCGCCTGATCTACCTGTCTTCCACGCGGCTCTACGACAGCCTGGGCGACCAGGGCGGGCGCGAGGACGATGTGCTGGCCTTCGACGTGGCTGCGCCCCGCAACGTCTATGACCTCTCAAAGGCCCTGGGCGAGAACCTCTGCTTGGCCCGCTCGGGCGGACGCGCGTCGGTGGCGCGGCTCTCCAACGTGTTCGACGCATCCGACGACGCCGGCGGCTTCCTGTCGGACCTGCTGAAACGCGCGCGGCGGGAGAAGACGATCACCCTCGACTCCTCGCCTCAGTCGGGCCGCGACTACATCCACGCCGACGACGTGATCGCCGGGCTCCTGGCCATGGACGCCCACGATGCGGAGGGGATCGTCAACATCGCCCGCGGCGTCGCCATCTCGAACGCCGAGATCGCCGAGGTCTTCACCGCCCACGGCTGGACGCTGGAATTGACCGGCGCCGCCGCGCCGCCGCACGGGCCGACCTGCGATGTCAGCCGGCTGGCGGCGCTGGGCGTGTCGGCCCGCGACGTCCGCGACGTCCTGGGCCAGGTCCTGCGTGGGTTCGAGGTCTAGGCCGCCGCCGGGATCTTGCCCGCCGCCTTTGCGCGGTCCACGGCGCCTTTGATCATCTCGTAGAAGTCGGTGGCGAACTGCTGGGTCTGGCCCAGGGGGCTGGCCTTCAGCATGCCGCGCAGGCCGGTGCGCAGCTCCTGGCGCCGGGCGGGGTCGTTCGCGAGATTGAGCGCTGCCTGCACGAAGGCCTCCTCGCTGTGCGCGCACAGATCGCCCAGGCCGGCGTTGGTGAGGATCGAATAGCTCAGCCGTTCGAACATGGTCTCGCCCACCAGGGTGACCACCGGCACGCCCATCCACAGGGCCTCGCAGGTGGTGGTGCCGCCAGTCTGGGGGAAGGTGTCGAGGGAGAAGTCCATCTCGTTGTAGAACGGCATGTGGGCGCCCCGGACGTCCTCGAAGCGCAGGCGCTCAGCGGCCACGCCCTCGGCCTCGAACAGGGCGGTGATGTTCTTGCGGAACGATGGCGATCCGCTCTCCGGCCGGACGAACATGAAGCGCGAATCGGGGATGGCCGCCGTCACCCGCGCCCAGGTGCGCACCATGTCGCGGCTGTACTTATAGGGATTGTTCGCGGTGCCGATGGTCACGAAGCCATTCCGCGTCTGGGGGATGGTCTCGGTGATCGGCCGTTCGGGGAAGGCCATCTCACCCATGGCGATCCAGCTCTTCGGCATCTTCAGCGGTTCTTCGATCACCAGATCCAGGTTGGACGGGCAGACATAGGGATCGAGAATCAGGTGGTCGATGGCGGCCAGGCCCGCCGAGTGCGGATAGCCCAGCCAGCTCGCCTGCAGCGGAGCGGGCTTGAAGGCCATGACCGTGATCTTGTTCATGTGGGTCGACCCGCCCAGCTCGATCAGCATGTCGAGCTGGTCGTCGGCGATCATCTGGGCGGCGTCGTGGTCGCCGATGTCCTTGCGCCAGCGGAAGACGTCCACCAGCTCGGTGATCCGCTTCTGGGTGGGGTCTTCGTTCTCGCCCTCGTAGTACGAGTAGCAATAGATCTCGAACCGGCTGCGGTCGTAGTGCTGGAACAGCGGCATGGCGAAGTAGGCCACCGGATGGGCCCGCAGGTCCGAGGACATGAAGCCGACGCGGATCTTGCCGCTGTCGGGGCGAGGACCGGGCCGACGGATTGGCCACTTGGCCACGGCGATATCGACCTTCTCGCCCCAGCGCCGGTGCATACCCACCAGTTCCAGCCTGTCCTGCGGGGTGCGGACACGGGCCAGATGGCTCAGCATGGCGGTATGGCGGCCGGAATCGATCCAGCGGTTGCCGATCTCCGAGAAGCTGCCCATGGCGTCGATGCGGTCGTAGTCGGCCAGGCGGACGATGATCTCCATGGCCACCTTCAGCGGACTGGCCGCCAGCGGTTCGCCCTCCACGATCACGCCCTTCAGCACCTCATAGGCGCGTTCCAGGTGTTCCGATTCGTCGCCATAGCGCGTGCGGCCCAGGCTTTCGGCCAGGGCCAGGCGGTAGTCCGACTTGTCGGGGTCCAGTTCGACCGCCTTCTCCAGGTGGGCGTTCCCGCGGCGCCGGTCGTAGTCGATGATCGTCCCACCGAGGTTGTAGTGGATCCAGGCGTGGTCGCCGTGCTCGGCGAGCTGCTCGGTGAAATAGGCCTCGGCCTCCCGCAGCTTGCCGGATCGCCGCAGCATCATCCCCTTGGCTTCGCGCAGCTTGATGCTCTCGGGATTGGCGGCGATGGCGCGGTCGAACACCGGCAGGGCTTCAACAGGCCCGTGGCGGTCATTGACGACGCCGCTGAGGTCCAACCAGGCGTCGATCAGGTCGGGCTTGAGCTTGGCGGCCAGGTTGAAGCGCATCTGGGCCTTGTCCAGGTCGCCGGAGTACCAGTATCCGCGACCGAGACCTCGCTGGTACTCGGCCACGGTCGGCTGCATGCGGACCAGCTTGGTGAAGGCGTCCACCGCCCCGGGGCCGTTCCTCAGGTCGTTGTAGACATTGCCCTTGTTGCTGAGCACGGCGGCGCTCTTCGGACCGAGCTTCTCGGCCTGCAGGAGAGCCTTCAAGGCTTCGTCGTGGCGCTCCAACCGGCGCAGGGCGACGCCCAGCAGGTTCCACAGGTCGAGGTCGCGCGGATAGTGGACGACAGCCTCGCGCATCCACCGCTCGGTCGGACCGAACAGCTGCTTGCGAAACAGCAGGCCGCCGAAGTTCTTGTACAACGCCAACGGCGCCTTGGAGTCGATCTCGAGCTGGGCCTCGGTCAGCGCGATACCCTGGTCGGCGTCCCCCGCCTTGAAGGCGGCTTCGGCCTGGGCGAACCGTTCCATCGACATCCGGCGATCCTGTCACGCGCCGGGGGCTCGGGGGTCCGAGGCGCCGGCGGCGGCGAGTTGGGGGGGCACGTTCGCCCTGGCGGGCGTGCGAATTCGGGGCAATCTAGTGGCCAAGGCGCGCGGCGCCAACCGGTCGCAGCCACGCGTCCTAGCGGGCCGCGCGATCTCCGAACCGCCACTTCAGGCCGAGGATGACCGCCGCCAGGATGAGGCAGACGGCGTTGGAGCCCGCCACGGGCCAGCTTTCCGTCAGGACGCCGTAGGTCGTCCAGAGGACGAAGCCAGTCACGGTGACGATGTACATCCGCAGGGACACGGAGCTCGCGTCGCGCTCGCGCCAGATCTTGACGATCTGCGGCGTGAAACTGGCCATCGAGCAGACGGCCGCGGCGATACCGACAAGATCGGGAACGGACAGGCTCATGCCTCCGGAACGGCTCGGCATGGCCCAGGTTGCCGCGCGCAATGAAAAGGGCGCGGAGGGGGAGCTCCGCGCCCTTCGGTCAAGCCGGCCTTCGGGGTCAGCCCGGCTTGTAGATCTTGTCGAACACCCCGCCGTCGGCGAAGTGCTGCGCCTGGGCCTTCTTCCAGCCGCCGAAGGTGTCGTCGATGGTGACGAGCGGGATCCTCGGGAACTTGGAGGCGTACTTGGCCGCGGCCTCGGGACTGCGCGGCCGGTAGTGATTCTTGCCGATCAGGTCCTGCGCGATCGGGCTGTAGAGGAAGTTCAGATAGCCCTCGGCGATGGTGCGGGTCTTCTTGCGGTCGACCACCTTGTCGACCAGCGCCACCGGCGGTTCGGCCAGGATCGAGAGCGAAGGGATGACGATGTCCACCTTGCCCGGCCCCAGTTCCTCGATGGCCAGGTGCGCCTCGTTCTCCCAGGACAGCAGCACGTCGCCGATGCCCCGCTGGACAAAGGTGGTGGTGGAGCCACGAGCTCCGGTGTCGAGCACCGGCACGTGCTTGAACAGGTCCTCGACGAAGGCCTGCGGATTGCGCCCATTCTTCTGGGCCCAGGCCCAGGCGGCCAGGTAGTTCCAGCGCGCGCCGCCCGAAGTCTTCGGATTGGGCGTGATGACTTCGATGCCCGGCTTCACCAGGTCGCCCCAGTCGCGAATCTTCCACGGGTTGCCCTTGCGGACCAGGAACACGATCGTCGAGGTGTAGGGCGTGGAGTTGTTGGGCAGGCGCGACTGCCAGTTGGCCGGCAGCAGCTTGGCCTTCTGGGCGATTTCGTCGATGTCGTAGGCGAGCGCCAGGGTGACCACGTCGGACTGCAGGCCGTCGATCACCGAGCGGGCCTGGCGGCCGGAGCCCCCGTGGCTCTGGTTGATCACCAGGTCCTGGCCAACCTTCTCTTTCCAGTACCGGGCGTAGGCGGCGTTGATGTCCTTGTAGAGCTCCCGAGTGGGGTCATAGCTGACATTCAATAGGGTGACCGGCTTGGGTTTGGCTTGGGCCAGGGCGGAGCCGGCCAGCAGCGTAGGCCCGGCGGCGGCGGCGGCCCCGCCAGCGATGAGGCTGCGGCGGGAGGGGCGCTTCAAGTCATGAGTCATCGATCGAGATCCTTGTTCTGAGGCTCGGCGGCGTGGGCGCAGATGTGGGGGCGATCAGGGGCGGCGGCTTGCGCCGCCCCAGGTCAGAAGGCGTACTGGGTGCGCAGGGAGTAGATCTTAAGGTCCTGCCCGACTTGAGCGCCGGCCGGCGGGGTGGAGCCGGCCACGAAGGCCGTGCCGCCGGGCGACAGGCGGTCGACGGAGACGTCCTGATAGGCCGCCTGGAAGCGCAATCCGTTATTCAGGTACCAGTTGAGGCCAAGGGTGAAGATTTCCTGCTCCCCGCCGCGCACCGCACCGGCGATCGGCGCGGTTCCAATGTTTCCAGCGAGGTGGTTCAGATCGAGGGTGGAGTAGCGGAGGCCAAGCTCCCAGGCGCCCCAATCGCCGGTCTTCAGATCGAAGGGCTTGGCCGGTCGCGGTGAGTCGAACGCCGCGGCATCCTTCGCGTATCGGCGCGGTTCGCCGGTGATCGTCCAGGCGGCCTGCGCATACCAACCGGAGAACTCGGCGTCGCCGAACGCGCCTTTGCGATCAACCCCGATGTCGAAGTACTCCGCCTGGAGAGAGAGGTTCCGCCATTGCGCGGCGAACTCGCCGCCGACCGCGGTCAGGCCATCGGCGTCCAGGCTCCCGGTGTCCACGAGCCGGGTTCCGTCAACCCGCAATTCCGGACGCTCGCGCAGCCGGATGGGGGTGTTGACGACACCGTTGACCCGAGGGCCCGTCGCGGCGGGATCAAGGACAACCGTCGTGTTGAGACCCAGGTGGATCAGGCTGTGCTCGCCGCGGTGCGGTGTGACGGCCAGGCGACCGACGAAGGAGGTCTGCTCGTCATAGGTCTGGACGCCGATGATGTTGCCGGAGACGGCCGCTGAGGCGGTCCAACGCTCGCCGCCGAAGGTGAGCGCGGCAGCGGTCCGGCCGTCGCCCGCGCCCAGACCCCGGACCAGTTCGGACGGCGCGGCGCGCTCGGCGAACAAGGAGCCGTTGGTCGAGCCGTCGGCTTCCATTCCGCTCATGGGCGAGAAGGCGCCGATGCGGATCTTGGCGTTGGCGACCGGCAGCCCGTTGTACTGCACCCAGGCGGCGCTGATCTTGCCGGCTTCCTCGTTCCCGGAACCGCCGAAGTCATAAAGGAAGTTGTACTCGAAATCGCCGAAGGCCTTGCCCTCGATGCCGATCCGAGCGCGGCGGAAGTTCGCGCCGTCGTTCAGGTCTCGCGCGCGGTCATTCTCGACGGCGTCGCCCAGGGAGCCACGACGGAAGTCGCTGGCGAGGGGACCGGCGCCGGACTGATCGTACTGGGCCGCGTCGAGTTGGAAGACCCCGCGGAACGAGGCGGTGAAGCGCCCATCGGCGGACGAGATCGATGGCCGGCCGTTGGCTAGCGACACCGTGGTGACGGCGGCGTCCTTGCGCACGGCGGCGATGTTGTTGGACGTCGACTGCTTCAGGTCGGCGATCTGGCCCTGGAGCAGGCTGAGCTGCTCCTCCAGCGCCTTGATGCGGGCGTCGGTCGCCTCATCTGCGGCGGCCATGGCCGGCCAAGCCAGGGCCAGGGCCGAGACGCCGACAATCAGTTTCGTTTTCCATGCCATTTGGCTTCAGCCCCCTCGGCTTGTTGGAGTTTGTCTAAAACTCGAGTCGGTAAAGACCCGATAAATCCTATCGGTGAAATAGAGATTGACTTCACCCGCCTGCAGATTTCCTGACAAGCCGCCCGCAGGTGGCGCGCGCGCTTGGGTCGGTGTCATCGCGGTGACATAAGCTTGATGCCTGGTCGATGTTTGCCCCACGGGAGATTCGCTTGGCGCCGTCGCCTCCGTCTTCGACGCGAGAGAGCCTGAATTGGCACGCGCCGCTCTGGCCGGTGCTGGTAGCGGGCCTGACTGGAATCCTCGGCGCGGTCGGGCTGGCGATCGGCAGCGGGGCGGATAGCCAGACGACGGCATGGATCGTGCTGCTTATCGCCGGGGTCACGGGCCTGATGGCCTGGCATGTCGCCGAGCAGCTCGGCGCCCGAGCTCCCGCGGCGGAGGCCGCCGCGCGCCCTCCGCACGAAGATGCGCCGCCCTATGCCAGCCTCATCAACGCCTTGCCCGATCCGGTCCTGGTTATCGCCGCGCATGAACCCGATGACCTCACCGGTCGACGTTTCGTCCTGGTTAACGACGCTGCGCGCGAGACCTTCAGGATACAATATGACGCAGGGCTCCTGGTTACGGCGATCCGCGACCCAGAGGTGCTCGAGGCCGTCGATGAGGCCTTGTTCGGAGGGCTGGACGCCGAGGCGGTGTACGAGATGCGCGGCGCCCAGGAGCGGGTGTTGCGGGCCATCGCCAAACCGCTGGGCGAGGCGCCGGACGGCGCGCGTCTGGCGCTGCTGGTCCTACGCGACGAGACCGATATCCGGCGCTCCGAGCGAACCCGCGCCGACTTTCTGGCCAACGCCAGCCATGAGCTGCGTACGCCCCTGGCGTCGCTCTCCGGCTTCATCGAGACCCTGCGCGGCCACGCGCGCGCCGACGAGGGCGCGCGCGACAAGTTCCTCGGCATCATGCAGGCCCAGGCCGACCGCATGGCTCGGCTGATCGACGACCTGTTGTCGCTGAGCCGGATCGAGCTGAACGAACATATCGCCCCCGACGGTGAGGCCGATCTGGCCGCCGCGGTGATGGACGTCGTCGACGGCGTCGGTCCGCTGCTGCGCGAGCGCGGCGTGCGCCTGGCGACCGATCTGCCGTGCCGAGGCGCGGCGATGGTCGCCGGTGATCGCGACCAGATCATCCAGGTCGTGCAGAACCTGGTCGACAACGCCATCAAGTACACCCCGAGCGGACAGACCGTGCATCTCTCGCTGCGCGCCGGTCTGTCTGCAGAGTCCGCCGCCGCGGCGCGCGATCCCGCCGCGTCGCGGATGTCGCTGCTGACGCCCGACCACGGCCAGGACCTCTACGCCGCCCTGCGGGTCACCGATTCCGGCGTGGGCCTGGCCCGCGAGACCCTGCCTCGGCTGACCGAGCGCTTCTATCGCGTCGAGGGCCAGAAGAGCGGCGAACGTCATGGCACCGGCCTGGGCCTGGCCATCGTCAAGCACATCATGAACCGCCATCGTGGGGGCCTGACCGTCGAAAGCGTGCTGGGCGAGGGGGCCGCCTTCACCGCCTATTTCCCGATGCTGCGCGCCGCCGCGCCCGGCCCGGCGGAGGCTGTCGAGGGCGTCGTTACAAAACTGTCGTGAAACCGTCGTACAGCGACAGCAATCCCCAGGCAGTTTCCGGCCGCGTGGACGGGGGATGGTTCCCGCGCGCAGCAGTGGCTGGGACTTCCGATGCTCACCTGGATCGCTTTGGCGGCGCTGACCCTGTTCTCGATCGCGGCCTACATGGCCGCGCGTCGGCGCGCGGTGGCCAGCGTCGGCGGCAAGACGATCGGCCTGCATTCGCTGCCAGGCTATTATGGCGCCTACGCGGCCCTGTGGGCGGGCGTGCCCGCGGCCCTGCTGGTGCTGCTGATCGCCATGTTCGGCGGCCGGATGGAGGCCGGCATGCTGCGCCTCGACGCGCCTGCCGCCGTTCAGGCCCTGACCGCGCCGCAGCAGGACGTCTTCTATGACGACGCCCGCGCGTTGGCCCGCGGCGGCCAGCCGAGCGAGACGCCCTATGCCGGCGACCTGAAGGCCGCCCTGGACGCCAAGGTCGCCCGGTCCACCCAGCTCAAGCAGATGATCGACTTCGGCGCCCTGTCGCTCGCCGCCGTTCTGGCGCTGGCCGGCGTCGCCCTGGCCTATCCAAAGATCGGCCCCGACTTCCGCGCCCGCAACAGGGTGGAAGGCTGGGTTGCTCTGCTGTTCATCGTCTGCTCGGTCACCGCCGTTCTCACCACGGTCGGGATCGTGGCGTCCCTGGTCTGGGAAAGCTGGCGGTTCTTCCAGGCGGTGCCGCCCTTCGAGTTCTTGTTCGGACTGGAGTGGAACCCGCAGATCGCGATGCGGTCCGACCAATACGCCTCGACCGGGGCCTTTGGCGCGGTGCCGCTGTTCGTCGGCACCTTCCTGATCATGATCATCGCCATGATCGTGGCGGCCCCCGTCGGCCTCTACTCGGCGATCTATCTTTCCGAATACGCCAGTCCCTGGACCCGCTCGGTGGTCAAGCCGATGCTGGAGATCCTCGCGGGCGTGCCCACCGTGGTCTACGGCTTCTTCGCCGCCCTGACGGTCGGGCCGCTGTTCCGCAGCTTCTTCAACTGGATCGGCGGCATGCTGGTCGGCGGCCCGATGGACGGAATCGGCCTCTACCTCATGCAGGTTCAGAACCAGATGGCGCTCGTCGCCGGGGCGGTGATGGGCATCATGCTGATCCCCTTCGTCTCCTCCCTGTCGGACGACATCATCAACGCCGTGCCCCAGTCCCTGCGCGACGGCAGCCTGGCCATGGGCGCGACGCGATCCGAGACCGTCAAGAAGGTCGTGCTGCCCGCCGCTCTGCCGGGGATCATGGCGGCCTTGCTGCTGGCCATCTCACGCGCGGTGGGCGAGACCATGATCGTCACCATGGCCGCGGGCCTCCAGGCCAAGACGACGCTCAACCCCCTCGACACGGTGACCACCGTGACGGTGCAGATCGTCACCCTGCTCACCGGCGACCAGGAATTCGACAGCCCCAAGACACTCTCGGCCTTCGGGCTGGGCCTTACGCTCTTCGTGGTGACCCTGATGCTCAACATCGTGGCCCTGCGCATCGTGCAGAAATATCGGGAACAGTATGACTGACTCGACCCTCCCGACCGCTGCGGCGACCGATCTTCGACGGATCGTCGAGGCGCGCCTCAAGCAACGCCACGCCCAGGAGATGCGGTTCCGGCTCTATGGCCGTATCGCCATCATCGTGGCGCTGTCGTTCCTGGCCGTGCTGCTGGGCCGGATCATCAGCCAGGGCTACACGACCTTCGTCGACAACCAGATCAGCGTCTCGGTCTATCTAGACCCGGCCAAGATCGACCGGACCGACATCGGCGGCGCCAACTATGACATGATGGTCGCCAACTCCCTGCTCTCGCAGCTGGGCGAGACCGACGACGAGTTTGGCGAAAAGTCGGGCAAGATCATGGAGATCATGTCCAACGACCTCGGCTTCCAGCTGTTGAAGCAGGTCCGGGCGGACCCCTCGGTGATCGGCAAGAAGGTCACCGTGACTGGCCCCATGAAGTCGGACGCCAGTCTCTATTACAAGGGTCAGATCAAGCGTTCGACGCCCGAGGACAGCCGCAAGCTGGACGACCAGCAACTCGACTGGCTGGACAAGCTTAAGGCCGCCGGCTCGATCAAGTCGGGCTTCAACTTCGGCTTCCTGACCCGTTCAGACTCCACCGAGCCGGAACAGGCCGGGGTGCTGGGCGCCATCGTGGGCTCGATGATGATGCTGTTCGTCACCGCCTTCCTGGCCGTGCCCGTCGGGGTGCTTGCCGCGACCTATCTGGAAGAGTTCGCGCCAAAGAACCGCTGGACCGACATCATCGAGGTGAACATCAACAACCTCGCGGCCGTGCCCTCGATCGTCTACGGCCTGCTGGGCCTGGCGGTGTTCATCAACTGGCTGGCCGTGCCACGCTCCTCGCCGCTGATCGGTGGGCTGGTGTTGGCCCTGATGGCCCTGCCCACCGTGATCATCGCTACCCGTTCGGCGCTCAAGGCCGTGCCGCCCTCGATCCGGGAAGCCGCGCTTGGCGTCGGCGCCTCGCGGACCCAGACCGTCTTCCACCACGTCCTGCCGCTGGCCATGCCAGGCGTCATGACCGGCGCCATCCTGTCGCTGGCCCATGCGCTGGGCGAAACCGCGCCGCTGCTGATGATCGGCATGGTGTCCTTCGTGCCCGGCGTGCCCGAGGGCTTCACCGGCGCCGCCACTGTCCTGCCCGTCCAAGTGTTCATCTGGGAGAACGCGTCCGAGCGCGGTTTCCACGAACGCACGGCCGCAGCCATCATCGTCCTTCTCGTGTTCATGATCGTCATGAACCTCACCGCCATTCTTGTGAGGCGCCGCTTCGAGCGGCGGTGGTAGCGTCATGAAGCCCCATTCGAGGTCCCAGATGCCTAGCAGTCAACGCGACGACGCAGCCGCACACGGCGACGCGCCCGTGCACATCGCGGTCGATCGCACCAATGCCGCCGCGCCCGTTGGCGGGATCAAGATCCGCGCCCGCGACGTCAATGTCTTCTACGGCGAGAAACAGGCCCTGTTCGACGTCGGCCTCGACGTGCCGGAAAGGGCGGTCACCGCCCTGATCGGTCCGTCCGGCTGCGGCAAGTCGACCTTCCTGCGGTCGATCAACCGGATGAACGACACCATCGCGGGCTGCAAGGTGAAGGGGCGGATCGAGCTGGACGGCGAGGACATCCTCGACAAGTCCATCGATCCCGTTGTCCTGCGCGCGCGCGTCGGCATGGTCTTCCAGAAGCCCAATCCCTTCCCAAAGACCATCTTCGAGAACGTGGCCTACGGCGCGCGCATCCATGGCCTGACCACCAGCAAGTCCGAGCTGGAGGCCCTGGTGGAAACCTCGCTGAAGAAGGCCGGGTTGTGGGGTGAGGTGGCCGACCGGCTGCACCAGCCCGGCACCGGCCTCTCGTGCTGTCAGCAGCAACGCCTGGTCATCGCGCGCGCCATCGCCGTCTCTCCCGAGGTGATCCTGATGGACGAGCCCTGCTCGGCGCTGGTCCCCATCGCCACGGCGCGGATCGAGGAACTGATCGACGAGC
>NZ_JANOCX010000174.1:0-4902 GCF_031412415.1 Phenylobacterium sp.
ACGGCCCCTCGCCGATCATCAGGTCCAGCACATGGTCCTCCATGGCCGGATAGAGGATTTCCTCCACATTGGCGGGCAGGCGATGGATCTCGTCGATGAACAGCACGTCGCGCGGTTCGAGATTGGTCAGGATCGCCGCCAAGTCGCCGGCCTTGGCCAGCACCGGGCCCGAGGTGGCGCGGAAGTTCACCCCCAGTTCGCGGGCGACGATCTGGGCCAGGGTCGTCTTGCCCAAGCCCGGCGGGCCGAACAGAAGCACATGGTCCAGGGCCTCGGCCCGGTTCTTGGCCGCCTCGATGAAGACCTTCAGGTTTCCCTTGGCCTGCTCCTGACCGACGAACTCCGCGAGGGTCTGGGGGCGCAGGGCCTTGTCGTGGACGACTGCGGCGTCCTGTTGCTGGGGTTCGCCGGAGACGATGCGGGTCACCGCCCCAGCTCCTGCAGCCCGGCCTTGATCAGGGCCTGGACGGTGGCGTCCTCGCCCAGGCGCAGATTGGCCTGTTCGACCACGCGCCGCGCATTGACCTCGGCGACGCCCAGGCCCAGCAGGGCGGCGACCGCCTCGCCGACGGCGGACGGCGGGGGCGCGGCGGCGGGCGTGAGCGCAGAGGCGTGGAAGGCCGCGACCGGCCCATCGCTGAGCGGCTTGTCCTTCAGTTCGGTGACGATGCGCTGGGCGAGCTTGGGGCCCACCCCGTTGGCGCGGCCGACGGCGGCCTTGTCGTCGCGGGCGCAGGCCTGGGCCAGCTCGGCCGGGGGCAGGACGTCCAGCACCGAGAGCGCGGCCTTGGGTCCGACCCCCTGGATGGCCTGCAGCATGACGAAGGCCCGGCGCTCGTCGCGGCCCAGGAAGCCGTACAGCTTCATGCCGTTGGCCTCGGACCACTGGGTCTCCACGTGCAGCACCGCCTCCTCGCCCATGGCGGGCAGGTGGGAAAGCGTGCGCGAGCCGCAGCGGACCACATAGCCCACCCCGGCCACGTCGATCAGGGCGTCTTCCTCGCCCACCTCGGCGACCAGGCCGCGCAGCCGGCCGATCACGCCGCGGCCCCCAGGCTGCGGACCCGGCGGTGGTGGGCGTGGGCGATGGCGACGGCGAGCGCATCGGCGGCGTCGGCGGTGGTCTTGCCCGCCGTGGGCAGCAGCCGGGCGATCATGAAGCCCACCTGGTCCTTGTCGGCCGCCCCGGTCCCGACCACCGACTTCTTGACCACGGTGGCGGCGTATTCGGCCACGCTCAGGCCCGCGCGAGCCGGCACGATCATCGCCATGGCCCGGGCGTGGCCCAGTTTCAGCGCCGAGGCGGCGTTATTGTTCATGAAGGTCTCCTCCACCGCGGCCTCGTGCGGCGCGTGCAGGGCGACGACCTCGCTGATGGCGTCGAAGAGGTGGAGCAGCCGCTCGGCGAAGGGCAGGCTGTCCTTGGGCGCGATGACCCCGTGGGCCACGTGGGTCAGCCTGGACCCCTCCACCGCGATCACGCCCCAGCCCGTGCGGCGCAGGCCGGGATCGAGGCCGAGGATGCGGAGAGGCGTGGTCATGGGAATCGGCGCGTTCGTCATCTGTTCCACGGAGAGATACAGGACGTCGGCGGGGTTAAGCAAACGTTGAGGAGGAGGGAGCCGCGTTTCATCGCGGCCATCGCTCGGCGGAAACGTTCCGTGTTTGTTCTTGACAGACTGCATGCTTCAGGTTGTTTTCGTATGACGCGTGAAACGTCAGGGTTGATTGGAAGAAGCGGGAGCGGTCGAATGGTTCGGGCGATTATTGCGGCGGTCATTGCTGCCTTGGCGCTGGTCGCCTGGTCTCCGGTCCTCGCCGGCCCAAGTGCGATGGAGTTGACGGAGTCGGCGCTCGAACACTTGAAGGCCGGGAGGCTTGATGCGGTGGTCGCGGACGCCGACGCCGCACTGGCGATCGATCCTAGAATGGCGCCAGCTTACCTTCTTCGCGGCGACGTCCACCAGGCCAGGGGAAATTATGGCGGTGCGATCAAGGACTATAGCGCCGCCATCACGATCAATCCCGACCTTGACCTGGCGCGCCTCAACAGGGGCATCGCAAATATAAACCTCGGCGACTTCGAGAGCGCGGTGGAGGACCTGGAGAAGGCAGCCCGCGACAGGTCACTCGAAAGCAAGGCGCGGGGAGAGTTGTCAGTCGCTCTCCGCCATCTGGGTCGACACCGGCAGGCCCTAGCGGAGGTTGATCGCGCATATCGCTTGAAGCCCATCGCCCAATGGCTGGTGGTCCGGGGAGACATACTGCTGGCGAACGGCGAGCCGGGAATGGCCCTGAAGACCTTCACCGATGCTCTGGCCGATCCCAAGGAAAGACTCACAGCGCTGGACGGCCGAGCGCGGGCCCACTTCGAGCTTCGCGACTATGCACGCGCCATCGCCGACTACGAAAAAATCATAGCGGAGGCGCCCGATAGCGTCGCAGCCCTCAATGATCTCTGTTGGACGCGGGCAGTGGCCAGATCAGGCCTCGCACAGGCCGAAATCGCCTGCGATCGCGCCTTGAAGCTGACGCCGGAGGATCCCCTCGTCTACGCGACCCGCGCCTATCTTTGGCTTGCCTTCGCGCGTCCGGACGCAGCCTTGGCCGACGCCGAGGCCGCCACGAGGTTCGACCCCGACTACCCCGACGGCCGCTTCCTGCGCGCCGTGGCGCTAGAACGGCTAGGACGTGGCGCTGAAGCAGCGGTGGAGATGAGTGTCGCGTTGAAACTGGATCCCGAGATCGCCAGAACATATGCTGGCCACGGCATGTCACCGCAGACGGTGTCGAGCCAGCGCAGGGATTGAATCTGGTATAGTGTCCCCGAAATATCCGATCGAAGAATTGGGCGTAGGGCCGCCCCTAACTCCGATACCGCCCCGCCAGCCGCTTGGTCTCGCGCACGTCCACCCGCTCCGGATACGCAAACCCCGTCGCCCACCGCACGCCCTTGCATCCCGGACACCGCCGCTTCACCGACTTCGCCACGTCGGCCACCGGCGTCCCGAAGCCGCCGTCCCGGAGTTCGTAGAGGCGGTTGATGATCTTGCCGACGTCGTAGCCGCGTTCCCAGCCGCATCCCTGGCAGGCCAGGCGCAGGACGCAGCCGGGATAGCGGGGCGCGTCCTCCAGGCGCGCGCCCTTGAGGTTGGTCAGCGGCCGTAGGGTCATCGTTGCGAGGTGGCGTCGTAGAAGGTCGGGTCGCGGGTGAAGTGGAAGGCCGCGGTGTCCAGGGCGTCCTTGGCCGCCAGCAGGATCAGGTAGTCGGTCCCGAAGGGCCGGCACTTGATCTGCATCTTGATGAGGGCGTCGCGATAGTCGCTCAAGGCGGCGAAGGCGACCTTGGGGTCGCTGACGCCGGGATAGCCGACCTTGGTCATGGGTGCTCCTGTTTGCTGGGGTGAGAACAAAAGCAGAACGATATGGGTTGCGCGACTCCCCTACGGCTGCATTCCGCGCGGCGGCGCAGCTTCAGGGCGAGGGCGCGCCGCGCCCGGCCGGAAGCTTGACAGTTTCCAATGGACTTGGGCGACCAACGGTATCCAATCGTCTCCGGGATGAACGCAGATGGGGGAGGCGGCGGTGAGCAGGCTTCAGGTTTCGCGTCGGGGTTTCGGGGTCATGGCCGGGGCGGCGTTGGTCGCGGGGGCGCGCGGCGCGCAGGGACAACCGGCGCTGCCGCCCTTGGCGGGCACGGCCGAGTCGCCCATGGGGCCGTTCTATCCGGTCAGCCACCTGGCGGAGGACGACGCCGATCTGGTCTGGCTGAAGGGCCACAGCCAGCGGGCGCTGGGCGAGGTGATCGAGGTCTCGGGCCGGGTGCTGGACCGGCACGGCAAGCCCATGGCCGACGCGACCCTCGAGGTCTGGCAGGCCAACGCCGCGGGCCGCTACGCCCATCCCAACGAGATGAGCAAGGCGCCGCTGGATCCCAACTTCCAGGGCTTCGCGACGCTCAAGACCGGCAAGGACGGCGACTGGCGGATCACCACGATCAAGCCGGCCGCCTATGACTCGCCGATCGGGCTGCGGACGCCGCACATACACTTCGACGTGCGTGGGACCGGCCATCGGCTGACCGCCCAGATGTATTTCCCGGAGGACGCGGCGCTGAACGCCCGGGACCAGCTCTACAAGGGGCTGGGCGGCGAGGCGGGGACCTCGGTCGCCGCCGGGGCGGGGGCCGGCAAGTACCGCTGGGATATCGTGTTGATGGATGGCTAGGGCGCGAGCATCCTTCTCCCGCAAGGGCAGAAGGACGACGAGTTGGGCGACGCCGGCCCGCGATTGGCGGACCGGCGCTGGGCCTTCAAGCAGATCCGCCACCGGGTCGCGGTGCTGTCGGCCAAGGTCTGGGACCCGGACGACCGCCCGGCGGTGGTGCAGATCAACTGGCTGACGCCGAGGTGAGCCCTAGGCCGCCAGGATGGCGCCGGTTTCCAGGAGGGACTTGAGGTCGCTGAGGATCCAGGTCCAGCCGCCGCCGCCCTGGTCGGAGAAGGTCCCGCGGATGGACTGGGCCATGATGGGTGCGCCGGTGACGTCGTGGGTGACGGTGAACTTGCAGAAGCCGGCGCTGGTCAGCGCGATCTCCCAGGTGATGCGGGTGAAGCCCTCGGCTTTGTTCTCCTCGGTGAACAGCCAGCGGTAGCTTGTGACCAGGCGGTTGGGCGGGTCGCACTCCAGGACCTCGCCGTCGATGATCACCTCGGGCAGGCCCATTTGGATCATCTCGTCATTGGCGTGATAGATCGCCACGCCGCCGGGGCGCAGGTCGAACTCGGCGCGGGACTGATAGCCGTAGCGGGCGGTCCAGTCGGGGCTGGTGATGGCCTCCCAGATCTTCTCGGGCGTGGCCTTGATGTAGATCTCGAAGATCTGGGTGTTGGTGGTCATGGC
>NZ_JANOCX010000175.1:0-7818 GCF_031412415.1 Phenylobacterium sp.
CCATGGATATCCGGCGAACCCCGGCCGCGGCCATCTCGCGGAACGGCGCGGTGGCGACCTTCTGCGCGGCCATCAGATTGACCGGGCCATCGATCGCCGAACCCAGCGCCTTGGCGGTCTCCAGATCGCTGGGCACGGGGACGAAGACACAGGTCGCGCCTGCGGCCAGGTACATGTTGCCGCGCACCACGGCCTCGGAGAAGGCGGCGTGCGGGTCTGACGGCTGGTGATAGTAGGGGTCTGTGCGGGCGTTGATCACGAAGTTCGGCAGTCCGGCGACCTTGGCGGCCTGGACCGCCGCGGCGATGCGTTCGGCGGCGCGGACAGCCGGGGTCAGGCCGCGGGTCAGCGGATCGGTGTCTTCCAGATTGCAGCCCGCCCAGCCGGCGGCGATGGCCAAGGTCACGGTCTCGGCCACATCGCGGGGCGAGGGGCCATAGCCCGCTTCCAGATCGGCCGTCACCGGAATAGGCACGCGCCGGGCGATCGCGCCGCTGGCCGCCAGCATCCGTTCGCGGCCGATCTTCTCACCGTCCAGCACACCGTGAGCCAGGGCCACGGCCATGGAGCTGGTGCCGATCGCCGGGAATCCGGCCTCGTGGCAGAGCAGGGCGCTGGTAATGTCCCAGGCGTTGGGTAGGACGAAGCAGCCCGATCGGTGCAGGGCCGCGAACCGCACGGTCTTCTCGATCTGCGTAGGCGACACCATGACCGTACCTGCTGAGTTACATAAACCGACCTATAGTCGGTATTTACCGACTGGAGGGCGGTAAGTCAATTGGCGCATCGCGGATGTCCTGGTAGGTTGAGGGCATGGCGAAACAGGCCGAGCGACGCATCGCCACCCGCGGGGCCATCCTGAGCGCGGCGGCCGACCTCTTCGGGGCGCACGGGTTCGCCGCGACGTCCGTCGATCAGATCGCCGCGGCTGCGGGCGTGGCCAAGGGCGCGATCTACCATCACTTTCCAACCAAAGAGTCTGTGTTCGAGGCGGTGTTCGAGGACGCCGCCGAGCTGTTGGCCCGCGACGTGATGGCGGCCTCGCGCGGCGCGCGCGATGTGCTCACGTCCATAGGACTAGGCACCGCGGCCTACTTCGAGGCCTGCTCTCAGGGACCGAACGGCCGCATCATCCTGGGTGACGGGCCCAAGGTGCTCGGTTGGGAGCGGTGGCGGGAGATCGACAGCCGCTACTTCGGCGCGATGATCCCGCGCGCCCTGGCCGCGGCCATGGATCAGGGGATCATCGCGCGGCAACCGGTCGAGCCGCTGGGTCGGCTGTTGCTGGGCGCGGTCACCGAGGCCGCGGTGGCCGGCGGCCACGGCGGCGACTCGCTAGCCTATGTGGCGGCCCTTAGGACCTTGCTGGAAGGTCTTCGCCTGCCGGGGACGAAAACGTGAGGCCGTGAGCCGCATCCAGAAAGGCGATGTAAAGCTCGCGGACCGCTCGCCCGCCGAGTTCTTGAAGCTGCTGGTATTGCTGTCGATACCGTTCTGGATCGCGGGCTATGTCGTTGATCGCTACCTGGCTTCCGCGTCGCCGATCAACCTGCCCTTTAGCGCCCTCATGGCGATCAATCCGCTCATCGTGGCCTTCTACCTCGCGCGCCGGGAGAGCGGCCGGGACGCGAGCGTTCGGCTGCTGAGGTCCGTCTTCGACTGGCGTAAGATCTCTCCAACCGTCTGGCTCGCGCCAATCCTGCTGACCATGCCGTTGGTGAGCCTAGGGAGCTACGGCCTCATGCAAGCCGCAGGCGCCGCCCTGCCTGAACCGGACTTTCCGTGGCGCCTGATGCCCATCTTCGTGCCGGTGTTCCTGCTGTTCGCGTTCGCCGAGGAGGTGGGATGGCAGGGCTATCTCATGGCGCCCCTGCAAGCGCGATGGGGCGCCTTGGTCGGGGGCGTCATCGTGGGTTTGGCTTGGGCCGTCTGGCACCTGATCCCCTACGCCCAGGCCGGCCACGGCGCAGGTTGGATTTTCTGGCAGTGTGTGACGACGGTGCTGAGCCGCGTCCTGATCGCCTGGGTCTGTAGCAACACGGGCGGCAGCCTGCTGGCGGCGGTGCTCATTCACGCCACCATCAACCTGTGCGCGTTCACCTTCCCCAACCTCGGCTCGCACTATGACCCGTACTACGCAAGCCTCGCGCTGGCCGTTCCAGTGGCGCTGGTGGTGATTTTTTGGGAGCCGGCCAGTTTGGCCAGACGGCGCAGGTTTCGGCGCTAGACCCGAGCGAACCGCCGTTCCATGGCGGGCCAGAAGACGTTCAAGGCCAGTCCGCTCATCACCAGGCCCGCGGCCAGGAGCTTCCAGTCGGGCAGGGATTCTCCCAGCCAGATCGCCGAGGCGCCCATGCCGAACACGGGCACCAGCATGGCCATCGGCGTGATCGTCGCCGCCGGATGGCGCGAGAGCAGCCAGCCCCAGGCGGCGTAGCCGAACAGGGTGTTGCCGACCGACTGCCAGATCACCGCGGCCCAGGTCGCCGCGTCGGCGTTCTGGATGCCTTGGAGCATCGCGCTCGGACCCTCGAAGACCAGGGCCAGGACGAGCAGGGGCGGAACGGAGAACAGGCTGGCCCAGACCACGTAGGACAGCATGTTCACCTGGCCCGCGGCCTTCGAGAAGGCGTTGCCCCCGGCCCAGCTCGCCGCGGCCAGCAGCACCAGGGCCAGGCCCAGCGGCGTCACGCTGGCGTCGGTGTGGGCGACGATGACCAGCAGACCGATGGCCGCCAGGGCCAGGGCCACGATCTGGAAGGTTCGGATGCGCTCCTTGGCGATCCACATGGCCAGGCCGATGGTGAAGAACACCTGGGTCTGCACCACCAGCGAGGCCAGGCCCGGTGAGATGTAGCCGCTGATGGCGATGTACAGCACGCCGAACTGGCCAGCGCCGATCAGCACGCCATAGGCCGCCAGATTGCGCCACGGCACATCCGGCTTCTTGAGGAAGAACACCGCCGGCAGCAGGGCGAAGGTGAAACGCAGGACCGCGAAGGTCAGCGGCGGCAAGTGGTCCAGCCCGATGCGGATCACCACGAAATTCGTGCCCCACACCGCGACGACAGCCAAGGCCAGCAACACGTGGGACCAGGGGAGGGCGGCGCGAGTCATCCGGCGACTAGATAGGGCAATCCAGCTTGGCCGCAATGGCGCGACCAGTCCGATTCCCCGTCCGGACACCAGACCACATTGCCAAGTCCTGCGTCGAAATGCGGAGGCGGCATGACGCAGAGTTCACGGGCCACTGGCTTGCTCCTTGCGTGTCCAACGTCTAGCTAGGCTCACTGTCCGACGCTCGGACACCTCGTAGGACGTTGCTTATGGCCGATCAGGCGCAGACCTCCGCCGCCCCGGAAAAATCCGGCGCGATGAATGAGTTCGTCGAGATCGTGAAAACGGTCGCCTACGCCCTGCTGATCGCGCTGTTCCTGCGCGTGCTGTTCTTCCAGCCCTTCACCATTCCGTCGGCCTCCATGGAGCCGACGCTGCTGGAGGGCGACTACATCATCGTCTCCAAGTTCTCATACGGCTATTCGCGCCACTCGATCCCGTTCAGCCCGCCGCTGTTCAACGGTCGGATCATGGAGCGCGCGCCAAGCCGGGGCGACATCGTCGTCTTCAAGCTGCCCCGCGACGGCCGCACCGACTACATCAAGCGCCTGGTCGGCCTGCCCGGCGATCGCATCCAGATGCGCGAGGGCAAGCTGTTCCTGAACGATAAGCTGGTGCCGCGCGAAGCCCTGCAGCCCGTGATGATGGACAGCGGCTATGGCTTCACGCGCAGCGTGGAGCGCTACAAAGAGACCTTCCCCAACGGCAAGGAGTTCGTGACCTACGACTTCGGACCGGACGGCGAGGCCGACAAGACCGACGTGTTCGTGGTGCCCGAGGGCCACTACTTCTTCATGGGCGACAACCGCGACAACTCGCTGGACAGCCGCATCTCTGCGGAGACCGGCGTCGGCTTCGTGCACGCCGAAAACCTGGTCGGCAAGGCGCAGATCATCATGCTGTCCTGGAACAAGGAAGCCTCGATCTTCAAGCCTTGGACCTGGGTCCTGGACGCCCGACCCAGCCGGTTCTTCCAAGTCCTCAAGTGAACAGGCGAACAGCCGCGGTCGCCGAACTCGAAGGCCGTATCGGTCACGTCTTCAAGGATCGCGATCTGCTCGAGCGGGCGCTGACCCACGCCAGCGTCGGCGACGGCGCGACCAAGGTCCGACATTACGAGCGGCTGGAGTTCCTGGGCGACCGGGTGCTGAACCTGCTGGCCGCCGAGCGGCTGATGGCCCTGCATGTCGAGGCCCGCGAGGGCGAGATGAGCCGGCTGATGGCCGACCTGGTCAACTACCATGCCTGCGCCCGGGTCGCCCGGCGGATCGGCCTGGCCGAGGCCCTGCGCATGGCCCCTAGCGCCAGCAAGATTGGAGCGCGCGAGAACGACACCGTCCTGGGCGACGCCTGCGAAGCCCTCATGGGCGCGCTCTATGTCGAAGGCGGCCTGGATCCTGCGCGCGCCTTCTTCCTGGAGTTCTGGTCCGAGGAGTTCGCCGGCCTGGACGGCCCGCGCATCAAGGACCCCAAGACTCAGCTTCAGGAATGGGCCCAGGCGCGCGGCATGCCGCTTCCGGCCTATAAGGTGGTAAAGCGAACGGGACCCGACCACGCCCCGTGCTTCACCGTCTCGGTGACCGTGGGCGACCACGAACCCGAACTGGCCGAGGGCCGGTCGCGCCAGGACGCGGAGAAAGCCGCCGCCATGGCCATGCTGTTGAAACGAGAAGGCACTCTATGACCACCCGCGCCGGCTTCGCCGCGATCATCGGCGCCCCCAATGCGGGCAAGTCGACCCTGACCAACCGACTCGTGGGGGCCAAGGTCTCCATCGTGACCCAGAAGGTCCAGACCACCCGCTTCCCCGTCCGTGGCGTGGCCATGGCCGGTGAGGCCCAGATCATCCTGGTCGACACCCCCGGCATCTTCGCTCCGCGCCGGCGCCTGGACCGCGCCATGGTCCGCTCGGCCTGGGGCGGGGCGCAGGAGGCAGACTGCATCGTCCACCTGGTGGACTCCGTGGCCGAACTGGCGGCGGCCGAGCCGGGCGCGAAGTCGGCCGACAAGCGTTCGGCCATCGACGTGGAGTCGATCGTCGAGGGCCTGGAGAAGGCCGGCAAGAAGGCCATCCTGGCGTTGAACAAGATCGACGGCATGCGCCGCGACCGCCTGCTGGGCCTGTCGCAACGCCTGTTCGAGACGGGAGTCTATTCCGAGGTCTTCATGATTTCGGCGGCCGACGGTCAAGGCGTCGACGACCTGAAGGCGCGGCTGGCCGAGCTGATGCCCGAGGGCCACTGGCTCTATCCCGAGGAGCAGACCGCCGACCTGCCGGCCCGCCTGCTGGCCGCCGAGATCACGCGCGAGAAACTGTTCCTGCGGGTCCACGAGGAACTGCCCTACGCCGCCGCCGTCGAGACCACCGCTTTCGAGGAGCGCAAGGACGGTTCGGTGCGCATCGAGCAACAGATCTATGTGGAGCGCGAGAGCCAGCGCCCGATCATCCTGGGGAAGAACGGCCAGACCCTGAAGTGGATCGGCCAGAAGTCCCGCGAGGAGCTGATCGAACTGCTGGACCGCCAAGTCCACCTGTTCATTCACGTGAAAGTCGACGAACGCTGGGCCGACAAGCGCGAGTTCTACGGCGACGTGGGCCTGGATTTCGACGCCTGAGTCCATAGGTGAGGGCGATGACCGATCTCACCGCCTATTTCACCCGCATCGGCTATGACGGCCCACGCGAGCCGACCCTCGCCGTTCTGCGAGACCTGCTGGTGCTGCATACGGCCTCGATCCCGTTCGAGGCTATCGACGTCCTGCAGGATCGCGGGGTCGACCTCGCACCGGAGATCGTCGACGCCAAGCTGATCGACGCTCGGCGCGGCGGCTACTGCTACGAGCAGAACGGCCTCTTCAAGCGCGTGCTGACGGCGCTGGGCTTCGAGGTCGAGGGGCGCATCGCCAGGGTCAGGTGGAACCTGCCGGCGGGCGAGCTGCTGCGACCGCCCACCCACATGGTTCTGCGGGTCAAGATCGACGGCGTGGCCTGGCTCTGCGATGTCGGCTTCGGAAGCTGCGTGCCGACCGCGCCGCTGCGGTGGGATCTGCGCGAGCCCCAGCGGACAGGGCACGAGGACTTCCGCTTGACCGACATTGGCGGCGATCTGCTGATGGAGGCGCGGCTAGGCGAGGACTGGACGCCGGTCTACCAGGTCGCGCCCGACGTGCTGCTCGACCAGGACTACGAGATCAACAACTGGTTCTCGTCGACCCACCCGAGTTCGCATTTCCGGCATGTGCTGATCGTCGCCCTGACCAAGCCGGACGCCCGCTATGTCCTGGCGCAGAACCGCCTGACGGTTCGGCGGCCCAGCGGCGAGATGGAGCGAACGATGTTGGACGCCGAGGGTTTGGAACACGTGCTCGCCACGACCTTCGGCTTGCCGGTGAGCGATGACTGGCGGCCGCTGCTGGAACGCGTGGCGGCCGCGTCTTGATGGAATTCGAGGATGACGCCTATGTCCTGTCGGCCCGTCTGCACGGCGAGACCGGCGCCATCGTCGAACTGCTGACCGCGCGGCACGGCAAGTACGCCGCGCACGTCGCCGGCGGCGCATCGCGCCGGATGAAGCCGTTCCTGCAGGCCGGCGCCCGGGTGATCCTGCAGTATCGTTCGCGGATGTCCGACCAACTGGGATCGGCGGCGTTGGAGCCGGTGGGCGAGGGACCCTCGGCCCTGTTCGACGATCCCCTGGCGCTCGCGGGGCTCTCGGCCGCCGCCGCCGTAGCCGCCGCGGCCCTGCCCGAGCGCGAGCCGCATCCCGGCGCCTTCCTGGCCTTCGAGGCGCTGTCGCAGTCCCTGCTGGCGCCCGACATCTGGCCGGCGATCTTCGTGCGCTTCGAGGCCGGCCTGCTGCAGGATCTGGGCTTCGGCCTCGATCTCTCCAAGTGCGCCTCCACGGGCGCCGTCGATGACCTGATCTTTGTGAGCCCGCGGACCGGCCGAGCCGTCAGCCGGACGGCCGGCGAGCCCTACAAGGACCGCCTGCTGGCCCTGCCGCCGTTCATGCTCTCATCTCAAGGCGGCCTGGCGGAGGGAGACGTGCGCGCCGGCCTGGACCTGACCGCGCACTTCCTGGAGCTGTTCGTGTTCGGCCCGCTCAACCGCCCGCTGCCGCCGGCGCGGGTCTGGCTGGTCGATCGCTTGAACGAGGCGGACCGGCTGTAGTCTGTGGAGAGTCCATCCGTCGCGGGGACGGCGCGCGCGCGGGCCGCTAGAACGTACGGAACTCCGTAGGTCCGATTCGACATGACTGTTCAAACCAAGCCGCCTGGCGACGGCCCGCGCGTCATCGACGAGCCCCTGACCGAGGCCTTGTCGCGGCGCTATCTCGCCTACGCCCTCTCCGTCATAACCGACCGCGCACTGCCCGATGTGCGCGACGGGCTGAAGCCCGTGCAGCGCCGTGTCCTCTACGCCATGCGCGAGATGCGCCTGAACCCCGAGAACGCCGCGCGCAAGTGCGCCAAGGTCGTCGGCGAGGTGATGGGCGGCTATCACCCGCATGGGGACCAGTCGATCTACGACACCCTGGTGCGCATGGCGCAGGACTTCTCCCAGCGCTATCCGCTGGTCGACGGCCAGGGGAACTTCGGCAACATCGACGGCGATAACCCCGCCGCCATGCGCTACACCGAGGCCAAGCTGACGGCCGCGGCCATGCTGCTGCTGGACGGCATCGACGAGGACGCCGTCGA
>NZ_JANOCX010000176.1:0-3671 GCF_031412415.1 Phenylobacterium sp.
GCCCGGCGAAACCCCCATCAGCCTGGCCATCGGCATGATCAGCCACCACGCGGGCGAGGTCCTGGCCCGCTTCCGCCTCCAGCGGGCAGGTGCGGCGTGAAGCTTCGCCTCTATGTCCTGCGCACCGTCTTGCTGCGCATCCTGGCGGCCGCCGCCATCCTGCTGTCCATCCTGCAGATTCTCGACCTGCTGGACGTCACCACCGACATCCTCGACCGGGGCCTGGGCGTCGGTGGCGTGTTCTACACGCCACCCTGCGCCTGCCGCGGCTGGTGGAGCAGGTGGCGCCGCTCAGCGTCCTGGCCGGCGGACTGTTCGCCTTTGGCCAGCTCGCCCGCGAGCAGGCGGTGACCGCCATGCGCGCCGCCGGCGTCTCGACCTACCGCATGCTGGCCATGGCCCTGCCCGCCGCCGGCGCGATGATGCTGGTCCATTTCGCCGCCGCCGAGCTGATCGCGCCGCGCACCGACGCCCGGCTGGAGGCCTGGTGGCAGGCCAGCGAGCCCGGCACCCCCGCCGATCCCGCCCCCCGCGCCTTCCGCTCCGGCGCCGAGATCGTGGTGGCCAAGGCGGGCGACTCCGCCGGCCGCCGGCTGAACGAGGTCAGCATCTATCGCCGCGACGCCGAGGGCCGCCTGTCGGAACGCATCGCCGCCAGCCACGCGATCTACGCCGACGGCGCCTGGCGCCTGCAACAGCCCCGCATGGTGCGCTTCACGGCCGATGACGCCCTGACCTCCACCGCCGCCGAGCTGGCCTGGGCCACCCGCCTGCGTCCCGCCGATGTCCGCTTCCTGCTCTCGCCCAACCAGGCGCCCAGCGCCGCCAGCGCCCGCCGCGCCCTGGAAGGCGGCGGCTCGGAGCGTCCCGACAGCTACTACGCTGTGCGCCTGCAGCGCGCCTTCGCCGCGCCGATCGGCGTGCTGGTCATGCTGCTGCTGGCGGCCCCCGTGGCGCTGGGCAATTTCCGGACCCGCGAGGGCGCGGTGCTCAGCGTGGGCGCGCTGGCGGGCGGCCTCACCTTCCTGGTGGCCGACGGCCTGCTGACGGCGCTGGGCGAAGGCGCCTCGCTTTCGCCCCTGCTGGCGGCCTGGAGCGCGCCGGTGATCTTCGCGGCCCTCGCGGGCACGGTCCTGGTGCGGATGGAGGGCTGACGCCATGACGCTCACGATTCAGCCCGTGGTGACCAAAGCCGACCTCGACCGCTTCATCCGCGTGCCCATGACGCTCGCCGCCGGCGACCCCAACTGGATCGCGCCCCTGGTCAGCGAACGCGCCGCGGCGCTCACGCCCAAGACCAACCCCTTCTTCCAGCACGCCGAGGTCCAGCTCTGGATCGCCGTCCGCGACGGGCGCGACGTGGGCCGGATCAGCGCGCAGATCGACGCCCTGGCCCCCGTCGACCCCGCCCGCCCCGCCGGCCACTTCGGCATGATCGCGGGCGAGGATGACCCCGACGTCTTCGCCGCCCTGCTGGCCACCGCCGAGGCCTGGCTGAAGGCGCGGGGCTGCGCCGTGGCGCTGGGCCCCTTCAACCTGTCGGTCAATGAGGAGGTCGGCCTGCTGGTCGACGGCTTCGACACCCCGCCCATGGTGCTGATGGGCCACGATCCCGCCCATGCCGGCCGCCACATCGAGGCGGCGGGCTACGCCAAGGCCAAGGACGTCTACGCCTATCTCTGCCAGATGAGCGACGACATCCCGCCGGCCATCCTGCGCCGCGTCCGCCGCGGGCCCGCCCCAGGCGTCACCCTGCGCATGCTGGACATGAGCCGCTACGACGCCGAGGTCGCCGCCATGACCGAGGTGCTGAACGACGCCTGGTCCGGCAACTGGGGCTTCACCCCGACCACCGAGGCCGAGACCGCCCAGCTGGGCAAGGCCCTGCGCGCCGTCATCGACCCGCGCCTGATCTGGTTCGCCGAGTTCGACGGCGAGGTGGCGGGCTTCGTGGTCATGCTGCCCAACGTCAACGAGGCCATCGCCGACCTGAACGGCGCCCTCTTCCCCTTCGGCTGGGCCAAGCTGTTGTGGCGCCTCAAGGTCGCCCGCGTGAAGTCGATCCGCATCCCGCTGATGGGCGTGAAGCGCAAGTTCGCCAGCTCCCACCGCGGCCAGCTCCTGCCCTTCCAGCTGATGGACTTGAGCGCCACCCAGGCGCGCGCGTTGGGCTACCAGTCCTACGAGCTGTCCTGGATCCTCGAGGACAACGCCCCCATGAACCGCATCTGCCAGTCCCTGGGCGGGCGGATCTACAAGACCTACCGCATCTACGAGAAGGCCCTGGCGTGAGCGGCTTCACGGCCCTGGTCCTGGCCGGCTCCCGCGACGAGCCCGACGGCCTCTGCGCCCACGCCGGCGTCAGCCACAAGGCGCTGATCGAGCTCGGCGGCCAGACGCTGCTCGCCCGTGTCGTCGCCGCGCTGAAGGCCGCCGGCGCCACGCACATCGCCATCTCCACCAGCCACCCCGACGTCATCGCCGCCGCTGAAGGTCTTCAGGTGATCCCCGCCGCCGCCAGCCCCAGCCAGAGCGTCGAGCAGGCCGCCAAGGCCTTCCCCCTGCTTGTCACCACCAGCGACCACGCCCTGCTCCGGCCCGAGTGGATCACCGACTTCCTGGCCGCGATCCCGCGAGACGCCCAGATCGCCGCCCTCCTGGCCCCGAAGGCCGTCGTCCGCGCCGCCGTCCCCGACACCCAGCGCACCTATCTCAAGTTCCGCGACGGCCGCTATTCCGGCTGCAACCTGTTCTACCTGCGCGACCCGGCCGCGCTGGCCGCCATCGCCCTGTGGCGCCGGGTCGAGGCCCACCGCAAACAACCCTGGAAGATCGCGGCCCTCCTGGGCCCCCGCATGCTGATCGGCTACGCGCTAGGCCGCCTGACCCTGGACCAAGCCGTGGCCGCCTTGGGCGCCCGCGCGGGGGTCAAGGCCGCCGCCGTCCGCACCCCCCATGGCCTCGCCGCCGTCGATGTCGACAAGCCGTCCGATCTCGACCTGGTGCGCCGACTGACCGCCTAGACCGCGACGCTCACCCGCGACCACGCCTGGGTCAGCTCCAGGTTCTTCGCCACGTCGGCGGGGAAATCCATCTCCGCCCAGTCCAGCCCCTGGATCGAGGCCACGGCCACGTCGGCGCCGCCCGCCGCCAGGTCGTTGATCACCGACAGGTACCACCGCTTCAGCCCCTCGGGCGTGCGCAGCGCGGCCTCCACGGCGGCCACGAACCCCGCCGCGCCCACGGCGGAAAACCGCAGGAACCCGATCGACTCGGCGTCGAACGCCGGGATCGTCTTGCCGATGGCGACCAGCCGCTCGCCGCTGGTCAGCACCTTCATGTCGTCGCTGTCATAGGCGTCCTTGCGGTCGATGGTGACCGTGATCCCCGCCGCCGGCGCCGCCAGCAGCGTCCGCGCCACCTCAGGCTCGAACAGGGTGTCGCCGTTCAACAGCAGGAACGGCCCGGCCATCTCGCCCCGCGCCAGCCAGCAGGTCGCCAGGTTGTCGGTCAAGCCATAGAACGGGTTGAACAGCGTGCGCACGCTCATGCCGGCCAGCGCCAGCCCCGCGATCTCCGCCTCCACCGCCGCGGCCCCGAACCCGGTCACCACGACAGCCTCGCGCACGCCCGCCTGGCGCAGATGCTCCAGCTGCCAGGCCAGCACGCTC
>NZ_JANOCX010000177.1:0-16557 GCF_031412415.1 Phenylobacterium sp.
GTGCATCAGGGGCTCCTCAGCCCCCAGCAGGTGGGCATGGCGCATGGCCCGGCGCATGATCCGGCGCAGGACGTAGCCGCGGCCCTCGTTGGAGGGGGAGACCCCGTCGGCGATCAGGAAGCTGGTGGAGCGCAGGTGGTCCGCGATCACCCGGTGCGAGGGGCCGTTGGAGCCGCCGGCGACCATGGCCTTGGAGGCCGCGATCAGGGTGCGAAACAGGTCGATGTCGTAATTGTCGTGCACGCCCTGCAGCACCGCGGCGACGCGCTCCAGGCCCATGCCGGTGTCGATCTGCGGCTTGGGCAGCGGCGTGCGGGTCCCGTCCGCGAACTGCTCGAACTGCATGAAGACCAGGTTCCAGATCTCCACGAACCGGTCGCCGTCCTCATCGGGGCTGCCGGGCGGGCCGCCAGGGATATGCGAGCCGTGGTCGTAAAAGATCTCCGAGCACGGACCGCAGGGGCCGGTGTCGCCCATCGACCAGAAATTGTCGTTGGTGGCGATGCGGATGATCTTGTGGTCGGGCAGGCCCGCGATCTTCTTCCAGAGCTCGGCCGCCTCGTCGTCCGTATGATAGACGGTGACGGTGAGCTTCTCGGCCGGGATCCCCATTTCCTTGGTCAGCAGGGTCCAGGCATGCTCGATCGCGCCGGCCTTGAAGTAGTCGCCGAAGGAGAAGTTGCCCAGCATCTCGAAGAAGGTGTGGTGGCGGGCGGTGTAGCCGACATTGTCCAGGTCGTTGTGCTTGCCGCCGGCGCGCACGGACTTCTGCGATGAGGCCGCGCGCGGCCCGGGCGGGGTCTCGGCGCCGGTGAAATAGTTCTTGAACGGCACCATGCCGGCGTTGACGAACAGCAGGGTCGGATCGTTCTGCGGCACCAGGGGAGCCGACGGAATGATCAGGTGATCATTCTTCTCGAAATAGCCCAGGAACTGGCTGCGGATGTCGTTGAGGCTCGGCATGGCTCGTCAGACGCTTGAGGGGATTGCACTTATAGGACACCGCCATCGAGCGGCGGCCCCGAGGGAACCGGCGACCGTTTACGCAAAGTTCGCCGCACCGCAAAGGAAAAGGACGCCCAGGCGAGACTCGCCTGGGCGTCCTTACGCTTACGGACAGCCGCGCGGGGTCGGGCTCAAGGGCGCCCGGGCGTCGGGGTTGGCGGAACCCGGGCTCCTAGCGAGCCCAAGCGGCCGTCCGCGCAGCGATCCTATTCGTCGTCGGCGCCGTCTTCGTCGGCGGTCGGGCCGACCAACAGCTCTTCCTCGATGACTTCCTTGGCGCCGCGGACCTGCTTCTCGATCTGGTCGGCGATGTCGGGGTTGTTCTTGAGGAATTCACGGGCGTTGTCGCGGCCCTGGCCGATGCGCTGGCTGTTCCAGGAGAACCACGAGCCGGACTTCTCGATGACGTTGGCCTTGACGCCCAGGTCGATGATCTCGCCCAGCTTGGAGATGCCCTCGCCGTACATGATGTCGAACTCGACCTCGCGGAACGGCGGAGCCACCTTGTTCTTCACCACCTTGACGCGGACATTGTTGCCCACGATCTCGTCGCGGATCTTGACCGAGCCGGTGCGGCGGATGTCCAGGCGCACCGAGGCGTAGAACTTCAGCGCGTTGCCGCCGGTCGTGGTCTCGGGCGAGCCGTACATGACGCCGATCTTCATGCGGATCTGGTTGATGAAGATGACGAGCGTGCCGGCCTTGGAGATCGAGGCCGTCAGCTTGCGCAGCGCCTGGCTCATCAGCCGGGCCTGTAGGCCGGGCAGGCTGTCGCCCATCTCGCCCTCGATCTCGGCGCGGGGCGTCAGGGCCGCCACGGAGTCGATGACGATGATGTCCACGGCGCCGGAGCGCACCAGGGTGTCGGTGATCTCGAGCGCCTGCTCGCCGGTGTCGGGCTGGGAGACCAGCAGGTCGTCCAGGTTGACCCCCAGCTTGCGGGCGTAGGCGGGGTCGAGCGCATGCTCGGCGTCCACGAAGGCCGCGGTGCCGCCGGCCTTCTGAACCTCGGCCACCACGTGCAGGGCGAGCGTCGTCTTGCCGGAGCTCTCGGGGCCGTAGATCTCGACCACCCGGCCCTTGGGCAGGCCGCCGATGCCCAGCGCGATGTCGAGGCCGAGCGAGCCGGTGGACACCGCCTCGACCTCGATCTGGCTCTTGGAGCCAAGCTTCATCACCGAGCCCTTACCGAAGGCCCGGTCGATCTGCGCCAACGCCGCTTCCAGCGCGCGCGCCTTATCGCCTTCGTCTCTGCCCACGAGTTTCAACGCCGATTGCCCAGTCACCTTGGACGCTCCTTGTTTCATGATTCCGCCAACCCAACCCGACCGGCGCAACAATTCGCGCCCCGTCGTCGGAACAAGGTGTGCCCCGTTTGTTCTCTGTTCGCAAGATGTTCTTTTTTGGGGGGCGGAGGGGTGCGTCCGGATTTGACGCAAGGCGGTCCTGGCGACGTACCGCGTTGGAAATTGGTATAGTGTCCCTGAATTGATGCCGCCGATCCGCGACCTTCTAGGCTTTCAGGGCCGCCTCTCTCCGCTCGGGTACTGGCGCAGGATCCTGTTGTTGCAGGCGCTGTTGGCCGTGGCTTGGTGCGCGGCGATCTTCGCGATCATGGCCGTGGGGCCGATAGGCGGCGTGCTGCTGACGCTGCTGGTTCCCGTTTTCGTGGGTCATGTCGCCTGCGTCGTGCGACGGCTGCATGACCGCAACCGGGGCGGGGCCTGGCTGATCCCGTTCGTGCTGGGGCCGTGGGCGATGTTGGGCGCGGCCGAACCGTTGCTGCGGAGCGGTCAGGCGGGGCCGGGCTGGATCGGCGTCGGCCTGATCCTGGCTGGCCTATACCTCTACGTCTGGGGCTGGGTGGAGATCGGTTTCCGCGGGGGCTCGCCGGGCGCTAACCTGTATGGCCCGCTGTCCCCGAGCCAAGGAACCCGCCCATGAGCCGCATCTTCGGCGCTGTCTGTCAGAACGGCTATGTCGTGCGCGATGTCCGCGCGGCGATGGATCACTGGATCAAGGTCATGGGCGTGGGGCCGTGGTTCTTCATCGAGGAGGTGAAGACCGACTATTTCCGGCACCGGGGGGCGGACTCGGCGGTGAGCATGAGCATCGCGCTGGCCAATTCCGGGGACCTGCAGATCGAGCTGATCCAGCAGACCAACGACGCGCCCTCGATGTACAGGGAGTTCCTGGACGCCGGCCATGAGGGGCTGCAGCACATGTCCTATTGGACCCGGGACTATCAGGGGCTCTACGACAAGGCGCTCACGCTAGGCTACCAAGTCGGCCACGAGGGCCAGATTGGCGGGGAGCTGGGGCGGTTCGCCTATTTCGACACGCAAGGCCATCCCGGCACGGTGGTCGAAATCTCCGACATCAGCGGGAACAAGGGGCGGTTCTTCGAGCACATCAAGCGCGCGGCGGCCGATTGGGATGGGACAGAGGCGATCCGGGCGGTGCGATAGGGCGCGCGGCAACCATCGGGTCCGGGAGGCATTAGGCTGGTCAGATCTGGAGACCTCATGCAGCTTCCCAAAGGCGCCACTGTCGCCGTCGCCGACGGCGAGAAATTCAACCTGTTCCGCAACACGGGCGACGAGGCAGAGCTGAAGCTCGCGCCCCTGGACCATGGCCCGGTAAATGCCGATCACCAGGGCTCCACGCCCGGCCGTCACGGCAGCTCGGCCAATCCCGATGGCGGGCAGGACAAGGAAGACGGCTTCTCCGCCGGTGTGGTGGAGCTGCTGAACAAGAAGGTGCTGGCGGGCGAGATATCCGCCCTGCTGATCATCGCCGCGCCTCGGACGCTGGGAGCGATACGCCCGCAGTACCACGCCAGGCTATCGGCTGTGCTGGTGGGCGAGATCGCCAAGGACCTGACCGGCCATGCGCTGCACGACGTCGAGAAGGCGATCGCCGCGACCTAGCCGGAAATGCGCGGCGGAGGGCCTGCCGCGCCCGCCGCCGCGAAAAAAATCTCGGCCCGCCCGTCACCAATGCTGCACTGCAGCATTACCTCTGTCCCCGGGGACATTCCCCGTGTGACGTGAGGTGAGTTTCGATGCCGGGTCTTGGAGAGACGACCGCCATGCTGGCGAGGCTGCGGCGGAGCGCCAAGGCGCCAGCGAGCGATGTGGCGGCCGGGCGGATGGTCGAGACGGCCGCGTTCGGCGCCAATCCGGGGCGTTTGCGGATGTACAGCTACGCGCCGGAGGGTCTGGCGGGGGGCGCGCCGCTGGTGGTGGTGCTGCACGGCTGCACCCAGGGCGCGGAGGCCTATGCGGCGGACGCCGGCTGGCTGACCCTGGCGCAGCGCCACGGCTTCGTGGTGGTGGCGGCCGAGCAGACGGCGGCCAACAACCCGAACCGCTGCTTCAACTGGTTCTCGCCCGGCGATACGCGCCGCGGCGAGGGCGAGGCCGCCTCCATCGCCGCCATGACCGCCCATGCGATCGGCGAGCACGGCGCGGACCCCGAGCGTGTGTTCGTGACCGGGCTGTCGGCCGGCGGCGCCATGACCTGCGTGATGCTTGCGGCCTATCCCGACGTGTTCGCGGGCGGGGCGATCATCGCGGGCCTGCCCTACGGCGTGGCGGGCAACGTGCAGGACGCGCTGCGGGTGATGAACCGGGCCGACGGGCGCAGCGCGCCCGAACTGGGCGGCCTGGTGCGGGGCGCAGCGCCCATCGGCGGGCGGATTCCCCGGGTGGCGATCTGGCACGGGGGCGCCGACACGGTGGTGAGCGCCTCGAACGCCGACGACATCGCCAGCCAATGGGCCTGGACGCACGGCCTAGCGGTCGAACCGGACGAGGTGCGGTCCCAGCCGGGGCGCACGCGCTCGACCTGGCGTTCGCCCTCGACCGGCGAGGTGCTGATCGAGGCCCACCGGCTCGCGGGCCTGGGCCACGGGACCCCCCTGGCGAGCACGGGCGCCGAAGGGGTCGGCGCCGTGGCGCCCTACATGCTGGAGGCCGGGGTGTCGTCGTCGAGCGAGATCCTGGCCTTCTGGGGCGTGAAACCTCGCCCGGCGAGCGCCTGGCTGACGGCGCCGTCGGCCCCTGCCCCGGCGCCCGCCTCCGAGGCGTGGCACGAACTGAAGGCGCCGCACGGCCTGGGCGCCCAGGTGATGGCCAGCCTCGCGCCGCATGTGCCGGGCAGCGTGCAGGACGTTATCGCCAAGGCGTTGAAGAGCGCTGGCCTGATGCGATGAGCTTCGCGGGGTGGGCCTACTTCGTCTGGCCGCCGTCGACCGGCATCACGACGCCGGTGACGAAGCTGGCGACGGGGCTCAGCAGGAACGCGGCGGCGACGCCGATCTCGTGAGGGGCGCCGAAGCGCTTCAAGGGCACTTCGCGGTTGATCCAGCGCAGGACCTTCTCCCCGCCCGGACCCTGGGAGCGCGTCTCCCAATCGCCGCCGGGGAAGATGATGTTGCCCGGCGCGATGGTGTTGACCCGCACGCCGTGGCGCCCGACCAGGGCGGCCAGCTCCTTGCCCATGTGGTTCATCGCGGCCTTTGACGTGCCGTAGGTGAGCGGGGTGCCCAGGGCCGCGCCGCCGGCGATGGAGCTGATGAACAGCAGCGCGCCTTCCTTCCGCTCGGTCATGGGCTTCAGCACCGCGCGCGCCAGGCGGTAGGCGGAATCCAGGTTCTGGGCGAAGCCTGCGTCCCAGGTCTCGTCGTCCACCTCGAAACCCGGCGGGCAGGGATAGAGGCCGACATTGGCCACCGCGCCCCAGATCGGCCCCACCTCGGCTTCGATCGCCGCGATCATGTCGGTGAGCACGGCGCTGTCGCGCAGGTCGCCGGCGCGGGCCCAGACCCGATCCGCGCCATACTGGGCGGCGAGGCGGTCACGCTCGGCGAGCAGAGGCCCCTCCCCCCGGGCGGCGAAGGCGACTCGCGCGCCCTCGGCCAGGCAGGCCTCGACGATACCCAGCCCAATCCCACGGCTGCCCCCGGCCACGAAGACCACCTTGTCGTTGAGCTGAAGATCCATGGATGGCCTCGAGGGTTAGGGATGAGGTCGGACCCTAGAGGTCGCGGCGGGGAATTCAAACAGTTGTTAGAGCTCTGGACCGGGCCCCTCGACCAGCCGGCCCAGACGCTTTGGCGCCATGGCCACGTAGCTCTGGCGGAGCCAGCCCTGAAGGGTCGGGATCTCGGCGCCGATGTCGTCGCCCGGCCCGAAGTGGGCGATGGCCCAGCTGTGCTGCCGATACCAGCCGCGACTCTCGCGGACGAAGGGCAGGTCCTGGACCATCTCGAAGGAGATCGGCAGCTTGACGGTGATCGTCAGCTCGTCGTCCGGCTGGGCCTTGTCGCCGAAGATGGCGAACATCCTACCCCGGACCCGCAGGACGCGCGTGAAGGCCCAGCCCGGCCCGGTGTCGGTTTCCGGCAGGGTCAGGCCATAGGCGGTAAGCTCGGCCTCCGCGCGCTGGTGGGGCGTGGTCATGGCGCGGCGGCGTACTCCGCGATCAGCCGGTCATAGGCCTCGTAGGGCGGGAAGGTCGCGAAGCTGTGGGCCGCGCCGGTGGTCGCCCAGGGCAGCATCTCGTCGGTGAAGGTTTCGATGAAGGGGCTGAACCAGCTGGTGTCGTCCAGCAGGGTGGCGCGGACATTGACGAAGTCGTCCATGCCCTCGGGCCGGGTGAACATCCAGCTCATGCAGTGCGGGCAGAAATAGTGGCGGGTGGCGCCGTGCAGGCCGCCAATGACCGGCTCGCCCTGGGTGACCTCGAAGCCCGTCGCGGGAAAGGCGGCGCTGAGCGAATAGGCGCTGGAGGACATAGCCTGGCAGCCCGTGCAGTGGCAGGCCATGGTGAGCATCGGCGGGGCGCTGATCGCGAAACGCACCTGGCCGCAGCGGCAGCCGCCTTCGGAAGGCAGGTTGGGTCGGGTCATGGCGTATAAGCTCCAAGCGATGGATTGGGCGGAACCTCGGCGGCGCGCACCGGGTGGCCGGGGAACTGTTTGGCGTCGTCGCAGATCTCGTACCAGAGCGGCTTGTCGGCGACGAATTCGTGGAAGCGGATACGCACGACGGGATCGTCGTCCAGGCAGTTGGCGGCGATCGGAAAGCTATCCTGGTCGGAATCGACCTCACCCAGGGCCGTGCCGCAGTCGCCGCAGAAGCAGCGGGCATAGGTAAAGGGCGCGGTGGGGGCGTAGCGCGCGACCTTTTCGCGCCCCTCGATCCAGCGGAAATCGGCGGCGCGGACGAAGACGAAGACGCTAGAGCCGAGCTTTCGGCAGCGCGAGCAATGGCAGGCGCCCATCATGGTGGGCGGCGCCAGCAGTTCGAACCGGATCGCGCCGCAGCAGCAGCTCCCAGAAATCATGCGCGCCTCTCCTTCGGCCTAGTACGCACGACATTGAGACACGCTTGCTGACAGCATGGTGTCAGCAGCGTCACGCGGGAAGACCTGGTGGTGGATATAGGCCCACAGCTCGGCGATCTCGCGGGCGGCGGCGGGCTGGTCGGCTTCCTCCGCCGATCGGCCGGTTTCGAGCGCGGTCTGATAGATGAGTCGCGAGCGGATCACGGTGGGAGCGATCGGTTGGCCCAGGACGGCCAGCGCGCGCAGGGCCCGGCGCATGGCGGGGGGCTCGACGCCGTCGCGGGTATGCGGCGCCTGGCTGACCACGAGCAGGACAGGTTTCTTCAGGCGACGGATCATGGCGACGGACTCGATCGCCGCGGCTAGGTCGAGATAGGTCGGCCTGACCACCAGCACGCAGAGATCGGCCAGGACGATGGCGGCGGCGTTGTCCTCGGTGACCCCGGCGGCGGTGTCGATGACCATGACCTCGGTTCCCCGGCGCACGGCCTCCATCTGGGCGCCATACAGCCTGGCGCCGACAAGGGCGACGCGCTCAGGACCCAGAGCCTGGCGGGCGCTGAGCGCTTCGGTGGCGGAACGCTGGGGGTCGGCGTCGGCCAGCAGGGTGCGCCGACCGCGCAGATACGCCGCGAGTGCGAGATGTACGGCGAGGGTGGTTTTGCCCGAACCGCCTTTGCGGGCGACGAGCGTGAGGGTGAACATCGAGCCCCCCTCCTCGGAGGCCCAGGGTAAACGAGCATCGCGGTCGCTTGTTGCGTCCGCCCATCATCAGGGCCAATGGCAGGAAGGAACGTGGCCAAGACGAGGCGCGGGTATGGCGAAATCTACAGTGAAGCTCGCGAATCTGGCGAATTGGCGGCCACGATTGAACAACACCAATTGCGAAATGAAGAATACAAAATCTCTCGCAAGTTGAATCATGAAAATTATCCTGAACGCGACTGAAACTATTCGCCAGACTTAGACGTAACGACCAAGGGACCGATTCATCGCATTGGCGCGAGCGAACGGCTTTCTGGGCAACTTTCAATGAGAAAACCACTATTCGCGCTCGCCGCGGCGCTGGGTCTGGCTGTCGCGGCGCCGGCCTCGGCGGCGACCTTCACATTTGATTTCTTCGGCCCCGACCTGTTCCGGCCGGGCGTCAACGTCACGGGCAGCGGCATCTTCACGACGTCCGACATTGCCGTGCAGGTCGGTGGACAGACCGCCCTGCCGATCACCTCGATCAGCGGGATGGTCGACGGATCGGCCATCGTGGCGCCCACCGGCTTCTACGGGAACTACTTCACCACCGGTCCGGCCTTCCTGGACGGCAGCGGCGTGCGGTTCAATACCGTGGCGGCCAACAACATCTCGTTCTTCAACCAGTCGAGCAACGGCCGGTATCGCGTGAACATCATCGGCGGCGGCCGCACGGCCTTCGTCACCGCCACCTCGTCCCTGATCCCCGCCGCGGCCGTTCCGGAGCCCGCCACCTGGGCCATGATGATCGTGGGCTTCGGCCTGGTCGGCGGCGCGGTGCGTCAGCGCCGCCGCACGGCTCAAGCCGTCCACGCCTAAGCACCGGACGGGTGAAAATCGTTGAGCCGCCGGTCGCGAGATCGGCGGCTTTTCGCTGTCGCGCCGCCGAGCCGAGCGGCATCTGCTGCATTGCACAAGAAACTTGCCGGACCCTCGGAACTTTTGTGGCAACTTCTTGTTCACCATCCCGAGGGACACTCTTGGGAAGGCTAATTGTTCTTATGCGTAAATTGCTTATGGCCGGCTTCGCGCTCGCCGCTTTGGGGGGCGCCGCTCCGGCCAGCGCCGCCGTCATCTTCACCTTTACGCCGGGCGCCGCGTCGCCGGGCGCCGGCTACACCATCATCAATCCTTTCAACGATGCGACCGGCATCGTCGGCTCCGACTACCTGATCAAGACCCCGCCCGCCGACGCCGACGGCTCGCCGCCCGCCAATTCGATTCCCTCGGGCACCCCGTACCTGTCGGTCCTGGCCGGTGGATTCGCGACCATCACCTTCGATGCGCCGGTGTCGGCCTTCCAGTTCGATTGGGGTTCCATCGACACCTACAATACGCTGGCCATCAACTCGACCGGCGCTGACCCGATCTTCATTCCGGGCACGTACTTCATCATTCCGGCGTACTGCGTCCGCGTGTCGCCGGGCACCAACGGCCTGTTCAACGTCTCGGGCACCGCCGGCGAGCAGTTCACCAGCGTCACCTTCAGCTCGTCGTCGAACTCGTTCGAAGTCGACAATCTGGCCAGCCTGTCCGCGGTTCCGGAACCGGCGACCTGGGGCATGATGATCCTCGGCTTCGGCGCCGTGGGCTCCATGGTTCGTTCCAGCCGTCGCCGGAACGCTCAAGCCTTCTACGCCTAACATCTTCGGCGAACGCCGCGTTGAGCCGCCGGTCGCGAGATCGGCGGCTTTTCGCTGCGCCCCTACGGCATGATCCGCATGCGCCGCAGGATCCAATAGGCCCCGCCGACCACCGCCAGGCACAGCGCGCTGGCCGCGAAGAACCCCGCGCGGTCATCGGCGAAGGGGATGCCGGAGAGGTTCATACCGAAGGCGCCGACGATCAGGGTGGGCGGGATCAACAGGCTGGACATGACCGTCAGCGCCCGCATGCTGCGGTTGGTGGCGCTAGTGATGCGGGTGTCGAGCTCCTCATGCAGCAGGCGTGCGCGCTCCTGCAAACTCCCGGTCTCGCGATCGAGATCCTCGGCCTCCTGGGCCAGGCGCGAGAGCTGCCCCGGCAGGACCGCCACGGTGTGGGCCTCGCGCGGGCTCATGGCGCGGTGCAGGGCGCTGCGCAGGCCCAGATACTCCCGGTGATCACGAGACAGGCCCCGGCGTAACGGGCCCAGCTTGACGCCATCCAACTCCCCCGCATCGGCGAGCATGCGATCCTCGATCCGGTCCAGAGCCTCCGCGGCGGCGTGCAGGCGGGTCTCGGCCAGGTCCACATAGCGCTCGACCAGGCGGATCACCGCCTCGGCCGGCGAGGCCAGGACGCCGCCCCGCTCGGCCTCGCGGCGCACCTCGTCGACGACGCACAGGGCCTGACGCCGCGCGGTGATCAGCCGCCGCCCGCTCATGGCGAACAGCAGGCGTCCCACGCCGACCGCCCGTCCATCCAGGTCGCGCTCGAAATCGGGCAGGACGCCGAAGGCCCAGTCACCGACGAATTGGATCTGCACCCGCTGCTCGGCGCGCAGGATCAGGTCGCGGGCGGCGGCGGGCAACTCCTGAAGCTGTTCCAGATGCAGCCGGGCGCGTTGGTCGCTGAGCGGATAGTGGGTCCAGACCCAGTCGCGGGAGGCGAGCGCGTCGTCGAGGGTCTGGTCGGTAATCGGCGCGGCCAGGCCTTGGTCGAAGGCGTAGGCCCAGAGAAAGGCGCCGGTCTGGGCCATGCTAAGCTCCCCGCGCCGCGCGGCGCCGCGTTATCCTGGCGCGAATCTGTGCCGATCCGGCGTCGGACGATAACATCCCACCATGAACCTGGAGAGACCGCCCATGCCCACCGGCTCCTGCCTCTGCCGCGCCGTCCGCTTCGAAGTGGCCGGACCGCTGGCGCCGATCCAGGTCTGCCACTGCGGCGACTGCCGCAAGGCGCAGGGCGGCGCCTTCGCCACCAACATCCCGGTGGCGGTCGCCGACTTCACCCTGCTGGGCGGCCAGGACCAGATCCGCGCCTATGAGTCCTCGCCCGGCAAGGAGCGGGTGTTCTGCGGCCGCTGCGGCGGCCCGTTGTTCAGCCGCCTGAACACCAAGCCCGGCGTCGTGCGCGTGCGCGTGGGAACCCTGGACGAGCCGGTGGGAGCGCAGCTCGGTTTCCACTTCCACGTGGCGTCCAAGGCGAGCTGGTGGCCGATCACCGACGATCTGACCCAGTATCCTAACGAACGGCCGGACTGACCCTGGCCGCGCCGCCGCCAGGCAGGCGCGCCGCATAGGGACCGAAGCGCGGGTCGGGCGTCATGTAGTCCGTCGAGACGTACTGGGCGCCGGCGGCGAAGGCGGCGTCCTGGCGGGCGCGGTCGTTGGTCCGGGCCTCGGCGGTGTCGGCGTCGGCGCGGGTGCGTACGATCAGGCCGGCCTTGACCGCAGCGCGGATGCGCTCGGCCAGCTCGATGGGTTCGTTCAGGGTGATGTAGGCCGCGGCCGGAGACGTCTCCTCGATATTGACGAACGCCACGCGGCCTTCGAGCGAGGCGCGGGCGCCACGGTAGATGGTGACCTGGGAGATCGGTGCGTCGAGGGCGAACATCACCTTGCCGCGGGCCGACTTCAGGGTCGGCCAGGCGTGCGCGAGCGCCGCCTCGCGCAGGGTCGCGCGGCGGCCCTGGACCTGGTCGGGGACAATCAGGTCGCCCGGTTGGAACACCGAGCGGATTTCGGCGTCGATGGCGTCCATCGCGGCGGCGTCGAAGGGCTGGGCGATCACCGCGCCGGGCAGGCTGAGCCCGCCCTCCTTGAGGTTCAGCAGGATCAGCAGCGGCACGTGCTCGGGGTGGGCCTTGGACCAGGCCCGCACCTGCGCCAGGCAGTCGGTGAACAGCGGACAGTTGGAGCGGTAGTCGAGGTCCTGGACGTGCATGACCTTGAAGCCCGGCCCCTTCAGCGGCGTCAGGTCGTAGGGCAGGTCATTGGCCATCTTCATGCCGAGGGGATCGGCGTAGCGGCCGCCCTGGGGGTCATAGAAGATGTCGAGCTCAAGCTGCCGCGCCCCGGCCGCCAGCTGGTCGGGCAGCGGCGGATGGGCGTAGTCCAGATTGAGGGCTTCCTTTGGATTGGCGCCGCGCAGCAGCGCCATCTGCTTGGGCGACATCGCCTGCTTGTAGGAGTTGTGCGTGCCGATGGCCTGGATCTGATTGATCCGCAGGGCGTCGACCTTGGCCCGCTCGCAGCCCGGCGCGCCGGACGGCGCCTCCAGATCGCAGGCGGCGGCGATGGCGAGGGCGGCGGCGAACAGCGATGCGATCATGGAGACTCCCTAACGCCTCTGCGTGGCGCTTGAACGACAGTCTCGCCTAGGTCTTGGCGCGCGTCACGGTGATCTCCACGGGCGGGTCGGGATAGACGCCCGAGGCGATGGCGGGGATGAGCTCCAGGAAGCGCTCGGGATAGATGCGCTCGGTGAGGCCGGCCAGGTCCCGCGGCGTCCGCCAACGGATGTCGTCGATGAGGTCGGTCTCGTAGTCGGCCCAGCCGGCGCGGGACGGCTCGCCGCCGGCGCAACGGCCGACGAAATAGTGCTCGCGGAACATCACCCGCTCGCCGGTGACCAGGTTCCCCTCGCCGCTTCGGGTCCAGACCACGCGGCCAAGATCGATCTCGGTGAAGCCGCTTTCCTCGGCGACCTCGCGATGGGCCGCCTGCTCCAGGGTCTCGCCGGGATCCACGCCGCCGCCGATGGTGTGCCACGACGAGCTCGACGCCGGGCGACCGGGCATGCGCCCCCGCAGAAGCAGGATGGCGCCGGCGGGGTCGAACAGCAGCACACGGGCGGTCAGGCGTTCGCGCATCGCGCAGCTATAGCCGCATCGCGCGGCGCCGCGCACCCGCCGTCTCAACGCCAAATTAAGCCGAGCTGGAACAGGATGTTGGCTGAATCGCATGGAGAGCCGCCTTGTCGCTCAGCCCGCAACGTCTGCTCGGCTTCGCCTTCGCCAGCGCCGACCTCCTGCTAGAAATCACCGCTGAAGGTAAGATCGGTTTCGCCATCGGCGCCAGCGAGGCCCTGTCCGGCTCGGCCGAGACCGCCCTGGTCGGCCGCGCCTGGCGCGACTTCATCGATCCCCGGGACCGCCCGATGGTCGAGGCCCTGCTGAGCGGCCTCAAGGACGGCGGACGCGGCGGGCCGGTGGTGGTGACGCTGGCCGGTTCGGCCGGCGCCAGCGAACGGGCGGCCTCCTTCACCGCCTTCCGCATGCCGGGCAATGACGGCGCTGTCTCCTGCGCCTTCAGCCGGGCGGCGGCCAAGGTGATGCACGGCCTGCACGACAAGCGCTCGTTCGAAGCCGCCACCGCGGCCCTGATCGAGACCGCCAAGGCCACGGGACAGGAACTGGAACTGGCTTTGATCGAGCTGGGCGGCCTGGGCGCCCTGCGCAAACTGCTAAGCCCCGAGGCCTCCAAGGACCTGGACGATCGTGTGACCGGCGCCCTGCGCGCCCAGTCGCACGGCGGCGGGGCGGCGGCCGACCTGGGCCATGACCGGTTCGCGGTCGTCCGCAACAAGGGCGACGGGGTGGAAGCCCTGGTGCAGCGCCTCATCAAGCTGGTGGCCATCGATCCCAAGCATGGAGTGGCCCCGCAGGTCCGCGCCATGAGCCTGGGCGGCGATGCGGCCTCGGGCCAGGTCTTGCGCGCCCTGCGCTTCTCCCTGGACAACTTCATCAAGGACGGGATGGACGGCGCGCCATCGGCGACCCTGAACGAGGCGGTCAGCCGCTCGGTGCAGCGCACCCTGGTCGAGGTCGGCGCCCTGGGACAGGCCGTCAACGAGAAGCGCTTCAGGCTGGTCTACCAGCCGGTGGTGGATCTGAAGGCCAACGCCGCCCTGCATCACCACGAGGTCCTGGTCCGGTTCGGCGACAACGCCAGCCCCTTCCCCATGATCCGCATGGCCGAGGAGTTGGACCTGATCGAGGCCTTGGATATCGCGGTCGTCGAGCAGACGGTGGCCAAGCTAACGGCCGATCCGACGCTCAAGCTGGCGGCCAACATTTCCGGACGGACAATCGTCAGCTCCGCCTTCGTCGCGGCGGTAAAGGCGATGCTGGTCAAGACCCCCGCGGTGTCCGGCCGGCTGCTGTTCGAGATCACCGAGAGCGCCGCCATCGACGACTTGGCCCTCGCTGACCGTCACCTGAAAGCCCTGCGGTCTGAGGGTTGCCTGATCTGCCTGGACGATTTCGGCGCTGGGGCGGCCTCGCTGGCCTATCTGCAGCAGCTGACCCTGGACATCGTGAAGATCGACGGCCGCTACATCCGCGAGCTGCAACACGGCGGCCGCGAGAGCACCTTCATACGCCACTTGGTGACCATGTGCGCCGAGCTGGGGGTCAAGACCCTGGCCGAGATGGTGGAGAACACCAACGCCGAGGAGGCCGTGCGCCGGGCCGGGGTCGACTACGCCCAGGGCTGGTTCTATGGCGCGCCGACGGATATCCCCCAGCAGCCGACGGCGACGGCCGACAACCTGGGCCACGTCAAGCCCGCAGCGCGGCGCAAGGGTTCGGTCGAGGGCTGGGGTTAGGACCTAAGCCCTTCCCCATCTCCGCCGGAGTGCGCGATCTCAATCAGGCTCGCGCCACCCATTCGCCGAGGTTCCGTTCCAGCACCGTCAGCGGCATGGAGCCCGAGAGCAGGGCCGCGTCGTGCCATGCCTTGAGGTCGAACTTCGGGCCCAGCTTGGCTTTGGCCTCTTCGCGCAGGCGCGCCCAGACCGTGTGACCGACCTTGTAGCTGGTGGTCTGGCCGGGCGAGCAGCAGTAGCGGTCGATCTCCCGAAGGGCCCTTGAACGCGGATAGCCCGTGACGCTGACCATGTAGTCGGTGGCCTGGTCGCGGGTCCAACGTTTGTGGTGCAGGCCGGTGTCCACCACCAGCCGGCAGGCGCGGAACAAGAAGGACTGCAGGTAACCGGCCTGGCCCAGAGGATCGTCCTTGTAGACCCCCATCTCATCGGCAAGCTGCTCGGCGTAGAGCGCCCAGCCCTCGGTGAAGGCCGAGAACCCGCCGCCGGTCCGCCGGATGATCGGGATGGCCTGGCTCTCCTGGCTGAGCGCGATCTGCAGGTGATGGCCGGGCGTCGCCTCGTGATAGACCAGGGTCGGCAGGTTGTACTTGGGCCACTCGTGGGTGTTCTTCAGGTTGATGAAGAAGGCCGCCGGGCGCGAGCCGTCCAGCGCGGCGCTCTGGTAGTAGCCGTTGGAGGCGCCATCCTGGATGAAGGCTGGCACCCGCTTGACCGTCACCTCGGCCTTGGGAAGCGTGTTGAAGGCCTGGGGCAGGCGCGCGGCGATGGCGGCCACCTGGACGTTGAGGTCGGCGATCAGGGCGGCGCGGCCCTCATCGGTGTTGGCGTAGAGCTGCTTGGGGTCGGCGTTGAGCGCGGTCAGCCGCTCGGCCACCGTGCCCTTGGTCATGCCCTGGCCCTTCAGGATCACGTCTAGGCGCGCGGTGATGTCGGCCACCTGATCGAGGCCCAGCTTGTGAATCTCCTCGGCCGAAAGGTCGGTGGTGGTCGAGGTCTTGAGGCCGCCGGCGTAGTAGGCCGCGCCGTCCTTCAGCTTCCAGACACCGGCGTCGGCGGTGGCCATGGCCCGCGCAGCGGTCATGGCGGCGATCTGGCGGTCCAGGGCCGGGAAGATCTCGCTGGCCACGATCTTGGTCGCGGGACCCGCATAGTCGGCGGTGAGGCCGGCGGTCTTGGCCTTGCCGGCGATGGAGGTGACCATGATGGTCGCTTCAGGCGCCTGGTCGCGCAGGGCCTTCATCTGCCCCAGCGCCAGGTCGCAGATGAAGTTGGGCGGCACGACGCCTCCGGCGACATCGGCCTTCATGCGGTCGAGGTCCTGGTCCAGCGCCACGGTGAAGGCCTTCAGGCGCGCCAGATAGGCGTCGGCGTCCGCGGCGGTGACGACGCGGTGCTGGTTGTCCAGGAAGTCGGGGATGTCTTGGTAGACCCCGGTCTGCTGGCTGATCACATAAGGGCTGAAGCGGCCCCCGACCGAGCCGAACTTGAAGCGTTCGCCGGCCGCCAGGTTGTTCTCCTGGCCGTAAAGAACGGTGTCGAGGTCGACCTTGGAGGCCGGCGACAGGGCGTTGCGATCGATGGCCTTCAGCTTGGCCACCCGCGCGCGGGTCTGGCCCAGGCGCTTCTCGCGTCCGGCGGCGGAATAGTCGTCGAGCTGGCTCTTGAGCGCCGCCCGCGCGCCCTTGTCGAGGCCGAGGCCCGTGGCCCGCTCGGGACTCTCGTCGACCGCCTCCTCGAACATGGCGTCCAGCAGGGTTTTCAGACGGGCATCCTCGCCGGCCTGGGCCATGGCGGGCGTGGTGGCGACGAGGGCGCCGGCGGCGGTGGTCGCGAGGAAGGCGCGACGGTCGAGTTGCTGGGTCAAGGTCAGGCTCTCGCGTTGGAAACGTGTTGATCGATGACGGATTCCAGCACCGTCAG
>NZ_JANOCX010000178.1:0-2910 GCF_031412415.1 Phenylobacterium sp.
CAGCGCAACAGGATAACGCTGCGATGCAAAATATTCACTTGAAACCCTGGCCACGCAACGGGTCCCCATAGCTCGGGCGTAGCGGTCGCCGCGAGAGTTGGCCGCCGTCCAAAGGGAAACGTCGGGAGGTGGTTGTTCTCAACCCCCTTTCGGGACTTCAAATTATGATCCGTTCTTTCGCACTTTCGACCCTGGCCGTTCTGGCCATCTCTGCTCCCGCCCAAGCCGGCTCCATGACGGTCAGCCTGGTCGGCAAGTCGCCCGCGCAAATCGAAGCAGACGTCACCAAGGCCGCGAAGTCGGTCTGCTTCCGCGAAACCCGCAGCGAGACCCTGGCCCTCGACGCCTACGGCCGTTGCGTGAAGGCCACCACCAAGGCGGCGCTGGACCAATTGGCCACGGCCCAGGCTGAAGCCAGCACCACGCTGGCCGCGCGCTAAGCTCGAAGAAAACCAAACACCAAAGCAAAGGCCGGCGGCGACGCCGGCCTTTGTCATGTCCGCGAGCCTATTTGCGCTCGTCGTGGACCCGAACGATCATTGATTGGCTGGCCGTCGCCATCAATTCTCCGTCCTGGGCGAACAGATACATGGCCCCGTGGCCGAACCCGCCATGCACGCCCAGGATCCGCGTGTCGCATAGCACCCAGTCGGTCGCCACGATCCGGCGCACGCGGATGGTGTTGTCCAGGCTGTTGCCTCCGGCGTTGAGCCCCAGTGCGTTGCCGACGGCGCCCGGCACGAAGTCGGCCATGATCGCCAGCATGGTGGCGTCGATAGGGATCGGCTCGCGCGGGCGGACCCACAGCAGCAGCCGGCCATCCTCGCCATCGCCCGCGTCGGTGCCCGCGTAGTGCCCCTTGGCCACCCGCACCTCGATGCGGCTGTGCAGGTCGTCTCCGCCGCCGCGCCAGTGAGCGGCGGGCGGGCAGTCTTCCGGCGCGGCGCAATCTGGCATGGTCAACCACTGGCGCGACATTTCGCTCGGCCGGGCGCCCAGGGCGGCGTTGACCGTGAAGATCTCCTTGTCGCCCACGTGGCCGGTCACCCGGGCCTGGCTGTTGTACTTGCCGGCCGCCGGCACCCAGACATCCAGGTCAACGACACTTGGCGGGCGGGCGTAGGACAGATACTGCGCGGTCGCCCAGATCACCGGCCGCTCGCAGGTCCGTTCCAGCGCCGCGATGGAGGAACCCAGCCCGACCCCACCGAACATGAACAGGTTTCCGGGTGGTCCCACGCAGACGGCGGGGCTCAGCGGCAGGTACCAGCGGTGCGGATTGTGGGTCGCCTGCAGGTCGAAAAAGAGCGGTCGGGTCATGGTCAGCGCGACGCCGCGGCCGCCTCGGCCTCATTCTGGAGCCGCTTCTCGGCCTCCTTCATCAGCGCGTCGGTGGAGAGGTTCTTGGCCTCGCGGGCCTTGATCTCATCGACCAGCCGCTGGTCCGAGTTTTGGACGTGCAGGGCGTAGAGGAAGGCGCCGAAGCCGCCGAGCGCGGCGACCGTGAGCACCAGGGCGGCGATCGCCGCCATGCTGGTCCAGGCCTTTGACTGCTGCCCGGGAGGCGCCGGCTTGAGATAGGCCGCGCCGATGAACACCACGCCGGCCAGGAATGTCGCGCATCCCGCCTGATGGATCATGGCCCGCTGCCCCACCAAATCGGCATTGGCCACCACGCTGGGCGCCAGCCCGATCAGACGGTTGCCCTCGGTCAGCTGCGACACCTCGATCGTGCCCGAGAACACCACCTGCGCGAGCCCCAGCAGGGCGAGAATCCATCCGGCGATGATCATGGGGCCTCCACGCCGCGAGCGGCGGACTCAGGTTGATCTGGCCTAGTTACCACGCGCCGCGCGGCTTTCGCGTCCCCCGCGACGACTTGACCGCCCCCGCGTCAGGTGGGCGAGCTTTCGCCAACAAAATCGGGAAGGAAGCGCCATGGCACAGTTCAAACTGCTCATCGACGGTCGCCTCGAAGACGGTGACTCCACCATGGAGGTCCTCAACCCGGCCACCGAGGAGTCCGTCGCCACCTGCCCAAGGGCCTCGAAAGCCCAGCTCGACAAGGCCGTGGCCGCCGCCAAGGCCGCCTTCCCAGCCTGGCGCGACACACCCATCGCGGAGCGCCGCGCGGCCCTCGTCGCCATGGCCGATATCATCCAGGCCAACGCACCGGAGCTGGCCCGCCTGCTGACCCAGGAACAGGGCAAGCCCATCGAGGCGGCGACCGGCGAGGTCTATGGCGCCTCGGCCTTCTTCCGCTACTTCTCGACCCTCGACCTGCCGATCAAGGTGTTGGACGACGGTCCGGGCCGCAAGGTCGAGGTCCGTCGCCGCGCCCTGGGGGTCGTCGGCGCCATCGTGCCGTGGAACTTTCCGATCATCCTCATGGCCTTCAAGGTCCCGGCCGCCCTGCTGGCCGGCAACACCGTGGTGCTGAAGCCCGCGGCGACGACGCCCCTGTCGACCCTGCGCTTCGCCGAGCTGGTCAAGGATTGCGTGCCGCCTGGCGTGCTCAACGTGATCGCCGACGCCAACGACCTGGGCGGGGCGCTGACCGCCCATCCTGACGTCAGCAAGATCTCCTTCACCGGCTCCACCGAGACCGGCAAGAAGGTGATGGCCGGCGCGGCCGACGCGCTGAAGCGCATCACCTTGGAGCTCGGCGGCAACGACGCGGCCATCGTGCTGGGCGACGTCAATCCAGAGGCGACGGCGGGCAAGATCTTCAGCGCCGCCTTCCAGAACTCCGGCCAGGTCTGCATCGCCGTCAAGCGGGCCTATGTGCACGAGAGCATCTATGACGCGGTTTGCGACGAGCTGGCCCGGCTGGCCGACGCCGCGGTGGTGGGCGAGGGCCTGCAGCAGGGCGTGCAGATGGGGCCGCTGCAGAACAAGATGCAGTACGAG
>NZ_JANOCX010000179.1:0-5026 GCF_031412415.1 Phenylobacterium sp.
GGCCTGGCCCTCACCCTCGCCGCCTGCGGTCACAATGTGGAGCAACGGGCCGCCACGGGCGCGGCGACAGGCGCCGTGGTCGGCGGACCCGTCGGCGCCGTCGCCGGCGCGGCGGTGGGCACGGCCGTCAGCAAGGCGGCCGACAAATAGCCACAGGGTCCTCGCCCCTGGAGCGAGGACCCCGGGCCGCTTTCCCCTATTGGGCATAGTCCGGATAGGTCATGTGGGCGGTCGGGCGCTCCCCCAGAATTGCATCCGTACAGGAAGCGATTCTGGGGGAGTTCGCCGTGCTTCACGTCACCTTCGCCCTGGCGGTCTTGGTCGCGGTCATCGCCATCGCCGCCACGGGCGCGCCGTATTTCTGATCGTAGCTGGCGACGATGCTGAAGCAGGCGGTCGCAGTTTTGATTCTCGTCGGCGCGGGCTCTACCGCCCAGGCCGCCGCCGCGCCGGCCTGGCGCGTGCAACAGGCCTGCGCCATGCAGCGCTATCTCCGCGCCACGCCGGCCTTCCCCAGCAACTGGGACCGCAGCGCCGCCAATGTCTCCCTGGGCTCCGGCGGCCCGGCCCTGCGCCGCCGCGACGATCCTGACGCCCGGGCGCGCTTCGATGTCGCCATGCGATCGGGCCGGGGCTTCGCCGACCGGGCCGCAGCCCAACTCGCGGCGCGTGAACGCATCACCCCAGAGGAGGCCACCCGCCGCATCGGGTCCGACCCCGGCCCCTGGCCCGTGGTGACCCCCGCCAAGTGCGAGGTCCTGGAGCGCCGGGCGGAGAAGGGCCGCTAGGCGCGCGCGCCCCGCGCCAGGCGCCACAGGCCCTGCCCCGCGCCCCACAGACTGGCCGCCAGCCCGGCGGACAACCCGATCTGGATCGCCAGCTCGACGCTGGTCAGCAGGCGCGCGCTCTCCGCGCCCGCGCTCACCGTCGCCCAGGGCCCCGAGCGCAACAACACCACCAGGATCGCCGCGGCCGTCAGATGCCGCCCCACGCTCAGCAGCCGGTTCGGGGTCACCCAGGCCGGCCGCACGAACTCCACCAGGCTCACGGCCAGGCTGGCCACGGCGTAGGCGAGGATCGGGGCATGGAGGTCGCGCCAGACCTGGGCCATCCCGACCACCGGATAGCCGTCGTGGCGCAAGATGGCGCTGAACTCGATGGCGCCGGTCCACCACAGGATGAACACCACGCCCATGGCGATGTCGGTGGAAAGGTCGAACCGCGACCGGGTCGCCGAGCCGCTGGGCGGCAGGTCGCGCGGCCGCCACCGCTTCGACAGGTCCAGGCCCGATCGCTCGAGCAGGAAACAGACCAGGGTGACCACGCCGAAGGTGAACAGCGCACCGTGGGTCACGGACGGCAGCACCCGGCTCAGGCCCCGCGCCACATCCTCGGTGGCCAGGATCCGCAGGATGACCAGCACCAGATAGACCCCGCCCACCGTGGCGAAGGTGAGCTTCAGGGCGAACCACCAGAACGGAAACATCTCCGGCCCGATCAGGTGCTGGACCTTGCGATACCGCCCGGCGACCACCAGCGGGTGGCCGAACCCGACCAGCATCGCCTCGGTCTCCTCGCGGGTCAGGGCGCGGCCCAGCTCGGCCTCCCGCTCCTCGCGCTGCGACAGCAGCACGTCGCCCAGTTCGGCGGCCACGTCCTCGCGCTGGCCCTCGGGCAGCTCGCGCTTCACGGCGCCCAGATAGCGGTCGATGAGATCCATCACGCGTCGTCCTTCAGGATTCGGTTGAGGGAGGCGTTCAGTTCGCGCCACTCGGCGACAAGGCGGATCAGGACCGTCTGGCCCTGGGGCGACAGGGTGTAGAAGCGCTTCTTCCGCTTCTCCTCCTCGCGCCATTCGCTGGTCAGCAGGCCCTGGCTCTCCAGCCGGCGCAGCATCGGATAGAGCGCGCCTTCGTCGATCTCCACGCCGCTGTCGGCCAGGGCCTTGCGCAGGGTGTAGCCGTAGTGCTCGCCGCGCAGCTGGCCCAGCACCGCCAGGATCAGCGATCCCCGCCGCAGTTCAAGCCGAAGCGCCTCGAAGATGTCGTCGTCCGTCGCCATACTGTGTGACGTATACTGTGTGTCACACAGTGTCAATTTGAGGCGAGATCTGCCCCCGCCATCCTGCTGACAGTTTTGGGCGCATCGGGGCGCTAGCATCCGGGCATGATCAATCCTACCTTGGCGTTCATGCCCCGTTCCGCCGAACCCACCGTCCCCGCCGGCGTCGCCGACATGTCGGCCGCCTTCGACTATGACGAGAACACCATGCCGATGCTGTGGAAGCCCCACCGCCCGGCGCGGCCGCAGAAGTCGGAGGGCGGCAAGCGGTTCAAGCTCGTCAGCGACTACGAACCCGCCGGCGACCAGCCGACGGCGATCGCCGACCTGGTGGCCGGGCTGGAGGGCCGCGAGCACGACCAGGTCCTGCTGGGGGTCACGGGCTCCGGCAAGACCTTCACCATGGCCAAGGTGATCGAGCAGACCCAGCGGCCCGCCCTGATCCTGGCGCCCAACAAGACCCTGGCCGCCCAGCTCTATTCCGAGATGAAGAGCTTCTTCCCCGAGAACGCGGTGGAGTTCTTCGTCTCCTACTACGACTACTACCAGCCCGAGGCCTACGTCCCGCGGACCGACACCTACATAGAGAAAGACTCATCCATCAACGAGCAGATCGACCGGATGCGCCACTCGGCGACCCGGGCGATCCTCGAGCGCGACGACGTGATCGTGGTCGCCTCGGTCTCCTGCATCTACGGCATCGGCTCGGTCGAGACCTACACGGCCATGACCATGACCCTGGAGCCCGGCCAGAAGATCGACGAGAAGCGGCTGATGGGCGACCTGGTGGCCCTGCAGTACAAGCGCAACGACGCGGCCTTCGAGCGCGGCTCGTTCCGCCGGCGCGGCGACACCATCGAGATCTTCCCCGCCCACTACGAGGACCGCGCCTGGCGCATCAGCCTGTTCGGCGACGAGGTCGAGACGGTCACCGAGTTCGACCCCCTGACCGGCAAGAAGACCGCCGACCTCGACGGCATCAAGATCTACGCCAACAGCCACCACGTGACCCCGCGCCCGACGCTCAACCAGGCGGTCATCTCCATCAAGGCCGAGCTGAAGGAGCGCCTCGACTGGCTGGTCGCCAACGGCAAGCTGCTGGAGGCCCAGCGCCTGGAGCAGCGGACCAATTTCGACATCGAGATGATCCAGGCCACCGGCTCCTGCGCCGGCATCGAGAACTACAGCCGCTATCTCTCAGGCCGCCGCACCGGCGAGCCGCCCCCGACCTTCTTCGAATACATCCCCGAGAACGGCCTGCTGTTCGTCGACGAGAGCCACCAGTCGGTGCCCCAGATCGGCGGCATGTACCGCGGCGACTACCGCCGCAAGTTCACCCTGGCGGAATACGGCTTCCGCCTGCCCTCCTGCCTCGACAACCGCCCGCTCAAGTTCGAGGAGTGGGACGCCATGCGGCCGGCGACCGTCCACGTCTCGGCCACCCCCGGCAACTGGGAGATGGAGCGCGCCGGCGGCGTCTTCGCCGAGCAGGTGATCCGCCCCACCGGCCTGATCGACCCCCCGGTCGAGGTGCGCCCGGTCACCACCGGCGGCTTCAGCCAGGTGGACGACGTCATCGACATGGTCCGCCAGACCACGGCCAAGGGCTACCGCTCCCTGATCACCGTGCTCACCAAGAAGATGGCCGAGGACCTCACCGAGTACATGCACGAGCAGGGCCTGCGCGTGCGCTACATGCACTCCGACATCGACACCATGGAGCGGATCGAGATCATCCGCGATCTGCGCCTGGGCGCCTTCGACACCCTGGTGGGGATCAACCTGCTGCGCGAGGGCCTCGACATCCCCGAGTGCGGCCTGGTCGCCATCCTCGACGCCGACAAGGAAGGCTTCCTGCGCTCCGAGACCAGCCTGATCCAGACCATCGGCCGCGCCGCGCGCAACGTCGACGGCCAGGTCATCCTCTACGCCGACCGCGTCACCGGCAGCATGGAGCGCGCGCTTAACGAAACCTCACGCCGCCGCGAGAAGCAGGAGGCCTACAACCTCGAACACGGCATCACGCCCGAGAGCATCAAGAGCTCCATCAAGGAGATCCTCGCCAGCGGCTACGAGAAGGACCGCCCCCTGGTCCCGGTCGGCGTGGCCGAAGGCTCCAAGCCGTTCCTGGGCGACAACTTCAAGACCACCCTGCGCGACCTCGAAGCCAAGATGCGCGAAGCCGCCGCCAACCTGGAGTTCGAGACCGCCGCAAGACTGCGCGACGAGATCAAGCGGCTGAAGATGCTGGACCTGGAGTTCGCCAACGATGCGCTGACGGCGCCGGGGGAAGAGGTGGATCGTGGGGCGGTGAAGCGGGTGAAGGCGGAGGCGCGGGCCGAGGCGGCGGAGCGGTTCCGGAAGGGGAAGCTGTAGGGGGCAATCGACTATCTCGCCCGATACAGGAGCGCTCGATATAGCGCTCTAGTGACTATCATACACTCGTCTTCGAGCAACAACACGGCCCATCGAGGACCCCGAAGCGGGCAGTAGGGCCGTCTGAAATTTCCAAGTCATCTTGCTCCAAGGCGTGCAACACGACACGTGTGTCGCACTCTGCGCTCCCGTAACATACTGTTATCGCAGTTAATATTGCTCATACCAGCAAGACATAAATGTCGTCTCGTCAGGGTGCACGAAGCTGCTTGCACCGCGCAACAGAATGAATAGCCTGCATCAATCGATGGAGGTTTCCTTAATGACCGCGCTCTCAGAAGTTCAATCCGGGCGGAAATTGCTAACTCACGAGGTTCGGAACATCGAGCCTGCCGAGGCGGCCGAGTTGTTGAAGCGAGTGCGCAATGAGGCGCCCGTTGATCAACAGCAGGTCGCGACCTACGCCCAGGACATGGCCGCAGGGGCATGGAAGCTCAATGGTGATCCGATCATCTTTGATACCGCTGGAGTGGTCCTATCTGGGCGACTTCGGCTGTACGCTTGCGTACGAAGCGCTAAATCGTTCCCA
>NZ_JANOCX010000180.1:0-5360 GCF_031412415.1 Phenylobacterium sp.
GGACCGCGCGGCCTTCGTCCTCACCATCGCCGATCAGGTCTCGACGAAGGCGCGTTCCAGGACGTAGTCGCCCGGCTTGGCCAGCGAGCCTTCTTCGTAGCCCCGCGCCTCCAGCAGCACCTTGAGATCGGCCAGCACCGAAGGGCCGCCGCATAGCATCAGGCGGTCGACGGCGGGGTCCAGGGGCGGCAACCCCAGGTCCTCGAAGATCTTGCCGGACTCGATGAGCGTGGTGATCCGGCCTTGGGTCTTGAACGGCTCGCGGGTCACGGTCGGATAGTAGGTGAGCTTGTCGCCGATCACCTCGCTGAGGATCTCGTCCTGCGCCAGCTCGGTCTCGAACAGCTCGCGATAGTTCAGATCAGCCACCGAGCGCACCGTGTGCGTGACGATCACTTGGTCGAAGCGGTCATAGACCTCGGGATCGCGCGCCAGGCTGAGCCAGGGCGCCAGGCCTGTGCCGGTGCCCAGCATGTAGAGCCGCTTGCCGGGCTTGAGGCCGTCCAACACCAGGGTGCCGGTGGGCTTGCGGCCGATCAGCACCTGGTCGCCCACCTGGATCTTCTGCAGGCGCGAGGTCAGCGGGCCGTCCTGAACCTTGATGGAGTAGAACTCGAGCTCTTCATGCCAGGACGGGGACGCCACGGAATAGGCGCGCACCAGCGGCTTGCCGTCCACTTCCAGCCCGACCATCAGGAACTGGCCGCTCTGGAATCGCAGGGTCGGGTCGCGGGTGGTGCGGAACGAGAACAGCTCCGGCGTCCAGTGCTGGACGTGGGTGACGGTCTCGGTGAAGAAGGCGCCCGCCTTCTTGGGCGGCGCGGCCGGGGCGATAGTCTGCGTCATGATGCGTCTTTAGCTGAATGGCGGTTCAGATGTCGCCGCCGACATTGCTGATCGCGCCCGGGGCGCGGGCGACGTGGATGCCGCACTCGGTCTTGTCCTGGCCCGCCCAACGACCGGCACGGACATCCTCGCCCTCCTCCACCGGCTTGGTGCAGGGCCAGCAGCCGATGGACGGAAAGCCCTGCGCCACCAGCGGATGAGCCGGCAGGTCATGCTGCGCCATATAGGCGTCGAGCTCGGCCTTGCCCCAATTGGCCAGCGGGTTGAACTTCACCTGGGCGTCGGCCGGCTCCACCACCGGCAGCGACAGGCGGTCGCCGCCATGGAACCGCTTGCGCCCTGTGATCCAGGCGTCGAAATCGCCCAGCGCCCGGTCCAGCGGGATCACCTTGCGAATCTCGCAGCAGGCGTCGGTGTCGGTCTGCCAGAGCTTGGCTTCGGGGTCGGTGGTGGCCAGGTCCTGATAGTGCGGGCGCAGGTCGCGCACGTCGGTGAGGCCCAGCTTCGCGGCCAGTTGCTTTCGATAGTCGAGGGTCTGGCCGAACAGCATGCCGGTGTCGAGGAACAGCACCGGCGTATCCGGTTTGATTTTCGAGATCATGTGCAGCAGCACCACGGACTCGGCCCCGAAGGACGAGACCATGGCAAGCCGGTCGCCGAACGACTCCACGGCCGATTCCAGCACGGTCACCGGGTGAGCGTGTCGCAGCTCGGCGTCCAGGCGGGCGACCAGCGACGGACGCTCGACATTATCGAAGGCCATACTCATCACTCCCGTTCCGCGAAGGCCGGAGGCCGGCCGTCGGCGGCGCGTTGGTAGACATGACGTTGACGGTGGGCGACGTGGGCCCATTGCTCGGGCGTCGACCCATCGGCGGGCTCGAAGGCGTCCATGCCGGTGCGGACCATGAAGCCCGCCTGCTCGCGCAGGACGTCGCCCACGGCGCGGATTTCACCATTGAAGCCGAAGCGCTCGCGCAGCAACCGCGCGGCGGTATAGGCCCGCCCGTCGCGGTACTTCGGGAAGGCCACGGCCACCACGGCGATGCGCGGCAAATCGTAGGCCAGGGTCTCGACCTCTTCGGCGGGCTCGATGCGAACCCCCACCGACCGGCCCTCCGACAACAGGCGCTCGCCCTCTGCCTGGAAGCGGGTCAGGGAGACAATGACGTCGCCGGGCGGCAGGCCGACATCGTCGGCCACATGGGTGAACGGGTCCTCGGCCAGGACGAACGCGCCATCGGGCTGGAGCTTAATGCGCGTCGGCATAGACGGCCTCCTTGAACGGAGCGACCCCAGTGCGCCGCACGGTGTCGAGGAAGCGCTCCTCGCCCTGGCGTTCGCGCAGATAGACGTCGACCAGGACGTCGATCGCCCCGGCCACGCGGTTGGCCGGCAGGGCCGGGCCCAGCATGGAGCCCACGGCGGCGTCCTCGGCGCCGGAGCCGCCCAGGGTGAGCTGGTAGAACTCCTCGCCCTTCTTATCGACGCCCAGGATGCCGATGTGGCCGATGTGGTGGTGGCCGCACGCGTTGATGCAGCCGCTGATCTTGATCTTTAGCTCACCGATCAGCTCGGCGCGGTCCTGGTTCTCGAACTTGCGCGCGATGTCCTGGGCGATAGGGATGGCCCGCGCATTGGCGAGCGCGCAGTAGTCCAGCCCCGGGCAGGCGATGATGTCGGAGATCAGGTTGACGTTCGGCGTGGCCAGCCCGGCCCGCTGAAGCTCCGCATGGACCACCGCAAGGTCGTCCAGCTTCACGTGCGGCAGGACCAGGTTCTGCTCGTGAGTCACCCGGATGTCGTTCTGGCCGTAGCGTTCGGCCAGGTCGGCCACCACGTCCATCTGGTCGGACGAGGCGTCGCCGGGCGTATCGCCGATGCCCTTCAGCGAGATCTCGACGATCGAATAGCCCGCGCGCTTGTGAGGGCGCAGGTTGTTGCGCGCCCAGCGGGCGAAGGCCGGATCAGCCGCCTTGGCCGCCTCGAAGACTTCCGAGCGGTTGATCAGGGTGTCGAAGGCCGTGGCGGCGAAGGCGCCTCGGATGCGGGCGACCTCGGTGTCGGGCAGGTCGCCGGCGGCGCCCACCTTCTCCCACTCGGCCTCGACCTGGCGGCCGAACTCCTCGGCGCCCAGCGCCGCGACCAGGATCTTGATCCGGGCCTTGTAGCTGTTGTCCCGGCGACCATGGCGGTTGTAGACGCGCAGGACGGCTTCCAAGTACGAAAACAGCCGGTTGGCCGGCAGGAATTCCTTGATGGTCGGACCGACATAGGGCGTGCGCCCCAGGCCGCCGCCGACGATCACCTCGAAGCCCAGGGTTCCGTCGCGGGCGCGGCGGACCATCAGGCCGATGTCGTGGACCTTGGCCGCCGTGCGGTCCTTGGCCGAGGCCGTGATGGCGATCTTGAACTTGCGCGGCAGGAACGAGAATTCCGGGTGCAGGCTGGACCACTGGCGGATCGCCTCGGACCAGACGCGCGGGTCGTCGATCTCCTCGGCGGTGGCGCCGGCATAGGGATCGGCCGTGACGTTGCGGATGCAGTTGCCGCTGGTCTGGATGGCGTGCATGTCCACCGCCGCCAGATCGTCCAGGATCGCGGGCGTGTCGGCCAGCTTGATCCAGTGGAACTGCAGGTTCTGGCGCGTGGTGAAGTGGCCGTAGCCCTTGTCGTACTTGCGTCCGATCTGCGCCAGCGCGCGCATCTGCACCGGGTTCAACGACCCGTAGGGTATCGCCACCCGCAGCATGTAGGCGTGCAGTTGCAGATAGAGCCCGTTCATGAGCCGGATCGGCTTGAACTGCTCCTCGGTGATCTCGCCGGCCAGCCGGCGGGCCACCTGTTCCCGAAACTCGGTGGCCCGGTCAGCCAGGAATTCCTTATCGAGGGCGTCGTACTGGTACATTGGCTCCCTCCCTCTCCTAGCGCTTGATCAGGTTGACGCGGCCGGTGGACCGGGCGGCGCCCGCGGCGTGTTGCAAGGCCTCGATGGCGGCCCCGCCCTCGGCCTGCTTGCCGTGGTGCAGATGGTTGGTCGGGCCCAGCGCCCGCAGACGCTCGCGATAGCTGAGCGGCGCCCACAGACCTTCGCTCTCCACCAGATCGATCAGATAGGCGTCGACGACGACCGTACCCTGGGTCTTGGCCGAGGCCTCGGCGGCCTCGCCTGTCGCGGCGTCCGTGAACAGCTCGGCGTCGGCGAACCGGGTGACCCAGTCGCCGGACTTCCAGAACACAACCTCGCCGTCGTCGAGGCGGTTGGCGGTCAAGGCCCTCATGACATCGCTCCACGTTCGCGGACTTCGACGTGTGCAACGATCTCGGCCGCCCCGGCCTGGGCCAGCGCCATGGCTTCGCCCACGATCAGCAGGGCGGGACCAGCGACCTCTGCGGCGGCCGCAGGCAACCCAGCCAGGGTCGTGACGATCCGGCGTTCATTGGCGCGGCTGGCGTTCGCGACGATCAGGGCCGGGGTCGAACCCAAACGCCCCGCGCCCATCAGTCGCGTGGAAATTCCAGCGGCGGTGGAGACGCCCATATAGATCACGACGGTCTGGTTGGCCTTGGCCAGGCCTTCCCAGTCCAGATTCGGCTCATCGCCGGCCGAGGCGTGGCCGGTGACGAAGGTCACCGCCTGTGCCGAACCGCGATGGGTCAGCGGCGCGCCCGCATCGGCGGCGGCGGCCAAGGCGGCGGTGACGCCGGGGACGATCCTGCACTCGACGCCCGCCGCGCGGCAGGCTTCCAGTTCCTCGCCCCCACGGCCGAAGATGAAGGGGTCGCCGCCCTTCAGCCGCACGACGGTCAGTCCGTCCTGGGCGAAGGCGACCAGCATCGCGTTGATCTCACCTTGCGCATAGGAATGGCGCGACTTGCGCTTGGCCACCGAGATCCGACGCGCCGCCTCGGGCGCCAGGTCGAGAATTTCTTCGGAAACCAGGCCGTCATGGACGACCACGTCGGCGGTTTGCAGCACCTTCAGCGCCTTGATCGTCAACAGCTCGGGATCGCCGGGACCAGCGCCCACCAGCCAGACGGCTCCCGGCGCGCGCTCGCCGCGTCCGCTCAGGACGACGAGGCGTTTGGCGTCCTTCGGCTTGGGCTTGCTTTGCGACATAGGCATTAGCTTCTCTAATCACTAAACTGCTGAATCGGAGTGGGACGGACTTGCGCCCGTCCCACCGATTTGCCCGCCGACGAAAAGGGCCGATACATCTGCGGACGGTTGCAAACTGGTCGCCAAGGCCCCAATTCGCAACCCAAGGACTTCTGCCGGGGCTGTCAGGAAACTTGATGGAGAGAAACACCGAGCGCCGCCGCCTGCCGCCGCTCAACGCCTTGCGGGCGTTCGAGGCCGCGGCGCGGCATCTCAACTTCTCCCGCGCCGCCGACGAGCTGTCGGTGACGCCTGGAGCCGTGAGCCAGCAAATCCAGAACCTTGAGGACTATGTGGGCGCGGCGCTGTTCAAGCGAACGCCCAAGGGCCTGCTGCTGACCGACGCAGCGCAGAC
>NZ_JANOCX010000181.1:0-19245 GCF_031412415.1 Phenylobacterium sp.
CGTCGCGCAAGCTTCGCCGCCGCCTCAGCCTCCAGCGCGTCGCGACCCCGGGGCCGATAGGCGTCGGCGCTGAGCCCGGACCAACAGACGCCACGATGTCGTTCAACCGATCGTAGAGCCAGCGATCGCGCTTGGCGCTCAGCGGCGATCTCCGCGGCGACAAAGGCGTCCAGTTCCGACGTGTGCATTCGGAGAATGTATATTACATACTGGACCGATTCAATTTGAATCGTAGAATTTATACAGTCCCGCTCAGCGGTCGCGGATGATGATCCGCCGGGCCTGGTAGGGCGGGATAATCGCGGTGATATGGGCCGCCCACCGGAGTCTGGCGTCGCGCCGGGTGGGGCCGGCGATGCTCTCCAGATCGTAGAGGCCCGGTCCGCTGCCGCGCAGCAGCCGCTTGACGAGAACCTCGTCGGTATCGACCTCGACCACGACCACCTCACCCAGCATGTCGTGGCTTGGCGCGCTGCGCTGATCCTCGAAATAGATCAGGGCGCCATCGTCGGCGAGCCCTCTCATGGAATGACCGGCGACCAGCAAGGCCACCGCCTTGTCTGTTCCCCCAGGTGGAATTGGAGCCAAGTCGCCGGCTTCCTGGCCGGTGGCGAACAGCACGTCGCCCTCGGGATTGGCCCCCACGCGCCCGAGGATCGGCGCCAAGCCCTCGACCCGCGCCGGCAGCATGGCGCCCGAGGCGTCGTAGAGCCACTCCGGGCGGACGCCGAAGGCGGCGGCATACTCCTTGGCCTTGCGATAGGAGAAGGGTGCGTTGCCGTTCTCGTTCGACGCATAGGTGTTGCGATTCCACCCAAAGGTTTCAGCCGCCGCGGCTGCGGTGTCGAAGCCCCTGTGGGTGCGCGCCAGGCGCAGGCGTTGGAAGCGTTCATCCATGGCGCAGTGTCATAGACGAACTGATGTAGGAAAACTACACAAAATTCTTGCCCGTTCTTTATATGTTCCATACAGTGCAACCCATGGGACATGAAACATCACCTCGCTCGCCACAAGACTACGCCGCCCTACGACAAACGGGGACGCCACCCCGGCGGGCGATGGCCGAATTGCAGCTCGAACCCGCCATGGCGAGACGGCTGGAGAAGGTCTTCCGCAAGGTGCAGGCACGCGGCGCCGGCGATCGGCAGCTTCCCAAGTTCGCGCGCCATGACGCTCATGTGGCCGCGGTGATGGCGCAAGGCGGGTTCTGCGCTTTCTCGGAGCGTCGGATTGGGCGGGACGGCGTGGCGGTCTGCCTGCCGCTGGTCTGGCCATGAGCCGGGCCGCATACCTGGCGCGCCTGGAGCGCGAACGGCTGTTGACCCAGGAACGCCGTGGCCAGGCGCGCGCCGAGGCCCAGGCGGTCGACGAGGGCGTGACGGAAACCGTGGCGCTCTCGACCGCGCGTGGCAGCGCCTTCGAGACGCCGCAGGTCGGGCCGGGCAAGCGCGGCAAGCCCTACCGACGCCAGGCCGGCCTGGAGTGGCTGACCGGCAAGGGGCGGCTGACGGCGGCCCAGCGGGCGGCGGGGGAACGCTACGGCGCCTGTTACCGGCGCGCCCGGGGCGACGTCTCCATTCCCTCGACGCTCGACGTTAGGCCGGGGGACAGCGAGGGTGGCGGCGTGCCGTTGAACGAGGTGCTGGCGACGGCCGAGGCCAATGCCCAGGCTGGCCTGCGGCTGGCGGCCTACCGCCGGCGACTTCGCCACCACGCGGCGCTGGTGGCCGCGTGCGACCGGATCTGTGGCGAGGAACTCACCCCGCGCGAAGCGACGAAGGCGGAGCGCGAGGCCTATCAGCTCGAGGCGATCCTGGCCGTGGCCCTGGACATGCTGGCGGCGGAGGACCGGCGATAGTGGGTCATTTCGTTCCTGATTTGTTCTTGACATCTCCACGGGAATTGCGCGGCAGCAGCGTCACCTCGCGGGCGATGACGCCGAGCTTGGGCCGCCCGCGGCCCGCCGGCTTGGCGGGTTCGACGTCGGGCTTGTCTCTGAGGCGCTCCAGGACATCGGCCAAGGCGCCTCGCAGGTCGAGTTCGACAGTGCGGCCCGTGGCGTCGTCGAAGACCAGCAGATGCGTTGCGTCGGCGTCGGCCGCCGCCTTGACCGCAGGTATCACCTGAAGAAGAGATCCGGCGGCGATGCGGCGGCGGCGAACAAAGGCCGTGAAGGTCTCGGTCGCGGACATCGGAACTCCTGGCGACGCCGCACATCGAGCCGTCGTTCGGGTCCTAAATACTACCCGGATACAAATTAGCAAGACACGTAGGTCCTTTGAGCGCCGGTTGGTGCTCGTCGACGCGATGCGCGACGAGGTCGTTCGCGGGCGCCGCTACGCCGCGCGCGCGGATCTGTCTCCGGATCGGCCGCGCTGATTTTAGCTTCACAAGCTTCATACTGCATAAGTTCCTCTTTTGTTCGTGGCGAGGTGGGGCGAGCATGAAGGCGGCGCAGGCGGACTTTCGCTTTCCTGTTCTGGGGTTAAGGCCGACTCCGACGTCTAGGGGCTGCCTGACCTGGAGGCCCTGACGACGTGTGGTCCGCGAACCTTGGCGGAGGGTTTGCAGATCGGGATGGAGTTCGTGGACGCCGAAGGGCGTCGCTGGATCGTCCGCTCGGTCCAGCGAACGGGGCGGGCCGGATCTTGGCTATCGCGCTTGATGCCGGGTCCCGCGCAGTTCCGCATAGAGCACGATCTGGAACCTCTCGAGCCGATCTCTCTCGCGGACGTGAAGGCCCGGGTTTGTGAGTCTATGAGGGCTCACCCCGACTTTTGGTGCGAGGATGACGAGCGAGACACAGTGCTGCCTGCGCGTCTCGCGGAGGTGAACGGGGTGGCGACGATCGCCGACATCCATGAGGTGTTGGGGCTGGACAGCTTCCACGCCTACTCACGCGGTGGAGCTAGATCGTCACTTGCCGGAGAGTGGCGTTCCCCTAAGCCTTCGAAGCTTAGGGGAACATGGTGCCACCGCAGGGACTCGAACCCTGGACCTCAGCCTTACCAAGGATGCGCTCTACCACTGAGCTACGGCGGCGAAGGCGCGGGCTATAGCCAAAGCCGGCGTCCGCGTGAAGCCTAAAAGCGCCGAAAGGCGTCTTGACGCGGCGGTCATCACATCGCACGCCAAGTTTGCATGGAGAAACCTGGAAAATCCGACGTCGAGGCGCGAGAGGCGAAACTCGCCTCAGCCTTGCGGGCGAATCTACGACGCCGGAAGGCCAGCGAGCGGACCCCACCGCCGAGGCCCGTGAAGGCCGAGGACGGCGCCTAGCGGGGCCGACTTTGCGCGGATCGCCGCGCAGGCTAGATAGCGGCCAAGGCCGGCGGCGCGCCGGCCACCTTCGAGGAACGAGATTGGATCGCATCGCCATTGTCGGCGGCGCGCGGCTGGCGGGTGAGATCCCCATCAGCGGCGCCAAGAACTCCGCCATCAAGTTGATGGCCGCCAGCCTGCTCACCGACGAACCCCTGCGCCTGACCAACATGCCGCGACTGGCGGACACGCGCTTCCTGGGGCGATTGCTGCAGCGCCTGGGCGCGCAGGTCGAGGAACGGGAAGGGGACGATGGCGCCGAGACGGTGCTGCACACCCGCGAGATCATCAGCGGTATCGCGCCCTATGAGCTGGTCCGGCAGATGCGGGCGTCGTTCAACGTCCTGGGGCCGTTGATCGCGCGCACAGGCCAGGCGAAGGTCTCGCTGCCTGGCGGATGCACGATCGGCGCTCGACCGGTGGACCTGCATCTGGAGGCGCTGCGCAGCCTCGGCGCGACCATCGATCTGCATGAGGGTTACGTCTATGCCCAGGCGCCGCGAGGCCTGATCGGCGCGGAGATCGTCTTTCCGTTCGTTTCCGTCGGCGCGACCGAGCATGCGATGCTGGCCGCGGTGTTGGCGCGGGGCGAGACTGTCCTGACCAACGCCGCCTGCGAGCCGGAACTCACGGATCTCGCCGACTGCCTCAATAAGATGGGCGCGAAGGTCTCGGGGGCCGGCACATCGAGCATCCGCATCGAGGGCGTGGCGCGCCTGACAGGCGCCACCCACTCGGTCATTCCAGACCGCATCGAGACAGGCACTTTCGCCCTTGCCGCGGCCATGGCCGGCGGGGAGGTGCGCCTGACGCGTACTCGCAGCGACTTCATCGCCACCTTGTTGGACAAGATGGAGGAAGCCGGGGTCAGCGTGACCCGCCACGAGGACGGCGCGACCATCAAACGCAACGGCGGCCGTCTGCAAGCGGTCGAGATTGAAACCGATCCCTATCCAGGCTTTGCGACCGACCTGCAGGCGCAGTTCATGGCCTTGATGACCCTGGCCAGTGGCGAGAGCATCATCCGAGAGACCATCTTCGAGAACCGGTTCATGCATGCGCCGGAATTGGCGCGGCTGGGCGCCGACATTTCGGTGTCGGGCGGCGAAGCGAGGGTCCGCGGCGTCGAGGCTCTGGAGGGCGCGCCGGTCATGGCCACAGACCTGCGAGCCTCGGTTAGCCTCGTGATCGCCGCCCTGGCCGCGCGCGGAGAAACCGTGGTGAACCGGGTCTATCATCTGGATCGCGGCTTCGAACGGCTGGAAGAAAAGCTCGGCGCCTGCGGCGCGCAAATCCGTCGCATCGCTGGCGACGGCGAGTCGGAGGACTAATCGATGAGTGTCGCTGGATCCCCACGCTTGCGGTTGCTGGCCGAAGACGCTGATGACCTCGCCGTGATCGCAGCGGCGCTCCAGGACGCCATCTGCAAGATCGGCGATATCGCCTATGACGCCAAGGCGCGGCGGTTGACGCTCAGCGTCAACCGCTATCGCTGGGAAGGGCCGGGCGGAGAGCGGGTGCGCAGCGGCTTGCAAATCGGTTCCGTGCTGGCGGTCCAGACCCGGAAACTGCGCCGAACCGCCAAGGCCGCCGTGGTGGAATTGCTTACGCTGTCGTTCGACGCCGGCGAGGCGCCAGGCGGCGTTCTCAGCCTCACCTTCGCCGGCGGCGGCGACCTGCGCGCCACCGTCGAATGCGTCGATGCGGTTCTGGCCGACGTCTCGGCGCCTTGGCCGACGCCGCGCATCCCGACGCACGAAGCCTGACAGGCCATAGCCTTGCCGGGATTGGGCCGCTAATAGAGCCGGCCATGCGCCGTTTTCAATTCACCGATCCCGGCTTCGAGGCCGCCTTCGCCGCTTTCATTGAAGAGCGGCGCGAAACGCCGGACGATGTGGACCTCGCTGTGCGGGACGTGCTTGCCGCCGTTCGCGCAGAGGGTTTGCCTGCCGTGCTGCGCTATGGTCGGCAATTCGACCGTGCCAATGTCGATGAAGCCAACATCCGTGTCACGATCGACGAGATCGAGGATGGGGCGGCGCAATGCCCGCAGGACGTGCGAGAGGCGATCACCTTCGCGGCGGCACGCATCCGCGCGTACCACGAACGCCAACGTCCCGCCGACGCCTGGTTCACCGATGACGCGGGCGTCGAGCTCGGCTGGCGATGGACGCCCATCGAAGCCGTCGGAATCTATGTCCCCGGCGGCCGAGCGGCCTATCCCTCCACGGTGTTGATGAACGCGGTGCCGGCCGCCGTCGCGGGCGTCGACCGCGTCGCCATGGTCACGCCCCCCGGCCGACTGCAGCCCGCCGTGCTCGCGGCCGCCAAGGAAGCGGGGATCACGGAGATCTGGCGTGTCGGCGGCGCCCAGGCCGTCGCGGCGTTGGCCTATGGCGCTGGACCTATTCGCCCGGTGGACAAGATCGTCGGTCCCGGAAACGCCTATGTCACCGCCGCCAAGCGCCGGGTCTACGGCACGGTTGGCATTGACGCGCTGGCCGGCCCCTCCGAGATCGTAGTCGTGGCCGATCGTGCGAACAATCCGGAGTGGATCGCCGCCGACCTGCTTTCTCAGGCTGAGCACGACCCGGCCGCCCAGGCCATACTGATCACCGACGACTTGACGTTCGCCGAGCAGGTCGCCGCGGCGGTGGAGCGTCAACTCACCACGCTCTCGACGGGTGAGGACGCCGCCGCGTCCTGGCGCGACCACGGCGCAATCGTTATCGCGCCGCTGGACGAGGCGCCTCGCCTCGTCGATCTCATCGCGCCCGAGCATGTCGAGTTCGCCTTGGACAACCCGGAACGCCTCGCCAATCGCGTGCGCCACGCCGGAGCCATTTTCCTGGGCCGCCACGCACCCGAGGCGATCGGCGACTATGTGGCGGGTTCCAATCACGTCCTGCCGACCAGCCGTGCGGCCCGGTTTTCGTCGGGCCTGACGCTCTACGACGTCATCAAGCGAACCTCGATCGTGAAGTGCGACGAGGCGGCTTTCGCCGCGCTCGGTCCACCGACCGTGGCCTTGGCGGATGCGGAGGGACTGCCCGCTCACGCGCGGTCGGCCGCGATCCGGCTAGCTGGCGGCTGAGGACAGCCCGAAGCTGAACAGTTTCTGTCAGATCCGTCGCGGCGGCTGTTCAGGTAGGCCCGTCTAGGGTGTCGGTCATCGGGGCAAGCCTCGAGACAGATACTCAAGAAAGGCGGAGACCAAGCCATGCGTATGTCCAAGAGTTCCAAGCTGATGCGCGGCGCGGCTGTTGCAGGCCTCGCCGGCGTGCTGGCGGCCGGCGCCGTCTCGAGCGCCAACGCCCAGCAGTATCGTGCGCCCACCGGCGGCGGCCTGGGTTCGATCGTGAGCTGCGACGCCCCCGGCGGCAAACAGGCCGGCGGCGCGCTGATCGGCGCGCTGCTGGGCGCTGTCGCCGGTTCGAACCTGGCCAAAAACGACCGCGGCACGGGCACGGCCATCGGCGCCGTGGCCGGCGCGGCCACCGGTTCCTATGTCGGCTGCAAGATGCAGCGCGATGGCCAGACGCAGTCCGCCCATGGCTACGGCCAGCCCTACGCCCAACCGGCGACCTATGTTCAGAACGGCTATCGCCTGAACGGCAATCTGGCCCCGGCCCGTTTCGTCCGCGACGGCGGCGGCTTCGTGGCCACCTCGACGCTGAACCTGCGTTCGGCCCCGACCACATCTTCGGCTCGGGTCGGCAGCCTGCGGGCCGGCGAGAGCTTCCCGGCCCTGGCCCGGGTGCGCGGCACGGAATGGATCCTGGTCGGTCGCGGCGGCGTCGGCGTCGGCTATGTCCACGGCGCCTATGTCCAGCCGGCGGGCTACCAGTACGCGAGCTACGGCTACTAGGGCCGCCGACTGATGAGCACCTGAGCCCCCGACGCTTCGGCGTCGGGGGCTCTTTCTTGGCCAAGACGGGGCTTGTTCGCAGGTGCAGGATGACGTTAGGGGTTGGTTTGCAATAAACGTCGACGCAAGCCTTCCCCAACCGAGCCCATGGCCGCCGACGATCGCCCCCATCAGCGCCTGCAGTCCGTCGAGATCGACGAGGAATCCCTCGCCGCTGTCTCACGCGACCAAGAACAGGAACGCCAAATCGCGATCTTCGACCTGTTGGAGGAGAACTACTTTCTCCCCGACGGCGCGGAGTCGGGCCCGTACGACCTGCGCATGGGGTTGATCGAGAACCGCCTGGTCCTGGATGTGACCGGGCCCGCCTACGAAAAGCGCCACATCCTGTCGCTCTCGCCGTTCCGTAGTCTGATCAAGGACTACTTCATGATCTGTGAGAGCTACTACCAGGCGATCCGCAACTCCACGCCTCAGCAGATCGAGGCCTTGGACATGGGCCGGCGCGGTCTGCACAACGAGGCGTCCGAGTTGCTGCGCGCCAGGCTGTCGGGCAAGATCGAGACCGACCTCGACACCGCCCGGCGGTTATTCACCCTGATCTGCGCCCTGCACTGGCGGGGCTAGGAGCGAATGGCCGACGACGCCGTACGCGCGCCTCTTCCAGGGGCGGTGCTGTTCGCCTGCAACTTCAACCGGGTCCGATCGCCCATGGCCGAGGCGCTGCTGAAGCGTGCGCTCGGCGACCGGATCTACGTCGATAGCTGCGGCTTACGTCGCGAGGCGACCGAGACCGGCGGCCTCGTCGACCCCTTCGTCCAGGCGGTGATGGCCGAGATCTCCTGCGACCTTGCCGCTCATCGACCCAAGACGTTCGGCGATCTGGAGGACGACAGCTTCGACCTCGTCGTCTCGTTGACCCCCGAAGCTCAGCATCGCGCCGTCGAGCTGACCCGCGGTCGCGCGGCCGAGATCGAATACTGGCCAACCTTCGATCCGACCCTGACCGACGGTTCACGGGAGGCGAGGATCGCTGCTTATCGACAGGTTCGCGATACCTTGGCCGCCCGGATCGCCGAGCGTTTCGGTCGCTAGAAGCGCGCTGAACTCAAGCTAGCCATCGTTCCGCCGAGCGCGTAAAGCGCTGCTAATTGGCGCTACGGCTCGCCCGACTCATCGTGCGCGCCACCCGCTTGGTCGTCTGGTCAGTTTGGGAGCCTGCATGGCGAAGGAAGAACTTTTGGAGTTTCCGGGTACGGTGAGTGAAGTCCTGCCGAACGCCACATTCCGGGTGAAACTTGAGAACGAGCACGAGATCATCGCCCACACCGCCGGCAAGATGCGCAAGAACCGCATCCGGGTCTCGGCCGGCGACAAGGTTTTGATCGAGATGACACCCTACGACCTGTCCAAGGGCCGCATCACCTTCCGCGTCCGCTAAGGACGGCGATTGTCCCACGTGCCCCCGCAGCGCTTGGTGCTCGCCTCCGCAAGTCCCAGGCGGCTCGATCTTCTGCGTCAAATCGATCTGACGCCCGACGTGGTAGACGCCGCGACGATCGACGAAACCCCCCTCAAGACCGAAACCCCGCGCCAGACGGCGCTGCGTTTGGCCTGCGCCAAGGCCGGCGCGGTGGCCGCCCGCCAGCCGGACGCCTTCGTCCTCGCCGCCGACACGGTGGTCGCAGTCGGCAGCCGCATCCTTCCCAAGGTGGAGACCGAGGCCGAGGGGCGCAAATGCCTGAACCTGCTGTCGGGCCGCGCGCACCGGGTGCTGACCGGCGTGGCCGTCCAGGCCCCCGACGGGCGCACGGCCAGCCGGCTGGTCGAGAGCCGCCTGCACTTCAAGCGCCTGACGCCGGCGGAGATCGACGCCTATCTGGCCAGCGGAGAGGGGGTGGGAAAGGCCGGCGGTTACGCCATCCAGGGCCGAGCAGGCGCTCTCGTCATGGCGATCCAAGGTTCGTACTCGGCGGTGGTGGGATTACCGCTCTATGAGACTATGAACCTGCTCACAGGCCTGGGATACGTCCGACCATGAGCGAGCGACGGCTCTATCTCGACCGCGGGATCGGCGAGACCCGGGGCGTGGTCACTCTCGATGGCCGGCCGGAACGCCTGCTGATCGCCCGCGATGGCGACGACTCGATCGCTCGGCTCGGCGCCCGTCTGGTGGGGCGGGTGCGCAAGGTCGAGCCGGCCTTCGCCTCGGCCTTCGTCGACCTGGGTGGCGTCGAGGCCCTGATGTCCTTCAAGCCCGAAGCTCGGCCGGTGGAAGGTCAAGCTCTGGAGGTCGAGATCCGCACCGAGGCCCGCGCGGGCAAGCTCGCCACCGTGCGCGCGCTCGGACCGGCGCAGGGGGCTCCGCGCCTGCTGAGCGCCGCCCCCGATATCGCCGAGCAACTCGCCGGTTTCGCGCGAAACGTCCAAGTCATCGAAGGCCGCGAGGCCCGCCGCGCCGCCTAAGTGTCCGAGGCCGACGCTCTTGAGATCATCCACCCGCTGCCCGGCGGTGGGACCATCGCTATCGAGCCGACCCGCGCCCTGGTCGCCATCGACGTCGATCTGGGCGAACGGAAGGGCCAGGACGCCAAGCGGATCACCCGGCAGGCCAATATCGCCGCCCTGGCCGTCGCCGGCCGCCTGTTGCGGCTCAAGAGCCTGGGCGGCATCGTCGTCATCGATCTCGTCGGTCGAGGCCATGACGGAAACGCCCTGATGACCGCCGCCCGCGCCGCCTTCGCCCCAGACAATCCCGGCGTCGCCATTGGGCCCGTCGGCCGTTTCGGCACCATGGAACTGACAGTGCCTCGTCGGGCTCCGCCGGTCGCCGAGCAGTTGTGCGACGCCAGGGGCGACCTCACCGACCTGACCCTCGCCCTGCGGCTCCTGCGCGCTATCGAGACCGAGGGCGCGATCCAGCCTGGCGCGCGCCTCACCGCGATCTGCGCGCCACCGGTCGCCGCCGCCGCGCAACCGCTCGCCGGCGCCCTGGCGGCCCGCATCGGCGCTCGCTTCGAGATCCGTCCCGATCCCGCCGCCCAGCGCGAGCGCTTGAACGTGAGCGGCCGATGAGCGCCTGTCCTGTCTGCGCCAAGCCGGCTGTGGCGGACTACCGCCCGTTCTGTTCCAAACGCTGCGCCGACATCGACCTGCACAAATGGCTGAAGGGCGGCTACGCCATACCGGCGTCAGACGAGGACGACCGGCCCGAGGACGGAGAGCACGAAGACTAGCGACCTTGCTGGACAGCCGCGAAAGCCTCTTCTATAGACGCTGCTCCCGCGTCGCCGGGACCTAAGCCTGGGTAGCTCAGTTGGTAGAGCAGCGGATTGAAAATCCGCGTGTCGGTGGTTCGAATCCGCCCCCAGGCACCACTTTTCCTGACATCTCGAAGATCGACCGCGCCGCTTCGGAGGCGCTTGACGTGCCGGCGCGGCGCGCCCGACGCCGCGATCCTGATCAACAGCATGGCGAGCCTGGCTATCGCCGCCACGTGACTGAACCGCCAGTGGCCGGACGGCGCCTGGCTCTGCTATCACCGCCGCGCGACCGAACCCGCGAGGCGAAATGACCGAGACCCTGCCCGACATGCTTCGCGCCAGCGTGCGCTTCCTGGGTCGGGTGCTGGGCGACGTGATCCGGGCCGAGGATGGCGAGCCGGTGTTCAGTCAGATCGAGGATATCCGCCGCGCCTCGGTGGGGTTCCATCGTGACGGGACGGAGGCCGCCGCCATGCTGATGGCCGAGCGCCTGGAGCGGCTGAGCATGCCCGACACCGTGCGCTTCGCCCACTCATTCGCCTGCTTCCTGCAGATCACCAACATCGCCGAGGACCAGATCCAGCGTCGGCGGGGTCGGGCAGGGGGCGCACGGTCCGACACCCTGGCCGGGGCGCTGCGCGCGCTAGCCGCCGAGGGCGTGGGCGTTGACCAGGTCATGGCCCTGCTGAATGGCGCGCTGGTGGCGCCTGTCATCACCGCCCACCCCAGCGAGGTGCGCCGCAAGAGCGTTCTGGATCGCCAGGGCGCGATCGCCGACGACCTCGACGCCTTCGACCACGCCACGTCCGACGCCGAGCGGGCGCGGCTGGAGCGCGAGCTGATGCGTCAGGTGGCGATCTTCTGGCGCACTCGGCTGCTGCGCAACGTCAAGCTGGGGGTGGGCGACGAGATCGAGAACGCGGTCTCCTATTTCGAGCGCAGCTTTCTGCCCGAGCTGCCCCGGCTGTACGCTCACTGGCTGGACGTGTTGGGCGACCCCGAACGCCTGCCTTCATTCCTGCGGGTCGGCTCCTGGGTGGGCGGCGACCGGGACGGCAATCCCTTTGTCACCCAGGCGGTGATGCGCCAGGCCATGGCGCGGCAGTCGCGCGCAGCGCTGCGGATGTATCTCGACGCCATCCACGGCCTCGGCGCGGAACTCTCCATCTCCGCCGGGCTGGCAGGCGTGACGCCGGCCCTCCAGGCCCTGGCCGACGCCGCGCCCAATCCTTCGCCTCAGAAGGCCGACGAGCCGTATCGCCTGGCGCTCACCACCATCTATGCGCGGCTGGCGGCCACCTATCCGCTGCTGACCGGCGAGCCTCCGGCGCGGCGACCGGCCGGCCCGGCCGAGCCCTATGACGGCCCCGACGCCCTGCGTGCCGACCTGCAGACCGTACTCGACTCCCTGCTCACGCGTCATGGCGCCGCCTTCGCGCGCGGACCCCTGCCGGACCTGATCCGCGCGGTGGAGATATTCGGCTTCCACCTGGCCAGGCTGGACCTGCGCCAGAACTCCGCCGTCCATGCCCGCGTCACCGCCGAACTGCTGAAGGGCGCCGGCGTTTGCGAGGACTATGAGGCCCTGGACGAAGCCGCTCGCTGTGACCTGTTGCTGGCCGAGTTGGCCCACGGACGGCTGCTGCACACTCCCTTCGCCGACTACAGCGAGGAGACCCGGCGTGAGTACGACATTCTCACCGCCGCCGCCGACCTGAAGCGCCGCTACGGCCGCGACGCCATCCGCGCCCAGATCGTCTCCAACACCACCTCCATGTCGGACCTGTTGGAGGTCTATGTCCTGCTGAAGGAGGTCGGGCTGTTCACCCCCGGCGAACCGGCGCGGACTCAGGTCTTCGCCGAGCCGCTGTTCGAGACCATCGCCGACCTGCGCGCCGCCCCCGACATCATGGCGCGATACCTGGCCCTGCCGATCATCCGCCAGCTCGTGGAGCCGGTGGGCATCCAGGAGGTGATGATCGGCTATTCGGATTCCAACAAGGACGGCAGCTACCTCACCTCTACCTGGGAACTGCACCAGGCCTCGCTGGAGCTCGCCGAGGTCATGCGCTCAGCGGGGCTTCGCCTGCAGCTCTTCCATGGCCGCGGGGGCGCGGTCGGTCGGGGCGGCGGCTCCAGCTTCGACGCCCTGTTGGCCCAGCCTCAGGGCACGATCGGCGGCCGGATCCGCATCACCGAGCAGGGCGAGGTGGTGGCCAACAAGTACGCCGATCCCGAACTGGCCCGCCAAAGCCTGGAGACGCTCGCGTCGGGCGTTGTCCTGGCCTCGCTGCGCAAGCCCGCCCAATCGGAACTGCCGGCTCCCCACGCCCAGACCATGGACGCCCTGGCGGTGCAGGCCATGCGCGCCTATCGCGCCCTGGTCTACGAGACGCCGGGCTTCGCGGACTACTTCTTCGCCGCCACCCCGATCAGCGAGATCGCCGATCTCAACATCGGCAGCCGACCCACCTCGCGCCAGGCCAAGCGCAGCATCGAGGGCTTGCGGGCGATCCCCTGGGTGTTCTCATGGTCCCAGTCGCGCGCTCTTCTGCCCGGCTGGTACGGCTTCGGATCGGCGGTCGCCAAGGCCGGCGCGTCGATGGCGCACATGCGCGACTTGCACGAGGCCTGGCCCTTTTTCTCCTCGGCCCTCGCCAACATGGAGATGGTGCTGGCCAAGGGCGATATGGCCATCGCCGCGCGCTACGCCGGTCTGGTGGAAGATCGATCTCTGGCAGACCTCGTGTTCGGCAAGATCCGGGCCGAGTGGGAGCGCACCACCCACACCCTACTTGAGATCACCGGTCAGAGCGCCTTGTTGGAGAAGAACCCGGATCTGGCCGCCGTCATCCGTTCGCGACTGCCCTATATCGACCCGCTGAACCACCTGCAGATCGAGCTGATCCGCCGAAGGAGGGGCGGGGAGGACACCGAGGCGGTGCGCGAAGGCATCCACCTGACCATCAACGGCGTCGCCGCCGGCCTGCGGAACACGGGTTAGGCCGCCGAGCCATTGCGGTGGTGGCGGTTTGACTTAGCTTAGGATGAGCCGCCGCGACCGGAGCCATCCATGCGACTTTTGCTGAACGTGCTTTGGTTCATCCTCGGGGGTTGGATTTCCGGCACGCTTTGGATCCTCGCCGGGGCGGTCCTGGCGATCACTGTCATCGGCTTGCCCTGGACGCCTGGCGCGTTTCGAATGGCCGGCTTCAGCTACTGGCCGTTCGGCAAGGTCGTGGTCGACCGCGACCCGGGCGCCACGAGCCTGTTGCTGAACATCCTCTGGCTCATCCTGGCGGGATGGTGGCTGGCCCTTCACCACATCATCCTGGCCGCCGGGCTCGCCGTCACGATCATCGGCATTCCGTTCGCCTGGCAGCACGTGAAGCTGGCCATGCTCTCGCTGACGCCCGTCGGCAAGGCTGTGGTCGAGGCCTGACCTCCCGACGCCTCAATGATTACTCGGCCGGCGTCGCGTCCTGCAATGCGGCGAGATTCGCCTCGTGGGCGCTTGCGTCGATCCGGTAGAACCGCCAGGTGGCGATGGAGAGCAGGCTGAGCGTCACGGTGATCGGCACATAGATGTAGGCCAGTCGCCGCATGATCTCCGGATCGAGGTTGGCGGGGGTGACCCCGGTCGGGAAGCCAACGAAGGCCAGCAGGAGGCCCGGCAGGACCGTGGCGAAGCCCGACACGATCTTGTTCAGCAGGGAGTCGGCGGAGAACAGCAGGCCCTCCGACCGTCGCCCGGTCTTCACCTGGCTCTCCTCGACGATGTCGGCGATCATCGAGGTGACAAGGATGAAGCCCCCTGTCCCGAACACCCCGCCCAGCACGGCGTTGGCCAGCAGGATCGGCAGCAGCATCGGCGAGCCGTTCTCGGGGAACAGGTCCAGCAGCCGCAGCGTGATCGGCCCGTTGGTGGTCACCACGCTAGCGAAGAACAGGGTCATGCAGGCCCGCCGCTTGCCCCATAGGCGCGACAGCGGTGGGGCGACCGCCGCGGCGATCGGCGCGGAGATCAGGCCCATCAGGACGATGAGCAGGGTGCTGCTGGACGGCAGTTCCCAGAAGTAGATAATGAAATAGATCGTCAGGCCGGTGTAGAGCGCCAGCGACGTCGCCGAGACGACGCCGGCCACCACGGCCACGCCGAAGTTCCAGTTGTTGAGGGTGGCGGCGACCTCGCCCAGCGTCTCCCTCAGACTGATCTTTCGCGCCACGGGCTTGTGCAGGCCCGGTATGCGGTGGTGCGTGCCCAGTGTGGAGACGAGGATCGAGGCGGCGATAAGAGCGGCGACGCTCAGCGCCATCGGCGGATAGCCGGCGGGATTGAGCTGGCCCTGTGGGAACTCCGGCGTGGCGCGTAGGAAGATTCCATAGGCCAGGACGGCGGCCACCGCGGCGCCGACCGTGCCCAGCAGCCAGCGAAACCCGATCAGCACCGTGCGGTCGTGATAATCGGGCGCCAGTTCCGGGGCCAACGCGCCGCTCGGCACCTCGTAGAAGCTCGCGGCCAGCCTGACGCTCAGGATGCCCACCAGCAGGTAGGTGAAGAGTTGGCTGTGCGACAGTCCGGCCGGCGGCATCCACAACAGGGCGAACGCCACGGCCACGGGAATCGCCGAGGCGTACATCAAGGGATGGCGGCGGCCCCAGGGCGTGCGCAGCTTGTCGGAGAACTGCCCGATTAACGGGTCCCAGAAGGCGTCGATCAGCACCGAGATGCCAAGCGCTAGGCTGACCCACTGCGCCGGCAACCCCAAGACCTGATTATAGTAGAGCAGCAGCAAGCCGCCCATGATCTGCAACGTGGCTCCATTGGCCATCGAGCCCACCCCGTAAAGGAGCTTGGTTCCAAGGCCGAGCTTCGGCGGATGCACGGCTTTCGGCGTCGTGTCTGGCACGGCGGTCTTCCTCCTGGCGGGCGCGCCTTGGCGGCGAGCTCCAATCTTCCCTGGCGCTAGCTTGAACGCTCGCAGCCGTACCGACAATTCGATTTTCGAAATTTCGGTTTGAGCCGCCGCGGATGATCGCCGCTCGGTGGTCAGGCGGCGGACTATTTGATTGCTTCTCCGGCGGGCAGGCCGCTCGCCCTGTGGCCGTTCCGATACAATCGTGCAACAAACCGGTGACGCTTGATTGACAAGCTTGTTCGACGCGCCCTCTCATCCGCACTGGACGCGTCAGGATTGGGTTACCGGTGACGAGCCGCCCTGCGGAACCTGTCGGAACATTGGCCACCGCTCTGGCCCATGCCGCGCGTTTGCTCCCTTCCGATCCGCACCTGGCCGAGGCCCAGTCCCGCGAAATTCTCAAGGTCGCGCCCCAGCATCCGGACGCCGTGACCCTGCTGGCCGCGGCCTTGCGCCGCCAGGGTCGTTCAACCGCGGCGCTGGAAGTGCTGGACTCGCTCGCCGCGACACGCCCCGATCTCGCGCAAATCCAATTCGAGACAGGTTTGGCGCGCATGTCGCTGGGTGACGGGCCGGGCGCCATCGCCGCGCTGGAACGCGCCGTTGCGCTTGCGCCGAACCACGCCCAGGCTTGGCGCGCGCTCGGCGACCAGTTCACCCTGGCCGACCGTTTCGACGACGCCGACATGGCCTATGCTCATCATATCAAGGCCTCGACCCACGATCCGCGGCTGGTCGAGGCTGCCACCGCCCTCTGTGACGGTCAGCTCGCGGTGGCCGAGCGCCAGCTAAGGGCGTTCCTCAAGGCTTACCCCACCGACGTGGCCGCGATCCGCATGCTCGCCGAGACCGGCCTGCGCCTGGGTCGCTACGACGACGCCGAGGCGCTGCTGGCCCGCGCCCTGGAACTGGCGCCCAGCTTCGCCGCCGCGCGCCAGAACTACGCCACCGTTCTCTACCGCCAGAACAAGGCCGTCGAGGCCATCGCCCAGATCGATCGGCTGCTGCTCGACGATCCGCGCAATCCTGGCCACCGGAACCTGAAGGCCGCGGCGCTCGGACGTATCGGCGAGTATGAGGCGGCCATCGAGGTCTATGGCGGAGTGCTCGCCGATTTCCCGGGTCAGCCGAAGGTCTGGATGAGCTACGGCCACGCCCTGAAGACCGTCGGCCGCCAGGCCGAGGCGGTCGAGGCCTACCGCCGTTGCCTGGCCATCGAGCCCGGCCTGGGCGAGGCCTATTGGAGCCTGGCCAACCTCAAGACCGTGCGATTCGCCGACGTCGACGTGGCGGCCATGCAAGGCCAGCTCGCGCGAACCGACATCTCCAACGAGGACCGGTTTCACCTTCACTTCGCCCTGGGCAAGGCGCTGGAGGACGCGCGGCGCTACGAGGAGGCCTTCGGGCACTATGACCAGGGCGCAGCCCTGCGGCGTGCGGGCCTTGACTACGATTCTGATGAGACCGCCGACCATGCCGCGCGGTCCAAGACATTGCTCACCCCCGCATTCTTCGCCGCGCGGGCGGGGCAGGGCGCGCAGGCGCCTGATCCGATCTTCATCGTCGGCCTGCCGCGCGCCGGTTCCACCCTGATTGAGCAAATCCTCTCAAGTCATTCTCAGGTCGAGGGCACGCAGGAGCTGCCGGACATCATCTCGATGGCCCGTCGGCTGGGCGGCAAGCCCAACGCGGAGCGCAGGACCGACTATCCCGAAGCACTGGCCGCCCTCACGCCCGGCGAGCTGAAGGCGCTGGGGGAGGAGTACCTCGCCAGGGCCCAGGTCCATCGCAAGCTCGGCCGGCCGTTCTTCATCGACAAGATGCCGAACAACTTCGCGCATCTGGGCCTGATCCACCTGGCCCTGCCGAACGCCAAGGTGATCGACGCGCGACGCCACCCGTTGGGTTGTTGCTTCTCGGCCTTCAAGCAGCATTTCGCCCGCGGCCAGCGGTTCACCTACGGGCTGGAGGACCTCGGCCGCTACTATTCCGACTATGTCGGCCTCATGTCCCATTTCGACGCGGTCCTGCCGGGGCGCGTGCATCGGGTGATCTACGAGGAGATGGTGGCCGATCCGGAGGCCCAGGTCCGCGCCCTGCTCGACCACTGCGGCTTGCCGTTCGAGGACGCCTGCCTCCGATTTTACGAGAACGATCGCGCCGTGCGGACCGCCAGCTCAGAGCAGGTCCGCCAGCCGATCTATTCCGACGCCGCCGATCACTGGCGAAACTTCGAGCCCTGGCTTGGCCCGCTCAAGGCGAGCCTGGGCCGGGTGCTGGAGACCTATCCACGCGCGCCTTAGGGCGTGGTCTATCTGAGGGGCCTATAATGAAAATGCGATCATCGCCTAGAACCTTGCCGGCGGCGCTGCTGGCTTCGACAATGCTCACCGGCCTGGCGGCGCCCGCCTTCGCGCAGCAGGCCAGCCCAACCGCGCTCGAAGAGGTCGTCGTCACCGCTCAGAAGCGGTCGGAGAACCTCCAAGACGTCCCGATCAGCATCCAGGCCCTGGGCGCCCAGCGGCTTGACCAGCTGCAGGTCTCCGACTTCGGGGACTATGTGAAGTTCCTGCCCAGCGTGACCATCCAGTCGGCCGCGCCGGGCTTCAGCACCATCTATATGCGCGGCGTGGCCTCGGGCGAGAACAGCAACCACTCCGGCCCCCTGCCCAGCGTCGGCGTCTATCTCGACGAGCAGCCGGTGACCACCATCACCGGCCCGCTCGACATCCATGTCTACGACATCGCCCGGGTCGAGGTCCTGGCCGGGCCTCAGGGCACGCTCTACGGCGCCAGCTCCCAGGCGGGCACGATCCGCATCATCACCAACAAGCCGTCTATCGCGAGCTTCGAGGCCGGTTACGACCTGGAGATCAACCGCCTCAGTCACGGCGATGTCGGCTACGGGGTCGAAGGCTTCGTCAACCAGCCGATCGGTGACCGCGCGGCCGTGCGCCTTGTGGGCTGGGCCGTGCATGACGGCGGCTATATCGACAACGTCCCGGCATCGTTCACCTTTCCGACCGGCAATATCCGGGTGAACAACGCCGCCTATGTTGAGGATGACTACAACGAAGTGGACACCGTCGGCGCCAGGGCGGCGCTGAAGATCGACCTCAACGAAAACTGGACCGTGACCCCCACCCTGATGGGACAGCGGACCCAGGCCGACGGCGGCTTCGTCGTGAACCCCGTGATCGGCGATCACCAGATCAACCGCTTCAAGCCGGAACGGTCGGATGACAAGTGGGCGCAGGCCGCCCTCACCATCGAAGGCAAGGTCGCCAACCTCGATCTCGTCTATGCCGGCGCCTACATGAAGCGCTGGATCGACACCGAGTCCGACTATTCGGACTACTCGTACTTCTACGACACGCTGTTCGGGTCGGGGGCCTATCTCACCGACGACGGCGGCAATTTCATCGACACCTCGCAGTACATCCAAGGCAAGGACGCCTACAGCAAGCAGAGCCATGAGTTCCGGCTCTCGACGCCGGCGGACTATCGCCTGCATGCGGTCGCCGGCCTGTTCTACCAGAAGCAGACCCACAACATTCAGCAGCGCTACCGGATCGACCGGCTGGCCACCGCCACCGAGGTGCCCGGCTGGCCCGACACCCTGTGGCTCACCAAGCAGCTTCGCACCGACCGCGACTACGCCGCATTCGTGGACGGCACCTTCGATGTGACCGACCAGTTGTCGGTGACCGGCGGCATCCGCTTCTTCAAGTCGCACAACTCGCTGGAGGGCTTCTTCGGATTTGGGACGGGCTATTCCTCGCGCACCGGCGTGGGCGCCGGGTTAGCGGCGGCCCACCTGGGGGGGGGCCCCGGCCCCCAAGTCGCCCAGAACGAGAAAGAGACAGGGGAGACC
>NZ_JANOCX010000182.1:0-5653 GCF_031412415.1 Phenylobacterium sp.
CCGATGATCATCATCGCCCAGGTGGCCGGTTCCGGCACCGCCGACTGGAAGGCGAAATCGTCGACTTCGAACGCCTTGTTGGTCGACGTCAGGCGAACCCCGCCGAGGTTCCGATCCGAGCCCGTCAGGGTGAAGTTCACGCGGCGGTTGGTGAACGGATCGCTCGTGTCGCCGTCCGACGGCGGGATCGTGCCGCCGCTCTGGCTGAAATAGACGACGCCCGCTTTGTCCAGGAGTTCGATGGTGTTGTATTTGTCGATCGAGCCCCAATAGAAGCTGAAGCTCGCCACCTGGCCAGGGAGCCAGGCCCCCAGCATGATGTCGGCCGAGCCGCTCGTCCCCGTGTCGGGCACGGAGAGGTAGTCGGTGGTGTCGCCGGCGGGCGCTTCATAGTCACCGGGCGAGCTGGAGCCGCCGAAATTGATCTGGCCATTGCCGAACGCAGTGACGCCGACCGGGAAGCCCGGGACCCCGCCCTCGAAATCGATGACCATCGTCTGGCCGGCGAACGCACCGGGATCGGGCGCACCATTGACCGATGTGACCGTCACCAAGGCCTGGGCCGAGCCCGCGATGGTGAGCGCCCCAACCGTAGCCAAGGCCGCAAGCTTGTACTTGTAAGTCATGATAGACCCCCTGGATGCAGGGGTCGGAACGGCCCCCAATTTCAGCGACCAGCGTTGTCCCGATCCAGATCAATAGTAAAGTGTTAACGCGCAGTAACTTGGCTCTATGATGCGGATGAGTGCAGATTCTTTCATGATGTGCCGTTTGGTTAACGCAATATTCCCGCGCCAGGCGAGTCTAGGGCGGCGGTTCATGGCGCGGCGGCTTCTTGCGGTCTCGGTCGGCCTCGCCCTCTTCGCCTGCGGCCCGGCGGAGGCCAAGCCGCCTTACTGGATCGTGCGCGACGCCGACTCCGAGATGCTGATCTTCGGCTCGGTCCACGTCCTGAAGCCCGGCCTGGACTGGCGCCCGCCCGAGTTGGACGCCGCCCTGGTCAAGGCCGACGACCTGTGGTTCGAGCTGCCAATCGACGCGGCCGCCGAGGCGCGGACCGCTCAGCTCGCCGCCATCCGCGGCTTGCTGCCGGAGGGCAAGACCCTGTCGAGCCTGCTGCCGCCCGACGGCGCCAAGCGACTGGCCAAGGCCTCCGAGACCCTTGGGGTCAGCCTGGCGGTCATGGACCGTTTCGAGCCCTGGTTCGCCGAGGTGCTGCTGGCCGGAGCTCAGTTCCGCAAGGCCGGCGCCGACATCGGCGCGGGCGTCGAGAAGGTGTTGTCGGCGCAGGCGCCGGCCACGGCCCAGCGCAGGGCGTTCGAAACCCCCGACGAGCAGATCGCCATCTTCGACTCCGCGCCGCTGGAGGACCAATTGGCCTCTCTGCAGCGCAGCCTGGTCGAGCTGCAGACCGACCCGGACGCCTATGACGCCCTCATCGCCGACTGGATGGTGGGAGACCTGGCCGCCATCGACGAGCAGGCCCTGGGGCCGCTGCGCGACGTCGCGCCCGGCCTCTATGCACGGATGGTCACCGAGCGGAACACGCGATGGATCGCGACCCTGCGTACCCGGTTGGCCGGCAAGGGCCGCACGGTGGTGGTGGTGGGCGTCGGACACCTGGTGGGCGACGACGGCCTGCCCGCGCGTCTGCGGGCGCTTGGCTATTCGGTCGAGGGGCCTTAGAGGCCAAGGCCAGGACAACCGCGCGAGGCCGGCATGAGCTACGAGACCCTGATCGTCGAGACCACCGACGCCGTGACCCTCATCAAGCTGAACCGGCCAAAGGCGCTCAACGCGCTGAACAGCCAACTGCTGGCCGAACTGTGCGCCGCCCTGGACGCGGCCGAGGCGGACGACGGAGTCCGCTGCCTGGTGCTGACCGGCTCGGAACGCGCCTTCGCGGCCGGCGCCGACATCAAGGAGATGTCGGACAAGTCCTACGCCGAGATGTTCAAGGGCGACTTCTTCGGCGCCAGCGCCCGGCGCATCGAGCAGTTCCGCAAGCCGATCATCGCCGCCGTGTCCGGCTACGCCCTGGGGGGCGGCTGCGAACTGGCCATGCTGTGCGATTTCATCATCGCGTCGGAGACCGCCAAGTTCGGCCAGCCCGAGATCAATCTCGGGGTCGCTCCCGGCATTGGCGGCACCCAGCGCCTGACCCGCTTCGTCGGCAAGTCCAAGGCCATGGACATGATCCTCACCGCCCGGATGATGGACGCCGCAGAGGCCGAGCGCACGGGCCTGGTCAGCCGGGTGGTCCCCGCCGACAAGCTGCTGGAGGAGGCCATGGCCGCCGCCGCCAAGATCGCCGCCCAGTCGCCCTTGGCGGTGATGATGAACAAGGAGCTGGTCGAGGCCGCCTACGAGACCACCCTGTCGGCCGGCGTCACCCTGGAGCGGCGCCTGTTCCACTCGCTGTTCGCCTTCGAGGACCAGAAGGAGGGCATGGCCGCCTTCGTGGAGAAGCGGAAGCCCGCTTTCAAAGGCAAGTAACTCGTGCGGCTGATCGCCTTCGGGGACTCGATGGTCGCCGGCGCCGGGGACCCCGACCATCTGGGCTGGATCGGACGCGCCCTGGCGGGCCGTCGCGCCGTGACACTTTACAATCTGGGCGTTCGTCGCGAGACCTCGGGCGACATCGCCGCGCGCTGGCGTGCCGAGGCCATGCCGCGCCTGGTCGACGATGAGCCGATGCAGATCGTGTTCTCGTTCGGCGCCAACGACTGCCATATCGAGGATGGCCGGCCCAGGGTCGCCCAGGCCCAGTCCCTGAAGAACGCCCACGCCATGCTCACGGGCGCGGCGGCCATCGCCCCCGTGCTGCTGGTCGGCCCGCCGCCCATGGCCGATCCCGGCGTCTCCGCCCGGCTGGAGGGCCTGAACGACACCCTGAAGGCCCTGGCCGCGCGCCTCAAGGTCCCCTTCATCGACGTGTTCCGGCCGCTGGCGGCCGACGGGCTGTTCCAGGCCGAGGCGCTGGCCTGGGACGGGGCCCACCCCGGCGCGGCCGGCTATCAGCGCATGGCCGACCTCGTGCGGGTTCATCCGGCGTGGACGGCCTTCACCCTGGCCGATTAAACCCGGCCGCGCGGATTGACCCCAGGCCCGCCGTCCCGTATATCCGCGCCTCCAATTTACCCGCCCAGGTCCTGGACCCGGGCGCGATCCGTATTGAGAGCTGACACATGGCCAACACGCCCGGCGCTAAGAAAGCGGTCCGCAAGATCGAACGCCGCACCGAAGTGAACAAGGCGCGCCGCTCGCGCGTGCGTACCTATCTGCGCAAGTTCGAAGAAGCGGTCACCGCCGGTGACGCTGGCGCCGCCAAGGACGCCTTCATCGAAGCTCAGTCCGAGCTGATGCGCGCCGTCTCCAAGGGCGTCGTCCACAAGAACACCGGCTCGCGGAAAGTCTCCCGCCTGGCCGCCCAGCTCAAGAAGCTGGCCGCCGCCTGAGGTTGCGGCGCCGGCCAACAAGCTTGGCCGGCATCTTCCTGATCTAAATGGTCTTTTTGACGCACCCGCGGGTTGTTCAACCCGCGGGCGATTCCGTTTGCGCCGCATCAAAACGTGCTGCGGCTGCGGCGAATCTTCTCAGTTAACGGAGTGTCGAAATTGGGATTCCCTTGCCGCGCGAGGGGTGGATTTGAGTCAACGAAAATATCGATATGAGTCGCGAAGAATCACCGTTGACCCCCTACCCGCCCCGACTAGGGTGGCAAGTCTTAAGACGTCCTTCCATCTGATCTCGGATGAAAAAAGACGGCGGCGAGGGCTATGCTCGCGCTGAATAAGGCTTTGTGTTCGTTCAACAAAGTTGGCCGTCGCGGGGGCGCTGGGCTGATGACACATGATGGGGTTGGTATGATGGCCACTGGAGGCATTGCAGGGTCTGTGTCTGAGACGCCGGCGGGGGCTGTCTGGACGAAAACCTGCATCGCGCTGAGGCGGGAGCTGGGCGAGGCGACCTTCGGATCGTGGCTCGGCCAGGCCGCCCTGCGCGAGCACGGGGCGGAGCTTTGCCTGGTCGCCGCCACCGGCATGGCTCGCGATTGGATTCGCCGCCATGCCTGGCGCCGGATCGGGGAGCTTTGGGCCCAGAATGACCCGATGGGCCGCAGCCTCGACCTGAAGTCGCGGATGGAGTTCGACGCCATGGCGGGCGGCGGCTACGCCGAGACCCAGGCCCTGTCCTCTCCTTCTGTCCAGGCCGTGGACACCGATGTCATTGAGATCGAGGTCCCCGTCGCCGCCCCGACCGCCGACGCCCGCGCGGCGCGCCAGCAGGGCCTGCAGGAGCGGTTCTCCTTCGAGACTTTCGTGGCGGGTCCCGCCAACGAGTTCGCCTTCGCCGTGGCGCGCCGGGTGGCCTCCTGGGCCGATGGCCACTTCAATCCTGTGATCTTCCATGGCCCCTACGGCTTCGGGAAAACTCACCTCCTGAACGCGCTCGCCTGGGAGGCCATGAAGACGGGCCCCGGCAAGCGCATCGTCTACATCACCGCCGAACGCTTCACGACGACCTTCGTCAAGGCTGTCCAGGACCGCCAGACCGCGGCGTTCAAGGACGAACTGCGCAACGCCGACCTCCTGCTGATCGACGACGTCCAGTTCGTGGCCGGCAAGACCTCCACCCAGGAGGAGCTGTTCCACACCCTGCTGGCCCTGGTCGAGGACGGCCGCCGCGTGGTGATGACCGCCGACCGTTCGCCCGCCGAGCTGTCGGAGATGGAGCCGCGCCTGCGCAGCCACCTGCAGTCGGGCCTGGTCTGCGGCATCGAGCCCGCCGACCGCACCCTGCGCCTAGGCATCCTGGAGCGTAAGCTCGCCACCCTGGCCGCCCAGGGCCGCTTCGTGCCCTCCGCCAAGCCCGAGGTCCTGCAGTTCCTCGCCGACCGCTTCACAGACAGCGTGCGCGAACTGGAAGGCGCCTTGAACACCCTCATCGCCCGCGTGGGCGGCGATATCGCCCGCCTCAGCCTGGACGAGGCCCAGACCATCCTGCGGCCCCACCTCGCCTGCAACGAACGCCGGGTGACCGTCGACCAGATCCAGAAGGTGGTGGCCGAACACTACCAGCTCAAGCAGGCCGACATGATCTCCGAGCGCCGCGCCCGCGCGGTGGCCCGGCCCCGCCAAGTGGCTATGTGGATCGCCAAGCAGATCACCACACGCTCCCTGCCCGACATCGGCCGGAGGTTCGGCGGCCGCGACCACACCACCGTGCTGCATGCGGTACGCCGGATCGAGGCGTTGAAGGCCGAGGATCCGATGATCGCCCGCGACGTGGACGTCCTGCTGCGCAAGCTCAGGGGTTGATCCCGCCTCAATAGGCTGGAAGCCGAAGGCCCGCCCTCACCGGCGGGCCTTTCGCGTTCTAGGCCGCCAGGTCGACCCCGTCCCGGCGCACGGTCTGGACCGTCAGCGTCCCCATTGGGCCTGGCCGTAGCAGCTCGCGCTCCGGCCTCGCCAGTGTCAGCCAATCCATCCCGGCCTCGGGGCCGAAGGTGACGATCTGGCGGTCATGGAAGGGCTTCACGTCCTCGCCGGGCTCGGTGGTCAGCAGGCTGAAGCAGCCCTCCTTGACGATGCCGGCGATCCAGAACCAGTCCTCGCCGGCCAGGGTGAAGCGGTGGCGATCCTTCAGCTTG
>NZ_JANOCX010000183.1:0-1875 GCF_031412415.1 Phenylobacterium sp.
TCACCCTGTTCCACGAGCTATTGAACAAGCGCGGTCGCGCCTTCGAGCTGACGGTCGGCGCACCGGTCCCACCCCAGGTTCTGGACCCCGACGCCACCGCCGCGACCCTGGCGCTAAAGGCCTATATCGAGCACGTGCTGCCCCACCATCCCGACCGACCCTTCGCATGATCGCCCAGCGCGCCGAGGGCGAGTTCCGCCTCGACGACGAGGCCGCCACCGGCGCCCTGGGCGCGGCCATCGCGCGGGAGCTCAGGACGGGCGAGGCCATCTGCCTGAGCGGGCCTCTGGGCGCAGGCAAGTCGACGCTCGCTCGCGCCCTGGTCCGCGCCCTGACCACGCCGAACGAAGAGGTCCCCAGCCCGACCTTCACGCTGGTGCAGTTCTACGAAGGCCACAGACTCAAGGTCGCCCACTTCGACCTCTACCGGCTGACCAGCGCCGAAGAGGCCTACGAGATCGGGCTGGACGAGGCCCTGGACGACGGCGCCGCGGTGATCGAATGGCCCGAGCGGCTGGAGGGCCACCTGCCCCCCGACCGACTCGATATAGAGATCGTCATCGACATCTCGCCCGATGGCGGGGAGGCGCGCCGCGCGCGGCTGGTTCCCGCCGGCGCCTGGGAAGGACGTGGACTTGAGTTCGCAGCGTGAGGCCCAGAAGGCCGAGTTCCTCGATCGCCATGGCCTCGCCGGAGCCCGCCGCGAGCCGCTGACCGGCGACGCCTCGACCCGCAGCTACGAGCGGCTGCATCTGGCGAACGGGACCGGGCTGATCCTCATGGACCAGCCGCCGAACGCCGAGACCGCGCCCTGCCCCCCCAACGCTACAGCCGACGAGCGCCGCGCCGCCGGTTACAACGCCATGGCCCGCCTGGCCGCCGGCCGGGTCGACGCCTTCGTGGCCACCGCCGAATGGCTGCGGACCCAAGGGCTGTCGGCGCCAGCGATCGTGGCCCACGACGCGCCCGCCGGCCTCGCGGTCCTGGAAGATCTGGGCGACGACCTGTTCGCCCGACTGATCGAGGCCGGCCAGGACGAGGCCCCGCTCTATGACGACGCCATCGAAGCCTTGGTCGCCCTGCATTCGGTCGCGCCGCCCAAGGTGCTGGAAGCGCCAGGCGGCATCGCCTGGCCCCTGCTCGACTATGACGACGTCGCGCTGAAGACCGCCGGCGACCTGCTGCCGGAATGGCTGCCGAAGCTGAAGCCGGAGCTGTCCTTCGACGTCGGGGCGCTGGACCAATGGGAGGCTGTCTGGGCGCCGATCCGGGCGCGAGGCGCGGCCGGCGCCAGCGTCTTCTGCCATCGAGACTATCACGCCGAGAACCTGATCTGGCTGCCGGAGCGCCAGGGCGCGGCGCGGGTCGGCCTGCTGGACTTCCAAGACGCCGTGCGCGCCCATCCGGCCTGGGACATGTCCATGCTGCTGCATGACGCCCGGCGCGATGTCTCCGCCGGGCGGGAGTCCGCCTCGCTTGCGCGCTACTTCGCCCTGAGGCCGCAGGTCGACAGCGCGGCCTTCATGGCCGACTACCACGCGCTGGGCGCCCTCAACATCTCGCGCATCCTGGGCATCTTCGCCCGGCTGGTGACCCGCGACGGCAAGCCCCGATACGCCGCCTTCATGCCCCGGCTCTGGACCTACCTGGACCGCTGCCTGGCCGATCCGTCGCTGAGCGATCTGAAGGCGTGGATGGACCGCAACGTACCCGCGCAGGCTCGCTGATGACCCACGGTCCGAAGACCGCCATGGTCCTAGCCGCGGGCCTCGGCACGCGGATGAGGCCACTCACCGACCTCCGTCCCAAGGCCCTGGTCGAGGTCGCCGGCAAGGCCCTGATCGACCATGTGCTCGACCGCCTTCGCGCCGCCGG
>NZ_JANOCX010000184.1:0-4392 GCF_031412415.1 Phenylobacterium sp.
GGCCGGCGACAGAGCGTTGCGATCGATGGCCTTCAGCTTGGCCACCCGCGCGCGGGTCTGGCCCAGGCGCTTCTCGCGTCCGGCGGCGGAATAGTCGTCGAGCTGGCTCTTGAGCGCCGCCCGCACGCCCTTGTCGAGGCCGAGGCCCGTGGCCCGCTCGGGACTCTCGTCGACCGCCTCCTCGAACATGGCGTCCAGCAGGGTTTTCAGTCGGGCGTCCTCGCCGGCCTGGGCGATGGCGGGCGTAGCGGCGACGAGGGCGCCGGCGGCGGTGGTCGCGAGGAAGGCGCGACGGTCGAGTTGCTGGGTCAAGGTCAGGCTCTCGCGTTGGAAACGTGTTGATCGATGACGGATTCCAGCACCGTCAGGGGCATGGCCCCCGACAGCAGGCCCGCGTCGTGGAACTTGCGGATGTCGAACCTGGAGCCAAGGGCGGTCCTCGCCTTGGCGCGCAGGCGTAGCCAGGTGAGCTTGCCGACCATGTAGCTGCAGGCCTGACCCGGCCAGACGCAGTAGCGTTCGATCTCGGTGGCCGCCGAGCTGGGCGGCGAGCCATCGATGGAGCTCATGGTCTCGATGGCCTTCTCGCGGCTCCAGCGTTTGGCGTGCAGACCGGTGTCGACGACCAGCCGGGCGGAGCGGAACAGGGCCGCCTGCAGCATGCCCAGTTCGCCAAGGGGATCGCCCTCATAGACGCCCATTTCCTTGGCCAGCTCCTCGGAATAGAGCGCCCAGCCCTCGCTATAGGCTGGGAAGCCGGCGATCCGGCGCAGCATCGGCAGATCGGCCTCCTGCTGCAGCGAGCGTTGCAGGTGATGGCCCGGAATGGCCTCGTGATAGGTGAGCGTCTTCAGCGTCCACTTGGGGTTCTCGGCGCTGTCGCGCAGATTGATCCAGTAGATGCCCGGCCGCGAGCCGTCCAAGGCGGGGCGGTTGTAGTAGCCGCCCGGCGCTCCGGCCTCGATGAATTTGGGCACCCGGCGGATCTCGACCTCGGCCTTGGGCAGGGCGCCAAAGGTCTCGGGCAGTCGCGGCCGGATCGCCTTCACCATCTCGTTCAGGTCGGCGATGAGCTGGACCTTGGCCTCGTCGGTGTTCGCGTAGTGATACTTCGGGTCCTTGAAGAGCGCGTCGATGCGCGCGCCCACCGAGCCTTGAGTGTAGCCGGCGCCTTTCAGGATGACATCGGCCCGGGCTGAGAGCGCCTTGGCCTGTTCCAGGCCCAGCTCGTGAATCTCCTGGGCGGTCAGGGTGGTGGTGGTCATGGCCCGCAAGGCGGACTGGTAGTAGGCCTCGCCGTCAGGCAGCCGCCAGACGCCGGCGTCGTGGGTCGCCTTCGCCTTCAGCGACTCCATGTGGGCGATCTGGCGGTCCAGGGCGGGGATGACCTTGTCGGCGTAGATCCTGGCCGCCTGGCCCGCATAGTCGCCGGCCACGCCCTTGTCCTTGGCCCGGGTCGCCACCGAGGTGACCAGGGGCGAGGCGGCGGGATCGGTCTTGAGGCCCCGCATCTGGATCAGGGCGCGCTCGATGACGAAGTCGGGCGGGACGACGCCGAGGGCCACGTCGTGACGGGCGCGTTCCAGCTCCTGATCCATGACGCCGCCGAAGGCGTCCAGCCGCGCGATATAGGCGTCGGCGTCTGCCTTGGTCTCGAGGGTGTGCTGGGAGCCCAGGAAGTCGGGGATGTCCTGGTAGGCGCCGTTGAGCTGGGACAGGACATAGGTGGTCCGCCCGCCGTTGGAACCGTATTTGAAGCGCGCGTCCGCCTGGGCCTCGGTCTCCAGATTGAACTTCACCGCGTCGTAATTGGGCTTGTCGCCGTCAGAGAGCTTGGCGCGATCCACCGTTCCCAGGCGCTTGAGCTGGTCGGCGGTGCGCGCCTTGTCCTGGGCGAGATCGGCCAGGGACTCGCCATTCAGCTTCGACTTGGCGGCGGCCCTGGCCCCCTTGTCGAGGCCAAGGCTGGTGGCGCCCTGGGGCGAGGCGTCCAGGCCCTCCTCGAAGAATTGGTCGAAGAGGACCCGCATCTTGGCGTCCTCTTCGGTGCGCGTCGCCGCGAAGGCGGGAGCGCCCGCCAGCAGGGCGAGCCCCGCGGTCGAGCCGAGAAAGGCGCGGCGGTCGAACTGCATCCGGCTCATGCCTTCATCTCCGCGATGTGGCGATCCATTATGCCCTCGAGCACCGTGAGCGGCGTGGAGCCGCCCAGCAGGCCCGCATCATGGAACTTGCGGATGTCGAACTTCGGGCCCAGGGCGGCCTGGACCTTGTCGCGCAGCCGCAGCCAGGTGAGCTTGCCCACCATGTAGCTGCAGGCCTGGCCCGGCCAGACGCAGTAGCGCTCGATCTCGGTGGTGGCCGAGGACTTCAGCGAGCCGTCGATGGAGGTCATGGTGTCGATGGCCTTCTCGCGGCTCCAGCGCTTGGCGTGCATGCCGGTGTCGACCACCAGCCGCGCCGAGCGGAACAGCGAAGACTGGATGTAGCCGATCTCGCCCAGCGGGTCGTCGGCATAGACCCCCATCTCCTTGGCCAGGTGCTCGGCGTAGAGCGCCCAGCCCTCGCCATAGGCCGACAGGAAGATCACCCGCCGGATCATCGGCAGGTCGGCTTCCTGTTGCAGCGCCAGGTGCATGTGGTGGCCCGGAACGCCCTCATGATAGGTGAGCGTCGGTAGGGTCCATGTGGGGTTCTCGGCGGTGTCGCGCAGGTTGATCCAGTAGATTCCGGGCCGCGAGCCATCCAGGGTCGGCTGGTTGTAATAGCCGCCCGGCGCGCCGGCCTCGATGAAGGTCGGGACCCGCTTGATCTCCAGCGGCGCCTTGGGAAGCGTGCCGAAATAATCGGGCAGTCGCTTGGACATCGCCTCGACCTTGCCATTGAGGTCGGAGAGCAGCTTGAGCTTGCCCGCGTCGGTGTTTGGGTAGCGGTACTTTTTGTTGTCGAATAGGGCGCGGATGCGGGCGCCCACCGTGCCCTGGGTCATGCCCTGGGCGCGCAGCAGCACCTCGGCGCGGGCCGACAGCTCCTTGGCCTGCTCCAGGCCGATATTGTGAATCTCGTCGGCGGTCAGCGTGGTGGTCGTCGAACCCAGCAGGGCGTGATGGTAGTAGGCCTCGCCGTCCGGCTGGCGCCAGACGCCGGCGTCGTGGACGGCCTTGGGCTGCGTCTGTTTGAACAGGGCGATCTGGCGCTCCAGGGCCGGACGCACGGCGTCGAGATAGATCTTCGAGGCATGGCCCGCATAGTCGCCGGCGATACCCTTGGCCTTGGCCCGGTCGGCCACCGAGCTGACCAGCGGCGACTTCTCCGGCGCGACCAGCAGGTTGTTCATGGTGGTGAGCGCGCGGGAGATCACGAAGTCGGGCGGGATCACACCTGCGTCGATGTCCCGCCGCGCCCGCTCGGTCTCCTGGTTCATGACCGCGCCGAAGTCGGCCAGCCGGGACAGATAGGCGTCGGCGTCCTCCTTGGTCTCGATCCGGTGCTGCGAGCCCAGGAAGTCTGGCGTCTGCTGATAAGAGCCGGTGAGCTGGGACAGGATGTAGGGCTGGCCCGCGCCCAGATAGCCATAGTCGAACCGTTGGTTGGCAGCCTCGCCGGTCTCCAGGCCGAACATCATGCTGTCGTAGTTGACCGCCGCCATGCCGCTGAGCTGGGCGCGGTCGATGGCCTTGAGCCGGCCCAGGAACTGCGTGTTCTGCGCCTTGTCACGGGCCCGGTCGGCCAGGGAAGCGTCGTCGAGCTTGAACTTGGCCTGGCTGCGCGCGCCATTGTCGAGGCCGAGGCTGGTGGCGAGCTGGGGCGAATCGTCCACGGCCGCCTGGAACACGTCGTCGAGGAACTTGGTGAGCTGTTCGCCGGCCTTGGGGGCCGGCGGCGGGGGCGGAGGCGCGGGTGGCGCGGGCGGCGGAGCAACGGGCTGGGCCGTGCTGGCGCAGCCCGCCAGGGCCATGGTCGCGCCTGCGGCCAGTAAAAGTTGACGGCGGCTCTGCATGGCCCCCTCCCCGGTGGTTACAAAAGTGACGCGACCCTATGGGGCGGGGTGCGAGCCCCGCAAGACGGCGGCGTGGCGCGGCGGGTTAATTCGACGTAATGCAGGACATGCGCCTTCGTGAGCCTGTCGTAGAACCGACCCATTCTGCGCGCATTCCTTAGATCGACCCCACGTCTGGAAGTTACTCCGCTGTGACCGAGACCCCACCCGCCGACTGGAATCGCAAGCTCGCGCCCTACAAGCGTCCCAGCCTGGGCCGCAGTCTGTTCGAACTGGTGCTGACCGCCACGGCGCTCGGCACGTTGTGGGCACTGGGCTGGGTGGCCATGCATTTCGGCCTGTGGTGGCTGGCCCTGGCGCTCACCGTGCCCGCCGCGGCCTTCCTGGTGCGGCTG
>NZ_JANOCX010000185.1:0-2763 GCF_031412415.1 Phenylobacterium sp.
ATCGTGTCGCCCGGAGCGACCTGGGTCGCTGTCGTCAGAGGGTAGGCCTGCTCGAACGCCCCGTCTGCTCGCTTGATGTACACCCGACGGGTGTCGGCCCGATAGGTGAAGCCTTCGGCGGTCGCGACGGCGTTCAGGACGGTCAGGTTGGCTGTGTAAGGATACTCACCGGGTTTGCCGACCTCGCCAAGGATATAGAACGGCCGGTAGTTGAGAACCTCGGCATTGACGCGCGGCTCATTGATGAAGCCCTGGCGCAGCGCCTGGGCGATGCTTTCCTGAAGCTGGGAAATCGTCAGGCCCTGCGCCTGGATCTCACCGATCAGCGGCAGGGAGATGCGGCCGGAACCGCCGACGGTGAACTCGCCCGTCAGGGCCTCCTCGCCGAACACATTGACCCGAACCTTGTCGGCCGGACCGAGGCGATACTCGGGCACCGTGCGCACTGCACCATCCGCGAGCGGGACGGCGGGATCGACCGAGAGCGGGGCCTGGGCGCACCCGACGATGGCAAAGGCGATGGCGAGGCAAGCCAGCAAAGTCCGCAAGCCGATGAACATGGACCGCTCCCCAAGAGTTGTGGGCTCATCTACCCTATAATGCACTGCACAATCCAGAGGGTTCGCCGAACGGTGACACCGTTGATCGGGAATGATCAGCTTTTCCTGACGTTAACCTTACCAGCATGGAAACCGCGTTGCTCAAGTCTTCAGCAACCGCGTCTGTAGAAGCGATATTACCAGCTGATCGGCAAGATGCTCCCATGAAGAGGGGGCGTTATGCTCAACAGTCAAACCATCGTGCGGATAGGGCCCATCGCGGCCGCTCTGGTGCTGGCGTGCCAGGCTGGCGTGGCGCAGGCCGCACCCGACGAACGGAGTGCAACCGCCCCGATCATGCGGCTGAGCGCGCACGCCGCGCCGCCAGTGGCCTTTCTGGATCTATGCGAACGGTCACTGGCCGCGTGCGCCATACCAGGTGCCGCCGTGCCGGATATGGTGACGCTTCGTGCCGCCGCGATGGAGCGCTTCTGGGCTGACACCTTCGCCCGGCGCGCCTCGGCACCCGCGGCCGGAGCGGCCGACGCCGTTTATGACTGGTCCCAGATTTTTGCCGCTTCACGGCGGAGAGCGACTTCGTCGCCGGTCTTTAGTCTCGCGCGTCCTGAGCGGGGCCGGCCGGACGACGTCGTTCCTTCGGCGGTCGCTCTAGTCGCGGCATCGGCGCCCAAAACGGTATCGAGCGAAGTGGAGGCAATGGCAGCGGGCGATGCGGTCGCGCCGGCCATCGAGACCGGGGGCGGGGCCCTGACCGCGGGATGGACCGAGGCGGCCGGAGAGGTCGCGGACGCCGGGGCCGAAGTCCTCGTGACCGTGGAAGGGGACTCCTCACTCCTTGTTGCTCCAGACGTATTTCCTCTGGACCGACGTGGTTGGACAGTCGTCAACGCCGTCAATCGACGGATCAACCGGTCGGTCCGGCAGCTGGCGGATGTTCGTCAATACGGGGTCGAGGATTATTGGTCGGTGCCTGACGGGAGCCGGGCAAGGGGCGATTGCGAGGATTATGTCCTGGCCAAACGTCAGGCGCTGATCGCCGAGGGCGTGCCGGCCGAGGCCTTGTCCATCGCCATCGTCGAGACCCGCTGGGGCGAAACCCATGCTGTGCTGCTCCTGGCGTCAGACCAGGGCGAATATGTTCTGGACAGCCTGACCCCCTGGGTGTCCCGCTGGGACCGCGTAAATTACGCATGGCGTGAGCGTCAGGTGCCGGGCCAGCCCTTTGACTGGGTGGCGATCGCCCTCTAGTCACCTGGCCCGGAGGTTTTGCCCATGTCCGCTCGCCAGATCTATCGTTTCCGGCTCGCAGGCGGGGTTGTGCTCGCGACCGTGGCGCTCCTCGTGGCCGGGGCGTTCGCCGTGTCCGTGAGTTTTCCCAATGAAGGCTTCGCCGACCGGATCCGGCTTGTGGCCGTATCGGAGGCCCGCGCCGAAGTGGCGGCAGGGGTGCAACCCCCGCGCCTCGACATTGTCCGCGCTGAAACCCTGAGGACGCTCCGCCAGAGGCCGGGCGACGCAGCCGCGTGGGGGCGACTGGCCTGGATCGCCGACCGGGAAGGTCGCGTGTCGGACGCCCTGGTGGCCCTCGACCGGACCTATGTCGTCGCGCCCTATGGGCCGGACCTCACGGCCTGGAGACTGCGGTTCGCCTATGGTCGCTGGGCGATGCTTACGCCGGGCCTGCGCCGTCAGGCGACCGCAGAGCTGCGCGTGGCGATCCGTGATCGACCGGGCGTGGTCGAGGCCGCCGAGCGCGAGATCACCGACCCCGCCGGGCGGCTCGCCTTTGTTCTAACGCGGCGAGCTGCCACGGCCGACCAGGCAAAGTGACGGTCGCTGGCGTCTTGCGGCGCTGAAACTCGCCTTACGCAACAAAGAGTCACCCATTGAGCACACCCGACCTCAAAAAGCGTTGACCATGGGTCAATGAACGAGGTCGGGTTTGATTTTGCTGCTTTGCAATGTAAAGACTTGGTTCATCATTTTGGAGGGCTCCTCATGTTGAAGACGACTTTTCTCGCTGCGGCCTGCCGCGCTGCGGTCGCCATCGGCGTAGTGTCGGCGACTGCCGTCGTTCCCGTCGTGGCTCAGGCTGCGGTTCAGGAGGACGCGACCGCCGCGCTGACCGCCAGTCTCGAGGCGGCCATTGTCCAGGCTCAGGCCGAAGCGGCCGCTTCGGGCGCGGCGGACGCCACTGCGGCGA
>NZ_JANOCX010000186.1:0-10744 GCF_031412415.1 Phenylobacterium sp.
CAACATCCACAACATCCGCGACTGGATCATTCGCAACAGCCCGGTGCCGATCGGCACGGTGCCGATCTACCAGGCCCTGGAGAAGGTCAATGGCGTCGCCGAGGATCTGAACTGGGAGGTGTTCCGCGACACCCTGATCGAGCAGGCCGAGCAGGGGGTGGACTACTTCACCATCCACGCCGGGGTGCGGCTGGCCTATGTGCCGCTGACCGCGAAGCGCGTGACCGGCATCGTCTCGCGCGGCGGGTCGATCATGGCCAAGTGGTGCCTGGCCCACCACAAGGAGAACTTCCTCTACGAGCATTTCGAGGACATCTGCGAGATCATGCGGGCCTACGACGTGTCGTTCAGCCTGGGCGACGGCCTGCGGCCGGGCTGCATCGCCGACGCCAACGACGCGGCTCAGTTCGCCGAGCTGGAGACCCTGGGGGAGCTGACCCCCATCGCCTGGAAGCACGGCGTCCAGGTGATGATCGAGGGTCCCGGCCATGTGCCGATGCACAAGATCAAGGCCAACATGGACAAGCAGCTGGCCGTCTGCGGCGAGGCGCCCTTCTACACCTTGGGCCCGCTGACCACCGACATCGCGCCGGGCTACGACCACATCACCAGCGCCATCGGCGCGGCCATGATCGGTTGGTTCGGCACCGCAATGCTCTGCTACGTGACGCCGAAGGAGCACCTGGGCCTGCCTGACCGCGAGGACGTGAAGGAAGGCGTGATCACCTACAAGATCGCCGCCCATGCTGCCGACCTCGCCAAGGGCCATCCGACCGCTCGGGCCTGGGATGACGCGCTCAGCCGCGCCCGGTTCGAGTTCCGCTGGGAGGATCAGTTCAACCTCGGCCTCGATCCGGAAACCGCGCGGGAGTACCACGACGAGAGCCTGCCAAAGGAAGCGTTCAAGACCGCTCACTTCTGTTCCATGTGCGGGCCGAAGTTCTGCTCAATGAAGATCAGCCAGGAGATCCGCGAGTCGGCCGCCAAGCAGAACGACGTGGCGCAGGCCGGAATGGCGGAGATGTCAGAGAAATTCCGGGCTGGCGGCGGCGAGATTCAAGTTAAACTGACCCCCGGATAGTTTTCGACCGGGGGGTCAAATGACGAATCGGATGGCGGTCGCGCTTGGTTGCGCGGTCTTGGCGGCAGCTTGCTCACCCAAGCCCGCGGCACCCAGCGCGCCGCAAGTCGTGGCGGCGACCCAGGTCGAGGCGGGGCGTTACCTTGCCCTGGTCGGCGGCTGCAACGACTGCCACACGCCGGGCTATAACCAGAGTGGCGGGACCACGCCGGAGGCCGACCGGATGACTGGGAACCCGGTCGGCTACCATGGGCCATGGGGCACGGCCTACGCCGGAAACCTCCGACTGCTCGCCCAAAGCATGACCGAGGACGGTTGGGTGGCGCGCATGCGCGACACGAAGATGCTTCCGCCCATGCCAGTGCAGAACACCAGCAAGATGAACGAGGCCGATCTGCGCGCCCTGTACCAGTACATCCGGTCCCTGGGACCCAAGGGCGAACCGGAGCCGGAGAACCTGCCGCCAGGCGTCGTTCCGACCGCGCCCTATGAATCCATGCTGCCCACGATACCGAAGCCGGCGGCGGGATAGCGGCGACCGAAAGCGTCGTAGGCGGCCGCCAGGATCGGTCAGGCCTCGCTTTTCGGGGCCGGTCGATGTTGGATGCCGGGATGATACTCGAACCGGGCGCGCGCTTCACGGGCGAGGACCTTTCAGGCGCCGATCTGGGCGACGCCGATCTCACCGACGCGGTGTTCGAGGACTGCGCCTTCACTGAGGTGCAGTTCCAGGGCGTCTGCCTGCAAGGCGCGCGGTTCAAGGGCTGCCGGCTGATCCGCTGTCGTTTCGCCCATGCCGACCTGCGCGAGGCGGTGTTCGAGGACTGCCTCTTCACCGACGACCAGGGCCATGTAGGCGTCCAGTTCGCCTTCTCGCGGCTGGAGGAGGCGCGGTTCGCCCGTTGCGATCTCTCCTTCGCCAAGATCGAGCGCTCGAGCCTCTACGGGGTCGAGATGTCGACCTGCAACCTGCGGGGCGCGGTGTTCCTGAAGGCCGACTTCGCCCGCGCCTTCGGCCGCAGCGTGGTCAAGTGGGCCGCGACGTTCAGCGGCTGCAATCTTGAATTGGCCGATCTGACCGAGGTCCGGCTGCCCGAGTGCGATCTCAACGGTTCAAGCTTCCGCGAGGCCCTGTTGCTCGACGCCGACCTGGAGGGCGCCGACCTGCGGCGCTGCGATTTCTTCCAGGCGCTCAGCGCCGGCGCCAAGCTCGCCCGCGCCGACCTGCGTGGCGGGGAGGTCAGCGGTCTTAACCTGCTGGAGCTGGCCAGTCGGGAAGGGATGAAGGTGGACGTGGACCAGCAGTATCGTCTGCTCAGCGCCATGGGCGTGGATGTCCACGCCGAATAGTCAGTCCTCGATGCGGACTTTGCGCTCTTCCGGCTTCCAGACGCGCACCGCGACAGCGGCGGTGATCGAGGCCAAGACGGCGGTGATCGCGCCGCACCACTGAAGGGTGTTCATGCCCTCCGCGGCTGAGCGACCCACCGCGGCGCTGACGGCGAAGACCAGGGCCGCGGTGCCCCACTCGGCGCCCCAGCTCGAAAACAGCAGCTTCAGCATGTGGTCCCTCGGCATTGGCAGATGCTCCGAAGATTTAGCCAGCGAACACGCCGCCTGGGAATGTGGCATGGGGTCGCCACGCGGTTTGACGGTTTGTTAAGCCGCCCGGCTGACGGCCTGGCTCTCGGCCACATTTTGCAGCACGGCGAACAACTTGGCGGCCTCGATCGGCTTGGGCATGTGCAGGTCGGCGCCGGCGGCGAGGCTGGCGGCCTGGTGCTCGGGCAGGGTGTTGGCGGTCAGCATGACGATGGGCGTGGCGATCCAGCCCCGCGCCTTCTCCCGCGACCGGATCTCGCGAACCGCGCTCAGCCCGTCCATGACCGGCATCTGCATGTCCATGAGCACCAGGTCGAAACGTTGGGCGGCGAAGGCGTCGCAGGCCTCGCGGCCGTTCTCGGTGCAGACCAGGTCGACATCGAACTCGGAGAACAGCACCTGCACGACCTTGCGGTTGGTCGGATGGTCGTCGGCCAGCAGGATGCGCAGAGGACGGTCGGGATTGGCGTCGGTCGCCGACGGCGCCACGTCGGCCACGGGCTTGGCGTCCGCCGGAGGCAGGTCCAGCCGCACGGTGAAGGTGGCGCCCTCGCCGGGCGCGCTGTTGGCGTCCAGCTCGCCGCCCATCAGGCCGACGAGTTGCTTGCAGATCGCCAGGCCCAGGCCCGAGCCGCCGTACTTGCGGGTGACCGAGCCGTCAGCCTGCTGGAAGCGGTTGAACAGGCGCGCCTTGTCGGCCGGATCGAAGCCGATGCCGGTGTCCTGCACCTCGATGCGCCACCGGCCGTCGCCCTCGGCGCGGACGGCGACGGCGACATAGCCGTCGGTGGTGAACTTGACGGCGTTGGAGACCAGGTTGGTCAGCACCTGCTTCACCCGAAGCTGGTCGCCGGCCACGGCGGTCTCAGCGGCGGGATCGATGTCGACGATCAGGTCCAGAGCCTTGTCGCGCGCCGGCGCGCCCGCCAGGGCGATGACGTCACGGACCGCGTTGGCCAGGTGGAACGGGGCGTTCTCCATGCTGACCGCGCCGGTCTCGATCCGCGACAGGTCCAGCACGTCCGACAGCAGGCGTTCCAGCGTCGCGCCGGAGCCACGGATGATGCCGACCATCTCGGCCTGGTTGGGGTTGAGCGGGGTGCGCTCCAGAGCCTCGGCGATGGCGGAGACGCCATTCAGCGGCGTGCGGATCTCATGGCTCATATTGGCCAGGAATTCGCTCTGCGATCGGTGACTGGCCAGCAGCTGGGCGGCGGCGCGGCGGGCGCGGACCACCATGATCGTCCCCATGGCCGCGAAGGCCAGGATGACCAGGGCGACCGGCAGGAGGGCGCGGCCCAACAGGTCGGCGCCCGGCCGCTCAGGCGTCCAGCTGATCACCAGGGGCTGGCCGTCGCCAAGCGTGTTCAGAACCACCTCGGCGCGGCCGCGCTGACCGCCCTCATGACCGATGCTGGTGCGCAGATCCTCCAGCTGGAAGCGGTCGCGCAGACGAGCCAGGGAGCGCTGGTCCAGGCGCATCACGGTCACCACCACCGGCGCCCGTGGTCCCATGGGCGTGACCCTGGCGAAGTCCGGCTGCACGAGGGTGGCGGTGACGAGGTAGATCAGTCCGTCATGGACAACGAAGTCGCTGGACTGGATGGCGCGGGAGACCAGGCGCATGGGCGCGCCGGCGCCATGCGGGGCGATGGGGCCTCGGCGCGCCTCGGCCCGACGGACGTCGGCGACCAGCTTTGACGTCCCGGCCACAGCGCCATAGCTGGCAGTTGAGGCGGGGGCCTCGTGGTGGCGCGCATAGATCGGCCGGTCGTAGGCGTCGAGCACGAACAGCCGCTCGAAGTCGATGTTCTGGGCATAGTGGTCGTTGATGTTGCTGGCCGCCCAGGCCGAGTCAAAGCGATTGTCCAGGTTGAGGACGGCCTCGTCCCAGTTGGTCTCCGGTATCAGCGACCGCTCGATCTCGGCGATGCTGGCGGTGACGCCCCGATGGACCAGGTCCTCTTCGTGGGCGCGCACGCCGCGGTCGATCTGAGCCGTCCAGATCAGCAGGCTTGCGACGAACACCACCATGGCGCCCCCGGCCAGCGCCACCATGGGCGCCAACAAACCGAACTCGGACTCGCGCCGCATCTGTCGGGCCCCTACCCCGGATCTGATTGGGCCCAAGATGTCGTAGGGGGGTTAAGGGAGCGTGTGGTCGAGCTTGCATCGCAAGCACGGTGCCCAGACATGACGACGGCGGCCCTCGTCGCCGGGGGCCGCCGCGTTCATCTTATCGTCTAGGACCCTAGGGAACCGGAATCGCGGGGACTTCCGGCGCCACGGTTTGGGGCGTCGGGGTCACCGGCTCGGCGGCCACGGGCGGAACGATGATCGGGGCCGGCGAGGCGCTGGGCGTCTGCGCGGTCGCCGAGTAGGGCACCGGCGCCGACGGCAGGGTGGCGTTGGCGTCACGCGACCACGAACTCACGTCCTCCGCGCCAGGGGTGGCGGCCGGCGCCGGGCGCACGCTGGCCACACGGGCAGGGGCGGCGCGGGCGGCGCGCGGCGCCGCGACCTTGGCGATCGGAGCGGCCGTCACGGGGGCGGCGGCCTCGACCGGAGCCGGAGCAGGGGTGGCGACAGCCATCTCGGCCGGCGCGGGCGCCAGGGGCGTCGGCGTGGTCGGCGCGGTGGCGATGGTCGCCGGCTGTTCGGCGATAAGGCTGTCACGCGGCTGCATGGTGAAGTAGGCCACACCGGCCAGAAGAGCGACCGCCGGGATGGCGATCAGCGCGATAGGCGCGACGGATTTGCCCTTGGCCGGCGACTTGGCGCGCTGGCCGTACAGCGGCGCGGCGGCGAACATCGAGGCTTCCTCGCCGCCGTTCTCCTGATGAACGACCACGGGCTCGACGAAGGCGGCGCGGGGCGTCTCAACCTGCGACGCGAAGGTACGAGTCTCAGGGGCCACGCGGGGCGCGGAGTCGAAGGTGGTCGCGGGATCGTCGCGGCCGAACGTCTCGGCGGTGAACTTGGGGCGGGCGAACGGGCTATATTCGGTAGACATATCAGACCTCCCAGATTGTTGGTCGAGACAAGAACGGGGTCAGCGTTCACACGTTCCGTGATTTCCAACGTCGAGCTTGATCTGGGCGTGCCAAATCGGCCGCGGTTCCTGAAATAGTACTGGTTTGCGAGCGAAAATATTTTCTAAGCGGCGCAGTTACATTCTGGCGAACTGACCGATGACTTCCAAATTTCCGCCACAGTCCTCACGAGTATCGCCGCATTGGCGCCACAGTTGGCGGACCCTGCGGCTCTTGGCGTCAGGATATCCTTGACGGCGGGAGTGTAAGGAGATACCTGACAGTCAGGGTCGTCCTGACAACGAGGTGGCGCGTGACCTACTATTGCTCGTTCTGTCTGAAGTCCTCGGCGGAGGTCGCCAAGCTGGTGGCCGGCGGCGGCGATGTGTTCATCTGCGACGCCTGCATCGGGCTTTGCCAAGTCTATATCGAGGGTCGGACGCCGGACCTGTCGCAGGTGATAAAGCCTGAAAACCTGCCGACCGAGCGGCTTCTCGGCCAACTCCCCGCCATCGAGGCCACGGCGCGCGGCAAGGGCGCGCAACTGAACTGGGTCGTCGATCTGCTCCGATCGCGCGAGGTGAGCTGGGCCCAAATCGGCGAGGCCTTGGGGATGTCGCGCCAATCGGCCTGGGAGCGGTTCTCCTAAGGGTCAGGCCACGGCGTCCCGGTGGAGCTGGGCCATGGCGCCCAGCAGGCTGTCGCCGTCCACGGGCTTGGTCACGAACAGGTCGGCGCCGGCCGCCATCCCCGCCGCGCGATGTTCGGGCAGGGCGTTGGCCGTCACCATGATGATCGGGGTGCGCCGCATCTGGCGGGCGCGCTCGCGCTCGCGGATCCTGCGGATGGCGGTCAGACCGTCCATGACCGGCATCTGCATGTCCATGAGGATCACGTCGAACGGCTGGGCCTCGAAGGCCTCGCACGCGGCCTGGCCGTCATGCGTCGACACCACCTCCGCGCCGATGGAATCCAACAGCATCTCCACCACCATGCGGTTGACCGGGTGGTCCTCGCTGACCAGTACGCGAAGCGGGGGGCCTTCAGGGGCCGCGGCGGGCACGGCGGCGTCCTGGACCGCGGGGGGCGTGGGCGCGGTGGGCAGGGGGACCACCAGGGTGAACACCGCGCCGCTTCCGGGCTCGCTGTCGCCGTCCAGGCTTCCGCCCATCTTAGCCGCCAGACCGCGGGAAATGGCCAGGCCCAGACCCGTTCCGCCGAATCGGCGGGTGATGCCGCCATCGGCCTGCTGAAACCGCTGGAACATCCGGGCCTTGGCGGCGGGGTCGAAGCCGATGCCGGTGTCGCGCACATCGAAGCGCCACATGCCGTCCTGCGGGCGCACCACGAGGTCGACATGGCCCTGGTCGGTGAACTTGATGGCGTTCGAGATCAGATTGGTCAGGATCTGCTTCAGGCGCGTGGCGTCGCCCAGCACCTCGGCGTGTGCGGCGGGGGCCAGGACCAGGCGAAGCTCCAGCCCCCGGCTCTGCGCGCGGGCCGTCATCAACGAAGTCACCGACTGGACGGCCGCCGCCAGATCGAAGGGTTCGACCTCCAGCGCCATGCCGTCCGGGTCGATGCGGGCCAAGTCCAGGATGTCGGTCAGCAGCCGCTCAAGCATGACGCCGGAGCTTTGGATGGTGTTGGCCATCTCCCGCTGCTGGGGCGACAGGTGGGACTTGGCCAAGGCGTTGGAGAGTGCGTTGACGCCGTTCAGCGGGGTTCGAATTTCGTGACTCATGTTGGCCAGGAACTCGCCCTGGGCCCGATGAACCTCCATCAGGTCCTTGGCGGCCTGGTGGGTTCGCTGGATCATCAGCGCCCCTAGCGCGATGAAGGCGATCGCCGCGGCGGCGATGATCCAGAACGAGCGCCGGAACAGGTCGTAGCTGGGCCGCTGCGGCGTCCAGACCAGCATGACGGGCGGGTCGCCCCGCGTGGGGTGGAAGGCGGTACGCGCCTGGGAGGGGGCGATCTTGCTGGCGTCGGTGACGATCGCCGTGCCGCTCAGGCCGTAGCTGGCTTGAATCGTGGCGATATTGGCGTCGGTGATGAAGCCGCCGGCCACCACGATGCTCGCCCTGGGGCCACGGGGCGCGGCCGCGCCTGCATCGGGTTCCACCAGGCTGGCCATCCACATATAGGCCCGCCCGTCGCGAGGCTCGATGCGAGTGATGATGACCGGCGGCGCGTCGGCCTTGGCCTTGGGCGCGGGGCCTCGTTTTCGCTCCAGGTCGCGGATTTCGGCGATCAGGTGTTCGGCCTCGCGCCGACGCTGCGCCCATTCGGCCCGCGGCGCCGGCTCGGCGTCGCGACTGGCCCACACCGGCCGGTCGGCCGCGTCGACCACCAGATAGTCCCAGGTGCCGATGGTCGGCTTCAGATAGACGGGAAGGTTCTCGCGCGCCCAGGTCGGGTCGGGGCGATTGTCCAGGTTGACCACGGCGGCGTCCCAGACCGTCTGGGCGGCCAAGGCGTTCTCGAAGCCGCGGATCTGGCCGTTGATGGCGCTGTCCACGAGCTGCTGCTCGTGCTCGCGGACCCGCGCGTCCACCTGCCGTGCGGCGAGGATGAGGCTGACGGCCAGGAGAACGATCGCCACCATCGCCAGGATCGTCAGCGGCCCAATCAGCTTCAACTCGGATCGGACCCGCATCGACGCCACCCCTGTCGTCATCGTCGCTGTCCTTGACCGCATCGGGTCAGGCCTAAACCCCAGTCTGTCTCGACCGAGGCGCTTCGTGAAGTCTTGCCGTGATCCGAGCGGGGTCGTTCTTGCCGCCGGAGGCGAGTGAGTCCTTTCGGCCACGATCTCCCTCGGCCGACATGGGTGCGACCGTTCGCACCCACGGCTCAGCTTGACCGGTGCGCGCACGCGCCGCCAAGGTGGGCGGTCGGAGGGAATGCATGCGACTGAAGGCCCGGCTCGAACGTGACTGGCGCTTTATGCGCGGGCTCAATCGCACCTTGAAGCGCGTCAAAACCATCGCGCCCGCTTCACCGAACCTCATCTGCGACGACATCCAGGCGGCGGTGGAGACGTGGCGCGACAGGCCGGCCCTGACCTTCGAGGGCAAGACCCTCACCTATGGCGAGATGGACGCCGTCGCCAACCGCTACGCCCACTGGGCGAAGGGCATGAACATCCGGCGTGGCCAGGTGGTCGCCCTGTTCCTGCCCAACCGGCTGGACTATTTCCCCATCTGGTATGGGCTGTCGAAGATCGGGGTGGTCACCGCCATGATCAACAACCAGCTCGCGGGCCTGCCGCTGGCGCACTGCCTGAACATCTCCGGCGCGGCCCACGTCATCGTCGACAGCGAGACCTCGCCGGTGTTCGAGCGGGCCAAGGGCCTGCTGGAACGCCCGATGCAGCAATGGGTCATCGGCCTGGCTCATGGCGACCAGCGCGACCTGCTCCAGGCGTTGAAGAGCTGTAGCCAGCTTCCGCCCGACCGCTCGGTCCGCGAGGGCATGACCGCGAAGGACACGGCGCTCCTCATCTATACCAGCGGCACCACGGGCTTGCCCAAGGCGGCCCGCATCACCCACGTCCGCGCTCAGCTCTATATGCGCGCCTTCGCTGGGGCCACCGGAGCGACCGAGAAGGACCGCATCTACGTCGCCCTGCCGCTGTATCACGCGACAGGCGGGCTCTGCGGCCTGGGCGCGGCGTTGCTGAGCGGTGGCTCGGCGGTGCTGAAGAAGAAGTTCTCCGCCAGCCACTTCTGGTCCGACGTGGTGGCCGAGGACTGCACCATGTTCGTCTATATCGGCGAGCTCTGCCGCTATCTGGTCAACCACCCGCCCGTGGAGGACGAGCACCGGCACAAGCTGCGCATGGCGTTCGGCAACGGCCTGCGCGGCGACGTCTGGGCCGAGATGAACACGCGCTTCCGGATCCCGGAGGTGTTGGAGTTCTACGGCTCCACCGAGGGCAACGTCTCGCTGTTCAATTTCGACGGCAAGGTGGGCGCCATCGGCCGCGCGCCCAAGTGGCTGCGGGCGAAGTTCAGCGTCCGGCTGGTCCAGTTCGACGTCGAGACCGAGGCGCCGGTGCGCGGGTTGAACGGCCTGTGCATCGAGTGCGGGCCAGGCCAGGTCGGCGAGTGCCTGGGCGCCATCGGCGGCGACGCGCGGACGGCCTATACGGGCTATGTCGACAAGGCGGCGTCGGAGAAGAAGATCCTGCACGACGTCTTCGCGCGCGGCGACGCCTGGTTCCGGACGGGCGACCTGATGCGGATGGACGCCGACGGCTACTTCTATTTCATCGACCGGATCGGCGACACCTTCCGCTGGAAGGGCGAGAACGTCTCCACCAATGAAGTGTCGGAACGACTGGCCGCCGTGCCCGGCGTCGCCGAGGCCAATGTCTATGGCGTGGAGGTTCCAGGCGCCGACGGACGCGCCGGCATGGCGGGCCTGGTGATCGAGCCCGGCTTCGACATCAAGGTGTTCGCAGACCAGGTCGCGCGCGAGCTGCCGCCCTACGCCCAGCCTGTCTTCGTCCGCATCCTGCCCGCGCTGGAAACCACGGGGACCTTCAAGCTCCGAAAAATCGACCTGGTCGCCGACGGTTACGATCCCTCCAAGATCAAGGGCGCCGTCTACTGGCGCGATCCGGTCAAGGGCTACATCAAGATGACCAAGCCCGGCTTCGAGAAGATTTCTGCGGGCGGGGTGAAGCTGTAGATCGCCTCCTGCGCCAGCGGACGGACTCGCCTATATCTTCGCCATGACGCTCGACGCCGACGCACAGCAGCGCCTCCAGGGCGCGGCCCTGATCAAGGACGAGGTCCGGCGCCTGCCCGACGCGCCTGGCGTCTACCGGATGATCGGCGAGGACGGCGAGGTCCTCTATGTGGGCAAGGCGCGCTCGCTGAAGAAGCGGGTGCTGCAATACGCCCAGGGGCGGTTCCATACCCAGCGCATCGCCCTGATGGTCGACCTCACCCGGTCGATGGAGTTCGTCACAACCCGCACCGAGACCGACGCCCTGCTGCTCGAGATCAACCTGATCAAG
>NZ_JANOCX010000187.1:0-9649 GCF_031412415.1 Phenylobacterium sp.
CCGGCGCGCCGCACTCGGCCGAGGTGGTCGCCTTGCGCGACTCCGAAATCTTCGCCCTGCCCCGAGAGGCGTTCTTTGAGGCCTGCGACACCGACGGCTCGGTGATGATCGAGCTGGCCAAGCTGATGATCCTGCGCTCACGCCAGGCGGCGACCAAGGCTTCGGTGGGCGTGCCCTCGGTGTTCGGCTTCGTCTGCACGGGCGAACCGACTCCCTTGCGCGCTCTGGTGGACAAGATCGGCCGCGAGATCGGCAAGCTCGGCTACTCGGTCACCGTGGTCGGCGCCGAGGCCCAGCACGCGCCCACTGAGTGGTTCTCCGAGGTGGAGCTGGACTACGACGTGGTGCTCTACGTCGCCGAGGCCGACGACCAGGGCTGGCGCCAGGTGGTGGGCCGACAGGTCGACCGGCTGTTTCGCGTGGCGCGTGGCGACACGGCACCGCCGAAAGCCGGGGTCAGCACCGAGCCGCTGCAGGCCCAGAAGCTGGTCGATCTAATCCTGATCCAGAAGAAAGCCACCGAGAGGCCCAAGGGCTCTGAGGCCTGGCTGGCCGCCACCCAGCCGGCCCGGCTGTTCCATCTGCGCCGCGACAACGCCGAGGACATCAAGCGAATCGCCCGGGTCCTGACCGGCCAGTCCGTGGGCCTGGTGCTGTCGGGCGGCGGCGCGCGGGCCTACGCCCATGTGGGCGCGATCCGGGCGCTGCGAGAGCGTGGGGTGCCCATAGACTTCGTCGGCGGATCCTCGATGGGTGCGATCATCGGCGCCGGGCTGGCCCTGGCCTGGGACAGCGACGAGATGGACCTGCGCATCCGCGACGCCTTCGTCAACACCAGCCCGCTGGACGACATCGCCCTGCCCCTGCTGGCCATGACCCACGGCGGGAAGGTCAAGGAGCGCCTGGCCCAGCACTTTGGCGACACGCACATCGCCGACCTGTGGCTGCCCTTCTTCTGCGTCTCGTCCGACCTGACGACTGGGACCTATCATCTGCACAAGAGCGGCCTGCTCCGCGACGCCCTGCGGGCTTCCATCGCCTTGCCCGGCGTCATGCCCCCGGCCACGACGGATGACGATCACGTGCTGGTCGACGGGGCGGTGATGAAGAATTTCCCGGCCGACGTCATGCGCATGTCCCAGCTCGGGCCCATCGTCGGCGTGGACGTCAGCCGGGGCCGCTCGATCATGGCCGACGATGTGGCGCGGCCGGCCTCGGTGTGGCGCTGGATCTGGTCGGGCGAGTGGCGCAAGGGCCCGCCCATCGTCTCGCTGCTGATGCGCGCGGCCACGGTCTCGACCGGCCGAGATCTGGCCGCGGCCCGGGAAGCGACCGACGTGCTGATCACCCCCGACGTGACCGGCGTCGAAATCCGCGACTGGTCGGCCTATGAGCCCGCGGTGGCGGCTGGCTACAAGGCGACCATCGAGGCCTTGGATAAGCTCAAACTGCCCGTCACCGAGCTTCGTCAGCGGGCAAGCGATCCGAACAATCGAAAATGACGCAAGCAGGGTTTGCGACTCTGGAAAACCCGCCCCATATTGGGGGTCCTGTTCAATCAGCTGAAAGGAGGTGACCAGTGTCTCATTGTCTTCATCCGCAAGTGGAAACCGCGACCTGGGCTTCCGCTTACGAGGTCTCCAAGTAAGCGACGTCTAAGTTTCGGGACCGCGACGCGGTCCGACAATGGAAGGGCCGGCCCCGACAATGGGCCGGCCCTTCGCATGTCTGGGATCAACCTCTTGGGCGATCAGGGCTTGAACGGCGGCGTGGCCCAGCCGGTCTTGCGGCGGGCGACCTCTTCAAACGAACTCAGGGGTGGTCCGGCCATCATGCCCGCCGCCGCCGCCGTCACCGGCTGGGGAATGGATGTGGTGGCAGGGGCCGTCATACGGACCTTCCAGCCCGCGCCCTCATAGCAGGCGACCCCCGCCGTGCTCTCGATCCGGAATGTGCGGCAGAGGACCCCCTGATTGTCGCCGAAGGTCGAGCCGATCTGCACCAGGCCCGCCTCTCCCGACAGCTTGCGATCCAGCGCCACGACCAAGGCGCCGCTAGCTGGCGCGCCGGGTTGCGGCGCGGCCTGGAACGGCCGGCTCTTCACCATGCCGAACGCCTGGACGACCAGCAGCCCGATCACCACTGCGGCGGCCGCGGGAACCCAGGCCGGCAAGCCGCCTGGCGCCTTCGCGGTCGTCGCGGGCTTGGGCTTGGCGGGCGGCGGAGGCGGCGTCCGCGGCTTTCGGAAATCGTGCCGGATGATCTCGCCGCCCGGCGCGGCTGGGGCCTTTGAGCGAACGCGGCGCAGCTGGCGCTCGCGGGCGACCTTGGCCGCCAGCGCCGGGTCGGACGCCATCGCCGCCTCGACCGCCGCCGTGGCCGCTTCGTCCAGCACGCCGTCCAGGTAGGCCGTGACAGTTTCGTCGGCGATTTCCGCCATCCGCCGTTTCATCCCTAACCACCGCTCGCCCATCTGCGCCGATTCCGCCTGGACCGACGAGAGCGAGGTTCATTACCTCTCAGGTCATGGAACGACGCCATAGGGGTGCCTATGGTCGCCTCATGAGCACCACATCCGCAGCCGCCGTGGGCGGCCACCTCCGTGAATGGCGCCAGCGACGGCGCCTGAGTCAACTCGACCTGGCGCTGGACGCCGAGATTTCCACCCGGCACCTCAGTTTTCTGGAGACTGGCCGGGCCCAACCCAGCCGCGACATGGTGCTGCGCCTGGCCGACCAGCTTGAGATCCCGTTGCGGGAGCGCAACGTGATCCTGGTCGCCGCCGGCTTCGCGCCGGTCTTCCCGCAGCGCGCCCTGGACGATCCGGCCCTGGCCGCCGCGCGGCGGGCGGTGGACATCATCCTGAAGGTCCACGAGCCGTTCCCGGCGCTCGCCGTCGACCGCGGCTGGAACCTGATCAGCGCCAACCGGATGATTCCGTTGCTGCTCGATGGGGCCGATCCCGATCTGCTGAAGGCGCCGATGAACGTCCTGCGCCTGACCCTGCATCCGAAGGGACTGTCGTCGCGGGTGGCCAATCTGCACGAATGGCGCGCCCACCTGCTGGACCGTCTGCGTCGGGAGGTTGACCTCACGGCCGACCCACGCCTCACCGATCTGCTGACCGAGTTGAAGGCCTACCCGATCCCGGGCGGCCAACCGCCGCGCAGGCCGTCCGACGAGTACGGCGGGGTGGCGATCCCGTTCCAGCTCCACACCCCGGCCGGCGTGCTGTCGTTCTTCAGCGCCACCACGGTTTTCGGCACCCCTGTCGACGTCACCCTGTCGGAGCTGACGCTGGAAACCTTTTTCCCGGCCGATGCGACGACGGCCGAGACCTTGCGGGCCATGGCCTCCGGCCTGGACTAGAATGCCACGCAGGCTGGTTGGGTGACCAGCATCACCGAGTTTTGGTGGAACGCCTGGACATAGGCCTTGCGGGCTTCGTTCAGCTTGGCGCCTGAGTCCCCCTTGGCGGGTAGGACGAGGACGACCACCTTCGCCGCCTCGCGGATCATCTTGTTCTCGTCGCCCTTCCACTGGCCGCCGCCATCCAAGACGGTCAGGCCCCCGGGAAAGCGCGGCGTCAGTTCACGATCCACGAAGGCCCGAAAATCAGCGTCCGACACGGCCGGTTTGCCGCCGACGTTCTGGCCGAAGAAGAGCTGAGCGGTGCGCATCGGCTCCTGGCCGACCGGACAGGCCGGCCCGTTCACTGTGGTGCAGCCGCCGAGCGTCAGCAGGGCCAAGCCGGCGAAAAGGTGGAGGATTCGCGCCATGCCCCTGCCCTAGCACGCGGCGGCGCCGGGTTGGAACCGGGCCGCAGCTATTGGTCGCGGGTGTCGTCCGCGCCGTGGGCGTCGTCTTCAAGTTCGTCCTCGGGCGCGACCTGGCCCAGACGGTCCAGAAGCAGGTAAACCGCCACGGCGAACAGGCCGATGCCGATGACCCCGCCGATCCAGGCCAGGCCGTTCAGATTGTTGACTCCGCTCAGCACGCCGCCGCTGAAGATCCCCATGCCGACGATCGCCAGGATGGCGGCGGGAGCCAACGGCGGCAGCTGCGGGATTGGTGCGGCCGGAGCGACTTCACGCCTGGGGAAGATGATCGCGTGGTCGGCCTCGATGGGATCGATCTCGACGCGCGGCGAATCCTTGGGCTCGGTTGCGTCGCTCTCATCGACCACCTGGGCCGGTGTCTCGAGCGTCAGCTCTGATGGCGCTTCACGGGCGACCTCAACCTCGGGCTCGGTCAGAACCTCGGGCTCGGCCTGGGGCGTTTCGACGGCGTCCAGGTCGTTGGCGACGGTCAGCGGCGGATCGAAGAGGCTGGGCGGCTCCAGCTCCGCGACCGGTTCCGGGGTGGGCGGCGGAACGCGGTTGAGGGCTTCGCGGCTGAAGTCTTCCTCCGGAGGCGTGAGCGCGAACCGGTCGTCCTGCGTCTCGACCGGCGGCGGCTCGGCGAAAATGGTGGAGAGGCGCGAGGTCACCGCCTCTGCCGCCGATTGGGTCGGCGTCGGCGCATCGTCCTCGTCCGGCTCGGCTGGAGGCGCGGGGGGCGTCTCGTCGCGCTCGATGACCGTGTGCTCGCCGCTCAGCGGCACGATCAGGGCGGTCGGGACCTGGCGCGGCACCGCGCCCATGGAGTCCATGTCCACATTAGGCGGCAGGATCGGAGTCGGGGCCGGCACGAAGCCGCCGGGCGGGGTGAGGAACAGGGTCTTCTCGACCGAGCGGCGCCGCACCAGGGCGTCGACCACGATGCGTTCGCCGTCGAAGTCGGACTTGCGCCACAGTTCCATTGCGCAGGCGGCCTGCAGCAACTGGCCTTCATTCAGGCGGCGCAGGACCGAGGAGCGCTGGAAGTTCTCGACGCCGATATTGAAGGTGAAGCCGACGAGCGCGTCGAACTGGTTTTGCGTCAGCGGCGCGAAGACGTGCTCGTTGACGGCGTGGGCGACGGCGATCAGGTCGTAGAGCAGCAGGGCTTCGGCGTCACTCTCCGAGACCGAGGCGCCCTCACGGGCGGTCAGGGTGTGGCCATAGCCGATCGTCCAGCCGCCGCCGGGCAGCCGAGCCGAATTCTGGCGATATCCCTCGAAGCGCTTGATCATATCGATCGCTGCGCGGGATATCCGATGACGCGGTTTCATGGCCGACATGACCCATCCTGACACAAGCGCCGGGGCGCCACCCCCAGGCTCGCAAGATGGGGGCCGATCAGATGAGGATAAGCGCGGCGAGGCCCAGGAAGGCGAAGAAACCTGTGAAGTCCGTGGCGAAGGTCACGAAGACCGAAGACGACACCGCCGGATCGCGTCCCATCTTCTCGAGGGCGAGCGGCGCCAGGACGCCCGCCAGCGAGGCGATGAACAGGTTGATGATCAGCGCCAAGCCGAAGGTGACGCTGAGCAGGACATTGCCGAACAGGGCGTAGACCACCCCGCCGGTCACGATGGCGAGCGCGCCGCCATTGGCCAGGCCCACCACCATCTCGCGATAGACCGTGCGGTAGGCGTTGACGTCCGACAGCTCCTTGCTGGCGAGCGCGCGGACCGCCACGGCCAAGGCCTGGGTCCCGGCGTTGCCGCCCAGGGAGGCCACGATCGGCATTAGGACCGCCAAGGTAACCAGCTTGCCGATCTCGCCCTCGAAGGCGCGGATCACGCTGGCCGCCAACGCGGCGGTGATGGTGTTGACCATCAGCCAGGGCAGCCGCGCGCGGATGATGTCGACGATGTCGGCGTTGCGGCCGGCGTCGGACACGCCGGCCAGGGCCAGGATGTCCTCTTCGCTCTCGTCCTGGATGACGCCGACGATATCATCGACGGTGATCTGGCCGACCAGCCGCCCGCCGGGCTCGACCACGGGCGCCGAGATCAGGTGGTACTTGTCAAAAATGTAGGCCACCTCCTCCTGGTCCATGCCGACCGGGATCTCGGTGACCGCCTCCATGATCTGCGCCAGCGGCGTGTCGCGCCGCGCGCGCAGCAGGTGACTGACGGCGCAGGCCCCCACCGGCCGGTAGCTGGGATCGACCACGTAGACGTCGAAGAACAGCTCGGGCAGATCGTCGGCTTCCTTGCGGAAATGGTCGATGGTCTGGCCCACGGTCCAGAACTGCGGGGCGGCCACCACCTCGCGCTGCATCAGGCGGCCGGCGGTCTCATCCTCGTAGGCCAGCGAGCTTTCGATGGCCGTCCGCTCGGTCTCGGGCATGGCGGCCAGGACCTGGGCGCGCTTGTCCTCTTCCAGGTCGTCGACCACGTCGGCGGCGTCGTCGGAGTCGAGTTCGCCCAGCGCCTTGGCGAGCGTCGCGGGCGCGACGGTCTCCAGGACCTCCTCGCGGATCTCTGTGTCCAGCTCGGAGAGGATCTCCGCCAAGGCCTCGGGAGCCAGGTGGGCGACGATCTCATCGCGATAGTCGGCCGACAGGAAGCCCATCAGGTCGGCCACGTCGGCGGGATGCAGGGCGTCCAGCAGCTCGCGCAGGCGCTCGGCGTCGCCACGATCGGCGGCGTCCACCACCATCGCGACGAAGGCCGGATTTAGCGCGTAGTCCTCGCCGAGCGCGAGGTCTTCCAGGTCTTCTTCCAGCTCAGGAGCAAGTTCGTCACGGGCTTTGGACAGGTCGGCCGTTTCGCGGCTCATGCGGACCTCCCTTAGCTTTGGACTGACGGCTTGCTCTACGGCTGTTGAAGACCTTGATTCACTGGTGCGGTCGAGAAGACTCGAACTTCCACGGGTTGCCCCACAGCGACCTCAACGCTGCGCGTCTACCAATTCCGCCACGACCGCCCGTGGTGAGGCGCGGCAGGTAGCAAACCCTCAGCGCTTTGGAAAGCCCTACTGGCCGCCGGCCATGAAGTCATACACATCGGCGGCGCGGGTCACGGCGATGGAAATGCGATCGTCATTGATCTGAATTTCGCCCCGGGCGACCGGATGGTTGTTGGCGAGGATCCAGACTTCCTCATTCACCCCGGCGTCCAGCGGGATCACCGCGCCGCGGCCCATGCGCAGAAGCTGCTGCATGGGGAGGGTCGAGCGGCCCAACAGGACCGAGATCTCGACATTGACGGCGTTGACCTGACTCAAGACGAAAAACCCTTGAAACGCTAAGATACCGAGGCGGGCGTTGTGTTGATCCCGCCTGCCCCCACATTGAGCCGACATGCTTGACCACGTGTTAAACCCCACCCCGATTTTCGCCCGTGAGGACGGCTTGGCCGCCGGCTGGGCGGTGTCGCGCGGGCCGGTCGGCTATCTCGAAGCGGTGGAGGCGATGGAGGCCCGGGCCGCGGCCATCGCGGCCGGCGAAGCCTCGGAGCTGGTCTGGCTGCTGGAACACCCGCCGCTCTATACCGCTGGTGTCTCATCCAAGGCCGCCGACCTGCTGGCCCCCGACCGGTTCCCTGTGTTCCAGAGCGGCCGGGGCGGTCAGTACACCTATCATGGGCCTGGCCAGCGGGTGGCCTATGTGATGCTGGACCTGGCTCGCCGCCAGCGCGACGTGCGCGCATTCGTCGCTGGCCTAGAGGCCTGGGTGATCGGGGCCCTGGGCGCCTTCAACGTCGAGGGCGAGATTCGCGACGGTCGGGTCGGGGTCTGGGTCGAGCGCCGCACGCCGGGCCTGCCGACGCGGGAGGACAAGATCGCCGCCATCGGCGTGAAGCTGCGCCGCTGGGTCTCGTTCCACGGGGTCTCGCTGAACGTCGAGCCGGATCTGACGCATTTCGACGGCATCGTGCCCTGCGGCCAGACACAGCACGGGGTGACCAGCCTGGTGGATCTGGGCCTTCCAGTGACCATGGACGAGGCCGACGCGGCGCTGAAGGCGGGCTTTGTCGAGGTGTTCGGTCCAGTCGAGCCGGCCGAGGCGCCGATCTAGGCGGAACGATTCAATTTAGCCGCCGGCGCGCGGGGGTCCGGACCGTAGCGATTCACGCCAGGCTGGCCGGGAAGCACCGAGAGCGCGGCGAACAACATCGGAGCGCCGACGCCGGGCAGGAAGACCAGCAGCGTCCACATGCCGGTCTGACCCATGTCATGCAGGCGGCGGCTCGACAGGGCGAGGAAAGCCGCGGTCGAGCCCGCGAACAGCAGGACCGCCGCGGCGCCCAGGATCGACCAATGCAGGGCGCCCAGCGCCATGGCGATCGTCTGCTGCGGTTCGTGGATCATGCCGTCCAGGCTGCGGAGCCACCAACCCGCGCCCATGGCGTAGGTCGACCAGAGATACGCCCCCAGGAACAGGTTCAGGATGCCAAAATAGACAAGTCCCGTCAGGCCATAGATGGCCCGGCGCAGACGCCCGTTCGGGTTGAACAAAAATCTGAACATGTCGTCCCCACGACGAGATCAGGCCAACGCGGCCCTCAACGGATTTGGCCCATAGCGGTTGGTTCCCACCTCCCCAGCCATCACCCCGAGTTCCACAGCGGCCCAAACCAGCACGAGACCGAACAAAAAGTCAAAGAATCCCACCGGCTGCGGCCAGATGGCCACGGCGCCGGACAGGATCACCGCCGCCCACCAGCCCGAGCGGCCCCTGTCGTGAAGGCGTTTGGAAAGCACGCAGGCCCCGCAATAGAACAGCGCCGGATAGACGAACCACCCGGTGACCCAGTGCAGGGTCACGGTGGCGCCGATCACCGACTCGTAGAGCGCCGCCAGGCCAAGCAGCACCGCCGCGGCGATCAGGAACGGCGTGCGCGCCGTCCGCCCCTGGGCGTTGAAGAACAGCACGCCCCAGTCGGTCTGACCGTTCATGAACTCACTCGCATGGACTCGACGACGCCGATCATACGGCCAAGGGGATCGAATGACGATGCGTGTGGCCCTGGTCTAGACTGGCGGCGACCAGCCAATGGAATCGCGCCCATGAAGATTCTCGCCCTTGCGCTCGCCGCCGCCCTCGCCTGCGCCCTGCCCGCGGCCGCCGATCCGGGAAAGGCCAACGCGGAGTTCCTGGCGCGCAACGCCAAAGCCAAGGGCGTGAAGAGCCTGCCGGCCATCCAGTACGAAATCCTTCGCTCGGGGCCGGCGGACGGCGTCCAGCCCACCCGCGCCAGCACGATCCGCGTGCGCTACGAGGGGCGCTTCGTGGATGGCGTGGTGTTTGACGCCTCGGCCAAGGGCAGTCCCGACGGCATAGCGACCTTCCCGCTCCAGAGGTTGATTCCGGGCTGGGTCACGGTGCTGCAGCAGATGCGGCCCGGCGACGAATGGCGCGTCGTCATCCCGCCGGACTTCGCCTATGGAGCCAAGGGCAAGGACATTATCCCGCCCGACAGCATCCTGATCTTCAAGATCGAGCTCGTTGAAGTCCAACCGACGCCGCCGACCCCTTAAGCGAACTCCACCAGCACCTCGTCCGCGGCGACGCTGTCGCCGGCCTTGGGCCCGATGGTCTTGACGGTTCCGTCGCGCTCGGCGCGGATGATGTTCTGCATCTTCATGGCCTCGACTATGGCCACCTGCTGGCCGGTCTTGACCTCTTGGCCCAGCGTCACGTCGAGGGAGACGACGAGGCCTGGCATGGGCGAGAGGATGGACTTGGAGGTGTCGGGGGCCTGCTTGGGCGGCAGCTTCTCGTGCAGCTCGGCCGAGCGGGGGGTCAGCACCAGGACGTGAGCGAGGGCTGCGCG
>NZ_JANOCX010000188.1:0-13313 GCF_031412415.1 Phenylobacterium sp.
GAACGCTCGGCCGCCATGGCCGAGACCTTCCAGGGCGTGGGGACCTTCACCCGCAAGGATCGATCCTCGAAGATTCGCGGACCCCTCGACCTGTTCGCCGCGGTCATGGAGGCCGGTCGTCGCGGTCTGGCCATCCAGCGCTACAAGGGCCTGGGCGAGATGAACCCCGACCAGCTGTGGGAGACCACCCTGGACGCCGACGCCCGCACCCTGCTGCAGGTCAAGGTCAACCACGCCGACGACGCCGATGACATGTTCACTCGCCTGATGGGCGACTTGGTCGAGCCCCGCCGCGAGTTCATCCAGGAAAACGCCCTGGACGCCGAGGTCGACGTCTAGTGTGCCGGATCTGAAGTTCGCCCTCTTGTTGGGTTCAAGCGCTGAGCGAACTTCGGAACCGGGACACTAGGCGTCCATGCCCCGCAGGACGTCCAGCACCGCCTCGCCGTAGCGTTCAAGCTTGCCCTCGCCGACGCCGTTGACGGCGGCCAGGGTCGGCAGGTTGGCGGGCTTCTTCACCGCGATCTCGGCCAGGGTCCGATCGTGAAAGATCACATAGGGCGGCAGGTGCTGGCGCTGGGCCTCGTCGCGGCGCCAGGCGCGCAGGGCCTCGAAGATCGGCTGATCGTGCGGCCCGATCGCGGTGGCGGCCGTGGTCGCCGCGCGGGTCTTACGGCGCGGCTTGCCCGACTTGGTGGTGGGGTCGTGTTCCTCCAGCCCCTGGCGTAGGGCCACCCGGCGTTCGCCGCGATAGACCGCCTTGACGCCCTCGATGTCGCCCAGGCCCACCAGAGGCCGTCCGTCGTTGGGATCCTCGCGCAGCAGGCCGTCGAACAACAGCTGGTCGATCAGGTCGCGCCAGCCGGTGGGGCTGAACTCCTTGCCTATGCCGATGGTGGTGAGCGCCGCCTCGATGCTGGTGGGCTCCTTGGTCTTGCCCAGCAGATGCTCCACCAAACGACCGCGCCCGAAGCGGCCGCCCATGCGGTGGGCCGCCGACAGGGCCTTCTGCGCGGCCTCGGTGGCGTCGATGGTCTCCACGGTCCCCAGGCACAGGTCGCAGACACCGCAGGCGTCCACCCCCTCCTCGCCGAAGTAGCGGCGCACCCCGGCGGCGCGACAGGTTGTGCCGTCCAGCATGGTGTAGAGCTGGCGCACCTTGCGGCTCTGGACCTGCTTGACCCCGTCGTCCACCTCGCGCCCGTCGATCCGGCGATAGGCCCAGGCCATGTCCGAGGCGCCATAGAGGGTAATGCCCTCGGCCGGATCGCCGTCGCGTCCGGCGCGGCCGATCTCCTGCCAATAGGCCTCGATGGAGGCGGGCGGATCGGCATGGATCACGTAGCGGACGTCGGGTTTGTCGACCCCCATGCCAAAGGCGATGGTGGCGACCATGACCGCGGCGTCAGCCTCCAGGAAGGTCTCCAGCCGCTGGGCGCGCAGGCCCTTTTCGAGGCCGGCGTGATAGGCGTAGGCGGGCACGCCCTCGGCGCGCAGCAGCTCGGCCAGCTTCTCGGTGCCGTCGCGGGACCCGGCGTAGATGACGCCGGACCGGTCCGGACGCGCCGCCACCAGGTCGGCGACGCGGCGGTGCGCATTGCCCCGCTTGCGCTCGGCGAACAGGGCCAGCTCGGGTCGTGCGAAGGAGGCGACGAACTCGGCGGAGTCCTCCAGCTTCAGCTCGGCGCGGATGTCGTCGCGGGTCCGGGCGTCGGCGGTGGCGGTGACCGCCAGGCGCGGCACGTTCGGGAAGATGTCGGCGACCCTGCCCAGCATCCGGTACTCGGGCCGGAAGTCGTGGCCCCACTGGCTGACGCAGTGGGCCTCGTCGATGGCGATGAGGGCGAGCGGCGTGCGCGACAACCGCTCCAGCATGGAGGGCTGCATCAGGCCCTCGGGGGAGATGTAGAGCAGGTCCAGCGTCCCGGCCTCGATCTTCTCCCAGGTCTGCGCCCGCTCCCAGGCCTCGCCGGTGGAGTCCAGCCGCGCGGCGGATACGCCCGACTGCTGAAGCCCCGCCACCTGGTCGGCCATCAGGGCGATCAGCGGCGAGACCACAAGGCCCAGGCCCGGCCGCATCATGGCGGGGATCTGATAGCAGACGCTCTTGCCGCCGCCCGTCGGCAGCACCGCCATGGCGCTGCGCCCGGCCAGGATCTCGGCGATGACCTCGGCCTGGCGACCCCGGAACTCGGCGTGTCCGAAGGTGCGGCGCAGGATTTCCCGCGCTTCGTTCAGCGAAGCAGGCATGGGCGGTACATAGCCATGCCCGTCCAAGATGGGGAGCGGAAAAGCCTACTCCGCGGCCAGGGCGACCGGCGCGGCCTTCGCTCCCCGCAGCAGGCGGCCGGGCAGGGCGCCGGTGGCTCGCCGTCGCGATAGGTGACCTGGCCGGCGACGATGGTGGCGACATAGCCGTCGGCTCGCTGCACCAGGCGTCGCCCCCCCGCCGGCAGGTCGTAGGCCACGGCCGGCGCCTTCAGGTTCAGGTTCTCGTAGTCGATGACATTGAGGTCGGCGCGATAGCCCTCGGCGATCAGGCCGCGGTCATGCAGGCCGACGGCCCTGGCCGTGTCGTGGGTCTGCATCTTGATCATCGCCTCCAGGGCCAGCCTGGGGCCTCGCGTCCGGTCCCGGGTCCAGAGGGTCAGGTTCGAGGTCGGAAACGAGCCGTCGCAGATCATCCCCACATGCGCCCCGCCGTCGGACAGGCCGGGCACGGTGTTGGGATGGTTCAGCATGGCGTGGCTGGGGTCCAGCGACCCATTGGCGTAGTTGAGGAACGGCAGATAGAGCATGCTCTTGCCGCCATTTGACAGCATATGGTCAAGCGCCAGTTCCTCGGGTGTCGTCCCTTGCGCCGCCGCCAGGGCCGCTATGGTGCGGTCCGGGGTCTGCTCGTAGTCGGGTTCCTCGCCCATCAGGAACATGATTGACCAGTTGCGGGTCATGTTGGCGGCGAAGCCGGGGCCGCCCAGGGCGCCGTCGGCCAGCAGACGGGCGCGGAACTCGGGGTCGCGCAGGTTGGCGAGGCGCTCGGCCAGGGGGAGCTTGGCGATCGCCTGATAGGTCGGATAGGCGCTGAACGGATTGAGCGTCAGCTCGAAGCCGAACAGGATCCCCACCGGCCGGCCGGCGACCTGGGCGCGCATGGGCAGGCCCGCGTCATTGGCCTGGGCCAGACGCTCCAGCAGGAGCTTCCACTGATCGGGGTCGCGCGGACTCTGAACCAGGGAGAAGGACAGCGGCCGTCCCGAACGCTCCACCAGCCGGCGCAGCATGGCGAATTCGGCTTCCGGATCGGCGAAGTCAGAAACGAACTGCAAGGTCCCCTTGCCGGCCGCCGCCAGGCCCATGGCGATGCCGGAAAGCTCGTCTTCCGACGCCGTAAGAGTCGGCGTCGGCTGGCCGTCGCTGGTGCGGTGGTTGAGCGTCCGCGAGGTGGAGAAGCCGAGCGCGCCGGCTTCCATGGCCCGCTTGGCGATGGCCGCCATGGCGTGGATGTCGGCCTCGCTGGCGTCCTCGCGATTGGCGCCGCGCTCGCCCATGACGAACACGCGGAGCGCGGCGTGGGGAAGCTGGGCGCCGATGTCGACGTCGAAGGCGCGCTTGTCGAGGCTGTCCAGATAGTCGGGGAAGCTCTCCCAGTTCCAGGGCAGGCCCTGGGTCAAAACCGGGAAGGGGATGTCCTCGACCCCCTCCATCAGCCGGAGCAGTCGGTCGTGATCCTCCACCTTGCACGGCGCGAAGCCGACGCCGCAGTTGCCCATCACCACCGTGGTCACCCCATGCCAGGCCGAGGGCTGCATGTGATGGTCCCAGGTCGCCTGGCCGTCATAGTGGGTGTGGATGTCGACAAACCCCGGGGTGACGATCTTGCCCGCGGCGTCGATCTCCTCGGCTCCGCGCCCGGCGATCTCGCCAATGCGGGCGATCAGGCCGTCCTTGACCGCCACGTCGGCGCGGAAGGGGGCGGCGCCGCTCCCGTCCACCACGGTCCCGCCGCGAATGACGAGGTCCCAGGCCTTTTTCATGGCCGTCTCTCCCTGGCGTTTGCTTGTTGGGAGAATTAGCCGCCCGCGCGCGGGGTCAGGTCAAGGGCGACCTTACGTCAGTTGGCGGCCTCGCGCGGTTGCTGGCCGGTCTTGAAGGCGCAGCCCCGGAAGGTCTGGTCGCCCAGGGTGACCACCGCGATATAGGGATAGCGCAGGTCCGACATGCCGTCCGAGCAGTCGTCCTGGGCCAGGCTGACCATGAAGGTCTTGCCGTCCTTCGTGGTCGACCACACCGCCTCGCGACCGCCGTCGTCCGTGGCGCCAGGATTGGGCACGCTCAGGGCCGCTTCCGGGTCGGGCCGCTTGAAGGTGATCCTGTCGGCGCGGATTTCCAAGGCCCAGAAGGGCTCGGTCCCCCGCGCGTCGATGTCGCCGAGGAATTCCTTGGGCGGGTCCGGCGGCACGTCGGATGGCTCCGGCGCCTTGGGCGGGGCGGGGGCGTCCGCCGGCGGCGGGGCGGGTTCGCCGTCGGGCGCCTGGGGCTGGCAGGCGCACAGCAGAAGGGCGGCGAAGGTCGCCGGGAGAGCGTGTCGCATCGACGATCCTTTCGCGGCGGCGCGGGCAGGCTAGACTCCTGCCAGATGAGTCGGAACAGCGCCCTACGATTTCTGGAATTCTTCGCCGGTGGCGGCATGGCCCGACTCGGCCTGGGCGAAGGCTGGGCGTGCGCCTTCGCCAACGACTTCGATCCGGTCAAGGCCGCGACCTATCGCGCTAACTTCCCCGACGCCGAACAGCACCTGCGGGTGGGCGACGTCTGGGCGCTGCAGGCGGCCGATCTGCCCCGGAGCGCCGATCTCGCCTGGGCGTCCTCGCCTTGCCAGGACTTCAGCCTCGCGGGGGGCCGGGCCGGGCTCGCGGGCGGACGATCCTCCGCCTTCTTCGGGTTCTGGCGACTGATCGAGGCGCTTGGGCCGGATGCGCCGCGCGCCGTGGTGATCGAGAACGTCAGCGGCTTGCTTACCTCCCACGACGGGGCCGACTTCACCGCGCTCTGCGCCGCCCTGGCCGGCCAGGGCTACGGCTTCGGGGCGCTTGAAATCGACGCCGCTCGATTCACGCCTCAGTCGCGACCTCGGGTGTTCGTCATCGCCACCCGATCGCCGCCGCCCGCGTCACTGATGGGCGACAGTCCCTTCCAGACCCGGGCGGTGCGCGATGCCCAGGCCCGCCTGCCCGCCGAACTGGCCGCGAATTGGATCTGGTGGCGGGGCGACGCCCCGGCCACGCGCAACGCCGACCTGGCCAGCCTGCTGGAACACGACGACGCGGTCGTCTGGCACAGCCACGCGCGGACCGCGCGGTTGATCGAGCTGATGTCGCCGCTACACCAGCGGCGCCTGGCGGCGGCCCGGGCCAGCGGCGTGCGCACCGTCGGCGCGGTGTTCAAGCGCATGCGGGTCGAGGACGGCCTGCGGGTCCAAAGGGCCGAGGCGCGGTTCGACGGCCTGGCCGGCTGCCTGCGCACGCCGCGCGGTGGGTCCTCGCGCCAGACGTTGATCGTGATCGAGGGCGAGAGCGTGCGCTCGCGTCTGGTCACGGCGCGGGAGGCCGCCCGGCTCATGGGCCTGCCCGACAGCTATGTGACGCCGCCCTCGGCGACCTCGGCCCTGCATGTCATGGGCGACGGGGTTGTCGTCCCGGTCGTGCGATGGCTGGCCTCCGAGATCCTGGAACCGCTGCTGGCGCCGCAGGGCGCCGTGCTGGCCGCCGAATAGGCGAACTAGCGCCCGCCCCCAGAAGAAGTGCGCTTACAAATCCCCCTCACGGGCCTAAGTTCTCAGGCTATCGACCCTTGCAGCCAGAGACATCGCCATGGCCGACGCCGGATCCAACACCTATGACGCCGCCCGCTACAAGCGCTCGGGGCGCGGCAAGATTTTCGACTCCGTCCTGGACCTGATCGGCGACACCCCGCTGGTCCGGCTGCCGCGCCTGACCGCGGCGTTGAAGCCCCAGGGCGAGGTGGTCGCCAAGCTTGAGTTCTTCAATCCCCTGGCCTCGGTGAAGGACCGCATCGGCGTGGCGATGATCGAGTGGCTGGAGGCCAGCGGCCTACTGAAACCCGGTGGGACCATCGTCGAGCCGACCAGCGGCAATACCGGCATCGCGCTCGCGTTTGTCGCGGCCGCCAAGGGTTATCCGATCATCCTGGTCATGCCCGAGAGCATGTCCATCGAGCGGCGCAAGATGCTGAGCATCCTGGGCGCCAAGGTGGAGCTTACCCCGGCCGAGCGCGGCATGGCCGGCGCCGTGGCGCGCGCCAGGGAGATCGTCGAGGCCACACCAGGCGCCGTCATGCCCCAGCAGTTCGAGAACGAGGCCAACCCCCTGATCCACCGGGTGTCGACCGCAGAGGAAATCTGGAACGACACCGAGGGCCGCGTCGACGCGGTGATCTCCGGCGTCGGCACCGGCGGCACGATCACCGGCGTCGGCCAGGTGCTGAAGGCCCGCAAGCCGTCGATCAAGATGGTGGCGGTGGAGCCCGAGGCCTCGCCGATCCTGTCGGGCGGCCAGCCCGGCCCACATAAGATCCAGGGGATCGGCGCGGGCTTCGTGCCCTCGATTCTAGACCGTGGCGTGATCGACGAGATCATCCAGGTCTCCAACGACGACAGCTTCGCCATGGCCCGTCGGGTCGCCAAGGAAGAGGGGATTCCCGTCGGCATCTCCTCCGGGGCGGCGCTGACCGCGGCCTTCGACCTGGCCAGCCGCGACGAGTACAAGGGCAAGCTGGTGGTCGCCATCATCCCCAGCTTCGCCGAACGCTACCTGTCGACGGCTCTGTTCGACGGTCTGTGACCGACGTCTACACCGCCGAGAAGCGCTCGGCGGTGATGGCCCGGGTGAAGGGGCGTGGCACCAAGCCTGAGCTCATGGTCCGCAAGGCGCTGAGCGCGCTCGGCGTCCGTTACCGCCTGAACCGCAAGGACTTGCCGGGCTCGCCCGACATTGTCCTTGGTCCCCGGAAGCTGGCGATCTTCGTCCATGGGTGCTTCTGGCACGGCCACGACTGCGCGCGAGGGTCGCGGGTTCCCAAGGCCAATCGCGACTACTGGGTGGGTAAGGTGGCGCGCAACACCGCCCGCGACCGGGCGGCGGCGACGGCGCTCGGCGCCATGGGCTGGCGCGTCGAGACGATCTGGGAGTGCGACCTCAAGGATGCGGCGGCGCTAAGCGACCGTCTGGCGGGCCTGCTCGCGTCCTAGCCGGCGTTCCCCGGATAGTGCGGAATCTCTGGTGGGAAGCTGAGCCATTCGTGCTTCGCCACCGTCCAGATCGTCCGGATGGGCGGCGGGAACGACGGGTCGGCGAGGGCGCCGACGGCGACGCAGACCAGGTCGGGTACGCGCGGGTTGTCCCAATAAACGGTCGAGCCGCAGGTCGGGCAGAAGTGGAAGGTCAGGATTCCACCGCTCTCGCCCTGTCGCTGGAACGTGCGCTCCTCCCCGACCCGCGAGACGATCTGGTCGCGGGGAAAGAAGGCGTTGGACCCGAACAGGGCGCCCGTGCGCCTCTGGCACGCCAGGCAATGGCACGACGAAACCAGGCGCGCCGCGCCGTTGAGGTGCAGCCTTAGACCACCGCAGGCGCAGACCGCCTCATGCGTCGTCATCTAGGCCACCGTGATCTCGGTCTTTACCGAATTGGCGATGAAGCACTCCTCGTGCGCCTCGTGGTGCAGGTGGGCGAGCGCCGCGGCGTCGGGCGCTGCGCCATCCCATTCGATCTTGGGGCTGAGCGTCACCTTGGTCACCGCCATCCGGCCCGGCGCGATCTCCTCCATGACGCCGCTGGCGTGGTCGCGATAGGCGGTGACCACGAAGCCGGCCAGCCGCGCCTTATGCAGAAAGGTCAGCATGTGGCAGTTGGAGAGGGCGGCGATGAACATCTCTTCCGGGTCCACCGCCTCGACCACGGCCCACTTGCCCACCACATGGGGTGAGGCCGAGGCGGGCACGATCAGGCCGCCGTCGAAGCTTATCACGTGGCCCCGGCTGTAGCGGCCCTTGGCGAAGTCCTCGCCGTCTCGCAGTTCCCAGGCGACGTCGGCGGTGTAGGTGGCCATGCAATCCTCCGTTTCGGCCCCGCATATAGGGAGGAAGCTGCGCCTTAGAAGGCCTCGGCGGGCAGAGCCATCATCAGTTCCGAACCGGTCTTCAGCTTGGTCAGGTGGCTGTCGGCCTCCGGCAGGATGCGCTGCACGAAGTAGCGGCCGATCACCAGCTTGTTCGAATAGAACGGATCGCTATCGCCGCTCGCGATGCGTGCGTTGGCCGCCTTGGCGATCAGGGCCCACATGTAGCTGAGCGAGGTCAGGCCGAAGAGATGCATGTAGTCGGTGGAGGCGGCGCCGGCGTTGTCGGGGTTCATCAGGCCGTTCTGCATCAGCCACATGGTGGCGTCCTGCAGCTTGGTCTTGGCCTCTGCCAGGCCTTCCAGGAAGGGCTTGAGGCCGTCGTCGGCCTGGTTGGCCTCAACGAAGGCGTCGATCTCCGCGAAGAAGCTCATCACCGCGCGGCCGCCGTCGGCCGCCAGCTTGCGGCCGACGAGGTCGAGCGCCTGGACGCCGTTGGTTCCCTCATAGATCAGGGCGATGCGGACATCGCGCATGTACTGGCTGACCGGGAAGTGCTCGGTGAATCCGGAGCCGCCATGGATCTGGACGGCGTCCGAGCAGATATCGAGCCCCTTGGCGGTGAGATAGCCCTTCACCACCGGCGTCATCAGCGCCATGTAGTCGCCCGCCCGCTGGCGGACCGCTTCGTCGGGGCTGGCATGGGCGAGGTCCCCATGCAGGGCGACCCAGAACAGGAAGGCGCGGCCGCCCTCGATGAGGGCGCGGCTGTCCATCAGCATGCGGCGCACGTCGGGGTGGACGACGATGGGATCGGCGGGACCGTCGGGGTTCTTCGGGCCGGTGAGCGAGCGGCCCTGCAGCCGCTCCTTGGCGAAGCTGGCGGCGGCCTGGTAGGCGGCCTCGGCCTGGGCGACGCCCTGCAGGCCCACCCCGATGCGGGCCTCGTTCATCATCACGAACATCAGCCGCAGGCCCTGGTTCTCCGTGCCCACCAGCCAGCCCGTGCTCTCCTCGTGGCGGATCACGCAGGTGGCGTTGCCGTGGATGCCCATCTTCTCTTCCAGGCCGTCGCAATAGACGCTGTTGCGCGCGCCGGGCTTGCCGTCGGCGTCCGGGATGAACTTCGGCACGATGAACAGGCTGATGCCGCGCGTCCCCTGCGGCGCGCCCTCGATCCGGGCCAGGACGAGGTGGACGATGTTCTCGGCCATGTCGTGCTCGCCGCCGGAAATCCAGATCTTGGTTCCGGAAATCCGATAGCTGCCGTCGGCCTGGGGAACGGCCTTGGTGCGCAGCAGGCCCAGGTCCGTGCCGCAATGGGGCTCGGTCAGGTTCATGGTCCCGCCCCACTGACCCGAGGCCAGCTTGGGCAGGTAGAGGTCCTTCTGCGCGTCCGACCCGCCGTTGAGAATCGCCGAATAGGCGCCGTGGGTCAGGCCCGGATACATGGAGAAGGCCATGTTGGCCGACGAGCTCATCTCGGAGAACGAGAGATTGACAACATGTGGCAGGCCTTGGCCGCCATATGCGGGCTCGGCGCCCAGCGCCGGCCATCCGCCCTCGACCAGCTTGACGTAGGCCTCCTTGAAGCCCGCTGGCGTGGTGACCGTATGGTCGGGACGCCAGGTGCAGCCCTGCTTGTCGCCGATGGCGTTCAGCGGCGCGAGCACCTCACCCGTGAAGCGGCCGGCCTCCTCGATGATCTGCTCGACCACGTCGATGGCGGCGTCCTGGAAGCCCGGCAGGTTGGCGTAGTTTTCAAGCTGCAGGACGTCGCGTAGCAGGAAGACGTGATCGCGTACGGGGGGCTGATAGGGCATGTCCGCTCCGGTAGGACGAAGAAGGGCTCACGGCGCGCCGTGAGCCCTTTGATTAGCGCGATGCGCCGACGCGCCGAAGTCTATTTGGCGTGTTCCATATCGCCCAGGCGTTCGCGCAGCACCTGATCGTAGTCGGCGGCGCGGGGAAGCAGGTCGGGGCGGGTGGCGGCGAGGTGGGCCTCCAGGGCGTCGCAGCCGGTGCGAAGCTGGTTGATCGCCTCGTCGATGTCGTGGCGCTGGGCCTCCAGGGCGACGATGCGTTCGCGGAATTTCATCAGCGACTTGGCGTTCTGCGCCGCGCCGCCGTCGTCCAGTTCGTAGAGGTCGAGAATCTCGCCAATCTCGGCCAGGGCCAGACCCACCCGCTTGCCGCGGAGGATGAGCTGCAGGCGGGCGCGATCCTTATAGGAATAGACCCGGTTCATCCCGTCGCGCGCCGGCGCCAGCAAGCCCTTGTCCTCATAGAACCGCAGGGCGCGGGGCGTGCATTTGAACTCCAGGCAGAGCTGGCGGATGGTGAAGGTGCGGATGGGCCGGCGAAGATCTGCGGGCATGGGCGTCCTCCCTGGACGCTGACGTTTCTATTCCTGACAGTGTAAAACCACGTTTCCGTTTACGTCAAGGTGATCGGCGGTAACTCAGCCGTGAGCGGCGCCTGGACCCGGCAGCGGATTCGCCCTTAGGCTGTGCGCCGAAAAAGGGGCTCTCCATGGTTCGAGGATTCGTGCGGTCCGCCGCGACGCTGGCGGTCATCGCGGTCTGCCTCTCCTCGCCGACCCTGGCCGCCGATAGGGCCGTCCCGCCGACCGCCGTGGCCGGCGCGACCAGGATGGATGGTCTGCTGCCGGTCTATGTGGACAAGGCCAAGGGCAGGGTCTTGCTCTCCCTGCCGGCGCCCGACGTCTCAGGGGTCAGCGGCCGCTTTCTCTACATGACCGCCCTACGCACGGGCCTCGGCTCCGCGCCCGTCGGGCTGGACCGGGCGCGGATCGGCGATGTCCAGATCCTGGTCTTCCGCCGTATCGGCAAGAAGGTCGTGGCCGAGTTCGAGAACCACAAGTTCCGCGCGGAGGGAGCGCCGGCGGACGAGCAGACCGCCGCGCGTGAGGCGTTCTCGGTCTCCACGATCTGGGCGGGCGAGGTGGCCGAGACGACAGCCGACGGCGCTTTCCTGGTCGACATCTCCGACTTCCTCGTCCGAGACGCCAATGGCGTCGCCGACGCGCTGAAGCAGGCGGGCGAGGCGGGCTTCAAGCTGGTCCCCAATCTTTCCATGGTCGATCCCTCGGCCGTGAAGGTGTTCCCCGAGAACCTGGAGTTCGAGGCCCGCCAGACCTACGCCTCCGACACCCCGGGGCCAGAGACGCGCAACATCGCGCCCGACCCGAAGCTGATCACCTTCCAGGTTCGCCACAGCCTGGTGAAGCTGCCAGAGACGGGCTACGAGCCCCGCCGCTTCGACCCGCGCACCGGCGGCTTCTCGACCATGGTGCTCGACTATGCCGCCCCGCTGGGAGACGAGATCGTCTATCGCCTGGCCAACCGCTTCCGGCTGGAGAAGACCGATCCGGCCGCCGCCAGCTCACGGGTGAAGAAGCCGATCATCTTCTATGTGGACCGCGCGGCGCCGGAGCCGATCCGATCGGCCCTGGTGGACGGCGCGGCCTGGTGGGCCCAGGCCTTCGAGGCCGCGGGGTTCGTGGACGCCTTCCAGGTCAAGGTCCTGCCCGAGGGCGTCGATCCGCTGGACGTCCGCTACAGCGTCATCAACTGGGTCGACCGCGCCACGCGCGGCTGGTCCTACGGCCAGGCGGTCACCGATCCGCGTACCGGGGAGATCGTCAAGGGCTCCGTCCTGCTGGGCGCGCTGCGGGTTCGTCAGGACATGCTGATCTTCGAGGGGTTGGTCGGGGCGCATCGCAACGGGACCGGCGGACCGAACGACCCCATCCAGGTCTCGCTGGCGCGCCTGCGCCAGCTCTCGGCCCATGAGGTCGGCCATTCGATCGGCTTCGCGCATAACTTCGCGGGATCCACCCAGGACCGCGCCTCGGTCATGGATTATCCGGCGCCTCGAGTGACGTTGAAGGACGGCCGGATCGACCTGTCCGACGCCTACGGGGTGGACATCGGGGCCTGGGACAAGCTGACCGTCGACTGGCTCTATGGGGCGGGCGGCGAGGCCTTGCAGGCCAAGGCCAAGGCGATAGTTGACTCTGGCAAGCGTTTCGTCACGGACGCCGATGCCCGCCCCTTGGGCGCCGCCCAGCCCTGGGGAAGTCTCTGGGACGACGGCGCCGACCCCGCCGTCGAGCTGACCCGCATGATGGAGGTGCGCCGCGGGGCCCTAACCAGTTTCGGCCTCGGCGCGCTCAAGCCCGGCGAGCCGGTGGCTAATCTGAAGCGCAAGTTCGTGCCCATCTACCTGCTCCACCGCTACCAGCTCGAAGCGGCCGCCAAGCTGATCGGCGGCGTGGACTATGCCTATTCGGTGATCGGCGATGGACGTGAGACCTCACCGGCCGTCCCCGCCGCGCACCAGCGCCAGGCGCTCGCCGCCTTGATGGCCACCCTGTCGCCCGCCGCGCTCGACACGCCGGACACTCTTGTCAGTATGTTGTCATCCGCCCAATCCGGCGACCCCGACCGTCAGCACGTGATCGAGGTGTTCGCCGACGCTGGCGGCGAGGTGTTCGATCCGCTGGTGGCGGCAGAGGTGGCGGCCGCCATGACCCTGGATCAGCTCCTGGCGCCGGACCGCCTGACGCGGCTGACGGACCAGCACCGCCGCGACCCGAGCCAACCGGGGGTCGGCGAGGTCCTGGACCTTACACTCGACACGGTGTTCGCCCCTGCCTCGGGACGGCTGGGCGAGGTCTCGCGCCGGGTGCAGAACCGTCTGGTTCTCGACCTCGCGGCGGCGGAGCGCAACGCCAAGCTCTCGCCGGCGGCGGCTTCGGAGATCGCGGCTCGGCTGCAGGCCTTGCCCGCTCGGTTGAAGGGCGGCGCGGACCCGGCGGATCGCGCCCATCGCGCCCGGCTCATCGGGCTGCTCGCTGACCGCGACGCGATGACCGTGCTGCTGGAAACGCCCAAGGCGAAGCCCGAAACCCCGCCCGGCATGCCGATCGGAGACGAGGACTACGGCGTGCTGAACTAGGACGCCAGCTCGCCCGCCAGAGCGCTCTCGATGAGGGCCACCGTGCGGTCCAGGCCGAAGATCGCGGCGAAGGAGCCGAAGCGGGGGCCCTGGCTCTGGCCCAGCAGGACCTCGTAGAGCGCCTGGAACCAGCCGCGCAGAGGCTCGAAGCCCGCGACCTTGCCGGCCTCGAACACCTCGTTCTGGATCGCCTC
>NZ_JANOCX010000189.1:0-2003 GCF_031412415.1 Phenylobacterium sp.
GAGATCGAGCACGTGGTGCTGGCCTACGGGCTGAGCGTGCTTATGGCCGCGTCGTTTCCGAGGGTTCATCCCTATCTGTTCGCCGCGGGCATCGCCGCGGCGGGCGCAGGATTGGAGATCTCTCAGGCCCTGGGCTGGATCAGCGGCGGCTACGAGCTGCGCGACGCCCTGTCCAACGCCGCGGGCGCGCTCGCCGCCATTCTGCCGATAGCCATTCAAAACCGCCGCGTCGGGCGGCGCTAGGGCGCCTCGACTTCGCGCACATTGGCGACGCCGGCCTCGGTCAGCGCCGCGATCAGTTCGGCCACGGTGCGCGCCAGCTCTTCCGGATCACGCCCGCGCAGCACCAGGTTCGAGCCGTAGAGCCCCTGGTCGAAGAAGGGATAGCTGCCCAGCGACATGTCGGGATGGCCCTTCGCCACCGCCTCCAGCGGCGCGGCGATCACCCCCTCGCCTGAGCCCTCGACCCGCACCGTGCGGCTCAGCACCACCGCGCCGCCCCGAAGCCGATGGCCGACATCTTCCAGCATGCCGCGCATGATCACCGGCACCCCAGCCAGCACGAAGACATTGCCGATCGTGAACCCCGGTGGCCCCTGGACAGGGTTCTTGACCAGGTCGCCGCCGACCGGGACCCGAGCCATCCGACGCCGCGCAACGTTGACCTCACCGCCCCAGCGCGCGGCCATCATGGCGATGATGTCGGGGTGCTCGTACAGCTCCACGCCGAAGGCGGCGGCCACCGCGTCGGCGGTGATATCGTCGTGGGTCGGCCCGATGCCGCCCGTGGTGATCACGTAGTCGTAGCGCGTCCGCAGGGCGTCCAGCGCCGCGATGATCTCCTCGTGGACGTCGGGCACCGTGCGGGCCTCAGCCAGGTCCACGCCATGGACTCCCAGGTACTTGGCGATATCGCGCAGGTTGGTGTCCTGCGTCCGGCCCGACAGGATCTCGTCGCCGATGATCAGGACCGCGGCCGTCACGCGTCCGTCTGTTTCGCCCGCCATATCCGTCGCACCGTCCCGCCGCGACCCGCATCGGCGCGGGTCGCCCTGACTACGCCTGTCGCGCCGCGCGCCGCAATCGCTCGTTTCGGCCGCTAGCCGCGATCTTGCATTCGGGATTGCAAGTCGTCCCAGCAAGGGATTTCGTGTCGAAGCCAGAGAGGATCTGAAAATGATCAAGGCCGCCATCTTCGGTCTGGCGCTCGCGGTCGTAGGCGGGAGCGCGGTCCAGGCCGCGCCGTTCGCCACCATCGCCTTTCGCAAGGGCGACAGCGCCCTGGTCTACGACGCCGGCAGCGTCAGCGGCGACGCCGCCCGGGCCAGCGCCTGGGTCTACCAGATCCTTCACAACCCGATGGACGGCGCCACCCTGATCGCGACCTATCGCCAGTTCGACTGCATCTTCGGACGCACGCGCGATGTCTCGCGCCGGTTCGCCACGCCGAAAGGCGAAACGCTGCGCGCGGTGGAAGCGCCAGATGAATGGCAGGAGGTCGAGACCGGCAGCGATCGCGCCGAGCTCCTGCGCCAGGTCTGCACCGGCAAGCCTGGCCGAATCGCCGGCGACGGGCTGTCGGTCTTCGCCTTCCAGGACGTGGTCCTGACCGCGCTCAAGGCCGGCGTCGGCAAATCAGGCGCGAAATAGCCATAATCCCGCCGCGACATCGCCGCGGAACCTCAAGCTAGACAATAGATTATGTCGCCCTGCAGCGCCGCTCACGCATCTCGTGATCGCGGCGGACTGTCGCAACGCCGCGCGTTGCGCTTCGGCCAGGGCGATGCCCGGGTGCCGTCCTTCGGCGCCTGCTGAAATGGCGCCGCGCCCGATCCCATCCGCCCCAAAAAGTGTCGCAAACAATTGTGGGACAACGATCTCGTTGTCGTATTAACTCTGCGGCAGGTTGGGCGGGGCGCACTACCGCTCTCTTTGGGAGCGCCTTTTCCCGGCACCTACTCAGTTAGGAATTTCGCTCGCATGGGCGCGTGCGGCGGATGCGG
>NZ_JANOCX010000190.1:0-2783 GCF_031412415.1 Phenylobacterium sp.
TGGCCAAGCTCGCCAACAAGATCGCCAAGAGCACGCCGCAGTTGGGCGGGGTCTGTGATCTGACCAGCGAGGCGACGCGGCGGGAATGGCTGCCGCTGGTCGACCTGGAGGACGTCTGGGGCATCGGGCGCGCCAGCCAGGCCAAGCTCGGCGCATTCGGGTGCCGGACGGCGGCCGACGTGGCAGCCTTGGATCCAAAACTGGCGCGGAAGACGCTGACCGTCGTCGGCGAGCGGATCATCCACGAGCTTCGGGGGACTCCCTGCATCGACCTGGAGACCGTGGCGCCAACCCGGAAGGGCTGCGCGGTGACCCGGTCGTTCGCCGGCCGCGTCTCGGACCTGGACATGATGCAGGAAGCCATTGCGGCGCATGCGACGCGCCTGGGCGAGAAGCTGCGCCATCATGGGCTGGCCACGGACCACGTCACGGTATTCTTCCATACTTCGCCGCACGATCGCGGCCCGGCGCGCAGCGTCTCGACCACGGTCGACTTCCCCGAGGCGAGTAACGACACGCTCGTGCTGGTGCGGGCGGCCAAGTGGGGCGCGCGGCGGATCTGGAAGTCCGGATACCGCTACGCCAAGGTCGGCCTGATGACGGTCGACATTGTGCCGCTAGAGGCCTCGCAGCGGGCGTTGATAGGATCGCTCGACCGCGAGCGCAGCGGCCGTCTGATGGACGCCCTGGACGCCTGCAACGCGAAGCATGGGCGCGGCGCGGTGTTCTCGGCAGCCGCCGGCATCGCGAAACAGCGGAAGGCGTGGATCACGAAATTCGATATGCGGTCGCCTCGATACACTACGCGGCTGGAGGAAGTGCCTGTTGTAGGGAGAGCGTGATGCCGGGATTTATCCACCAGGTCGAAATGAAGCTCGCCTCGGACGACGAGCGGGAGCGGTTGCGGCGCATCGACAGCTGGTGCGGCGATTGGCAAATCGGCTTCCGCGTCCTCGATCGCAGGCCGGGTTGTGAGACCATACGCATCGCCTTCGAGGACCCTCGCCTGGCACGGGCGTTCGTCGGCCACTTCGGCGGCGTCCTCGTTGATGACCGGGAAGTGGAGGACGCGCTTGCGGGCGACGCTGTCAACGAGGACGCCTACGACCGGCGGGCCAAGGATTATGCGGAGTGAGCGGCCGATCCTATCCGACGACGCCGGACGGCCGCTATTTCATGGTCGCCGGCAGGCTGTGGCGGTCGACGAACCCAGCGATCCCGGAAGGCGAACGGCAGCGGCTGGTCGATCGGCTGATGGATGCCCGATGCGCCGTCAAGGACGCCAAGGCCGGCAAGGGCGAAATGAAGGACGCGAGGGCGGCCGTGGACGCCGCCAAGGTCGCCCTGGGAGAGCGCGGACCCGTATGGTGGGAGGACGGGGCGCCGGACCTGAACCGGCACCTGGCCAAGAACACGCCCTATGCGGAATGGGCGGCGAAGCTGAAGGCGTAGGTCACCACTCGCTCTCGGTCCGCCCGATCTTGCTATGCCCCGGCACCAAGCCGGTGCGATCTGCGACCTGGCGGGCGACGCGTCCCCAAAGCCGATCGGCATACCGGTCCCCTCGTTCGCGGGCCATCCGCGCAACTTGGCGGGCCGTGTAGTAACCCGCGCCGCCTTCCGCCTCGACGAGCCGGGTTGCCTCAGCGTCGACTAGGGCCTGATATGCGCGGCGTCGGGCGAGCCAGGATCTGATCATGTGTAATATGTATAGCCTCACGAAAGGCCAGGCCGCCATCGTCGCGCTCGCCCGGGCCATGCGGGACACGACCGGCAACCTGCCGCCGCTGCCGGGGATCTTCCCTGATTATCCCGCTCCCATCGTCCGCAACGCCATCGATGGCGTACGCGAGCTCACCATGGTGCGCTGGGGGATGCCGTCGTCGAAGCGGGCGATCTTCGAGGCGGCGAAGAAGCGCGCCGCGAAGATGGAGGCCAAGGGTAAGGCGGTCAACTTCGATGAGCTTTTGCGCATGGAGCCGGACGGCGGGACGACGAACGTCCGCAACACCTCGTCCGCGCACTGGAAGCCTTGGCTGGGGCCGGCGAACCGGTGCGTCGTACCGCTCACGTCGTTCTCGGAGTTCGATCATGGCTCGAAGCAGGACTTCTGGTTTGCCCTGTCGGCGGACCGCCCCCTCGCCTTCTTCGCCGGCATCTGGACACCTGCCTGGACCGGGGTCCGCAAGATCAAGAAGGGCGTGGAGACGACGGACCTATTCGCTTTCCTCACGACGGACCCGAATGCCGAGGTGGGGGCGATCCATCCCAAGGCCATGCCGGTGATCCTGACCGAGCCCTCCGAGGTAGAGGCTTGGATGACGGCGCCGTGGGATGTGGCGAAAGCCCTCCAGCGGCCGCTGCCGGACGGCGCGCTGACGGTCGTGCAGCGGGGCGGCAAAAAAGACGGCGTGCCGTGATTAGCGCCAGGCCGTGGCGTCGTCGTCAGAGTTGTCCCATTCCATGATCGCGTCGACCAGGGCGATGAGCTCGCGCTCTTCGGCGCTGTCCTCGACGTGTCCGGCAAGCTCCGCGACGCGGACGGTCGCCTTCTCATAATCCTCGATGGTTTCGATCTTGATTGCGGTGAGCGGCATGTCGGTCGGAATGCCTTCGGGCTGCGACCGTTCTCCGGTTCCCACATGGAAGCCGCGAAGTGGTCGGTGATTCCACCGCCGCCCATGACGCTATTATTAGCGTCAGCTCTTGCGCTCTGGCAAAAAGATGCTATTATTAGCGTCAACAGAGCGGGGCCGAATGGCTCCGCTGAGGCTTGGAGGACG
>NZ_JANOCX010000191.1:0-3131 GCF_031412415.1 Phenylobacterium sp.
GCAGCGTCGCGGGCGGCTGGCTGTCCTCGCGCCTGATGAAGAACGGCCACAGCCTCAACTTCTCGCGCAAGATCACCATGCTGATCTGCGCGGTCGCCACCCTCCCCTACTTCTTCATTATGCAGATCGACAATCTGTGGCTGGCGACCATCGTCGTCGGCCTGGTGGCCGCCGCGCACCAGGCTTTCTCGGCCAACCTCTACACCCTGCCCGGAGACGTCTTCCCACGCAGCGCCGTGGGCTCGGTGATCGGCATTGGCGGGATGCTGGGCGGCATCGGCGGCATGGTCATGGCCAAGTCCGTGGGCCAGGTGCTGGAGAGCGCCGGCGGCTACGAGCCAATCTTCGCGGTCTGCGGCTGCATCTATCTTCTCGCCGTCCTGGTCATCCATCTGCTGACGCCGAAGATGACGCCCGCGAAGTTCCCGGAGATCGCGCCTTAGGCCGCCGCGGTCGCCTCTTTCAAGCCGCCCAGGATCGTCTGCGCGACGTCGGAGGACTGGGTGCGGATGTCGGGGACGGAGGTGATCTCCCAGAAAGCGCCGCGAGTCAGCGGGCCTACGGCGTAGAGGCCCGGCTGCGCGCCGCCGGTCCCGATCAGCCGCGATCCGGGATCCACCTCGGCGCCAAGCCGACTAGGATCGGGACGGATCAGACCGCGCGACAGCAGCTGGCGCAGCAGCGGTTCGGTGGCCCGATCCAGATCGCCCAGCAGGCCGGCGCAGTTGACCACCGTCCCCACCGACAGACGCCGGCTGAGCTTGCCGCCCCGCGGACGCCACATCACCTCGACGCCGTCCCGGCCCAGAGTCATGCTGGTCACCTCGCCGGCGCGCACCACCAATTCGCGGCCCCGCATCAACAGGGCGACGCGGCGCGCCACGCTGGGCGCCAGGCGGTGGCGGTGGACGTCCCACCAAGGTCGGAGATGGCGCAGGAACGAGGCGCGCTGGCGCGCGCTCCAACCTTGCCAGATCGCCCGCACGTGGGGCCGCAGATCGTCGATGGCGCCGCGCCAGCGACCGTCGTGCGACGCGGCGCGTAAATCTCGCAGGATCTCGATGGGCGAACCGCGGGGCGTCTCGATCTGCGGGCGGGGGCCGACCGGCGCGTGGCTGCGCGGCGTCAGACCTCGCCGGGAGATCGCCCAGAACCGCCGGCCCGGTCGCCATAAGGTCACCGCCGCGTCGATCATGGTGAGGCCCGTGCCCATCAACAGGACCTCGTCGATATCGTTGTCCAGGACCGCCTTTGAACTCCACGGATCGGGCAGGTAGCGCGGCGAGGCCAGCAACTCCGGACCTGCGGCGGTCGGCGGCGCGGGCCGCAGGACGCCCAGGGCCAGCACCACGGCGGCGGCCTCGATCTCACGCCCCACCCCCAGCGTCACCTTCCAGCCCGCCCCGGCGCGGGCGACATCGACGACCTCGTCGCCCTCCAGAAGCAGCCGGCCGGCCGCGGAGCTCTCGACCGCGATCTTCAGGAGGTCCTGCAGATAGTCGCCATAGACGCCTCGGGTGACGAATCCCCCGTGGGCGCTCCATCCGTCGTGGCCGGCCAGCCAGCGGGTGAAGTGCTCCGGATCGTCGGGATAGGCGCTCATATTGGCCACGCGCACGTTGAGCAGATGGTCGGGATTTCCCGTTGTGTAGGCCGCGCCACGCCCGAAAGCGCCGGACCGCTCGATCAGGCGGACGGTCGGCCCGTCGGGATCCGCCGTGAGGTGTAGGGCGGTGAGAAGGCCGGAAAACCCCGCCCCGATGACCGCCACCGTCTGCCGATTGGACATGACCGTCTGCTCCGTCGTCGCTTCGGTCAATTCCTATCATTTTTGTGGGAGTTAAAGCGCGAGAAAAACTGAGACTGAACGCAGATCAGTTGGAGACGAGTAATCTTTTCCGCGCTAAAATTGACGCCAGCGTCATCTTTGGCCAAGACGGATGACGAGCCAGGGGACGGAGTGACGACCATGAGCGACGGCAATATCGATCTCAGCAAGGACGCCCGCGCGCAGGCCTACGCCACCCCGCTGGACCAGTTGAACCCAGCCCAGCCCGCTCTCTTCCAGTCCGACCAGATGTGGTGGAACTTCGAGCGACTCCGCAAGGAAGACCCGGTCCACTACACGGCGGAAAGCGACTACGGCCCATACTGGTCGATCACCAAGTACAACGACATCATGACCGTGGACACGAACCACGGCGCCTTCTCCTCCGAGGGCGGCATCACCATCGCGACCCAGGACGGCGACAAGGGCCCCCTGCCCATGTTCATCGCCATGGACCCGCCCAAGCACGACGTGCAGCGCAAGACCGTCAGCCCCGCGGTCTCGCCCATGAACCTGCAGATCCTCGAGCCTCTGATCCGCGAACGCGCGGCCGCCATCCTCGACAGCCTGCCGATCGGCGAGGAGTTCGACTGGGTCGATAAGGTGTCGATGGAGCTGACGGCCATGACCCTGGCCACCCTGTTCGACATGCCCCAGGAAGATCGCCGCAAGCTGACCTACTGGTCCGACGTGGTGACCGCCGTTCCCGGGCAGGGCCTGATCGACACCTTCGAACAGAAGATGCAGATCTTCATCGAGTACCTCGCCTATTTCACCAACCTGTGGAACCAGCGTGTCAACGCCCCGCCGGCCGGCGACCTGATCTCCATGCTGGCCCATGGCGAGGCCACCCGGAACATGGAGCCCCGCGAGTACTTCGGGAACATCGTGCTGTTGACCGTCGGCGGCAACGACACCACCCGCAACACCATCACCGGCTCGGTCCTGGCCCTGAACCAGAACCCCGACCAGTACAAGAAGCTGCGGGAGAACCCGGGCCTGATCCCCTCGATGGTCTCCGAGACCATCCGCTGGCAGACCCCGCTGGCTCACATGCGCCGCATCGCCACGCGCGACTTCGACATCGGCGGCAAGACCATCAAGAAGGGCGACAAGGTCGTCATGTGGTACGTCTCGGGCAACCGCGACGACGAGGTGATCGAGAACCCGAACGCCTACATCATCGACCGCGAGCGTCCCCGTCAGCACATCTCCTTCGGCTTCGGCATCCACCGCTGCGTGGGCAACCGTCTGGCCGAACTTCAGCTGAAGATCATCTGGGAAGAAATCCTGGCCCGTTTCC
>NZ_JANOCX010000192.1:0-3639 GCF_031412415.1 Phenylobacterium sp.
ATCGGCACCGCCCGGGCTCCGGCCGACGGCGAGGGCCTGTCCATCGAGGTCAAGGGCCGCGACCTGATGCAGGGCGTGCCGCGCGAAGTTCGGATCAGCGAGAAGCAGGCGTCCGACTCGCTGTCGGAGCCGGTCAGCCAGATCGTCGACGCGGTGAAGATGGCGCTGGAGGCGACTCCGCCGGAGCTGGCCTCCGACATCGCCGACAAGGGCATCATGCTGACGGGCGGCGGGGCCCTGCTCCGCGGCCTCGACGCCGAGATCCGCGACCATACCGGCCTGCCGGTGACCGTGGCCGACGACCCGCTCTCCTGCGTCGCCCTGGGGTGCGGCAAGGTGCTCGAACATCCGAAGTGGATGAAGGGCGTTCTTGAGTCCACCCTGGCGTAGACTTCGCGAGTCGGGGCGGTGGCCGCTCCCTCGCATGCGAGCAGGTTCCGGTGGCCTTTCGTGAGAATCCGTTCGGCGAGCTGAAGGTCCCGCTGGCATGGACAGCCGCGGTGGCGCTGGTTGTCGCCGTCGTGGTGGCTGTCACCCTGCTGTTGGCCGATCGCCGCGAAACCTTCCAGACCGAAGCCTATGGCGCGACGCGCCGGGTGGGCGATGCGGTCGCCGCCCCTGTCACTGGCCTTCTCGCAACCCCCAACCGATGGGTCGGCGACGGGGTCGAGTATGTCCGCGGCTACTTCTTCGCAGTGTCGGAGAACCGTCGGCTGAAGGCTGAGCTGGTCGAGGCCAGCCAGTGGCGGGTCGCCGCGCTCGCGCTGCGCGACACCAACGAGCGCTACAGGACTCTGCTGGGCCTGAAGACGGATCCGCCGATCCCAATGGCCACGGCGAGGACGGTGACTGGCTCTCGCGGCCCGTTCGCCAACACCCGCCTGGCCAACGCCGGGATTGAGAAGGGCATCAAGGTCGGAAACCCTGTGCTGAGCGAGACCGGCCTGATCGGACGGGTGATCGGGGTCACCGAGGGCGCCAGCCGCATCCTGCTCCTGACCGACATCGCCTCTCGTACCCCCGTCATGGTCGACCGGACCAACGCGCGCTCGATCCTGACCGGAGACGGCGGGCCCAATCCAAAGCTGGACTACCTGCGCGGCAAGGAACCCGTGAAGGAAGGCGACCGGATCGTGACGTCGGGCGACGGGGGCGTCCTGCCTCGCGGTCTGCCCGTGGGCGTCGCGGTGAAGGGGCTGGATGGCCGGTGGCGCGTGGCGTTGGCCTCCGATTCATCACCGATCGACTTCGTGCGCATCCTACTTTTCCAGGACTTCTCGCAGCTCGCCAACGCCGCCGAGCTCAATCGCATTCCGCCGCCGCCGCCGGCGGCCTCCGGTCCGGCCGCCTCGATCGGCGTGACGCCGGCGCCGGCGCCCGCGCCGACGGCGCCGGCATTGCGGCTTGGCGCGTCGCCGACCGCCGCGCCATCCCAGAAGGCGTCGCCGCCCCGACGGACCGCGCCAACCACGTCGCCCCCCGCGCCGGTCGCCGCTTCACAGGCGCCGCCACCGCCGACACCCGCGACGGAGGTTCCGTTTTGAGCCTCGCCGGCGCCCGCCCGCTGAACCCCGGCCTTTGGCTGGGCTTGCCCATGCTCCAGGCTCTGGGACTGACGGTGTTGTTCGCGATCCCGTTCCGCATCTTCGGGCTGCAGCTTCCAGAGCCGATCTTCGCCCTGGCGCCGGCCTTCGCCTGGGCGGTCATCCGGCCCTCGATCCTGGCGCCGTTCGGGATCCTGGCCATGGGCCTGTTCCTGGACCTGTTCTGGGGCGGCCCGGTCGGCCTCTGGGCGCTATCCCTACTGACCGGCTATGGGGCGATGCTGGCCGGACGAACCCTGATCGTCGGCCAGAGCCGGCTGATGATGTGGATCTGGTACGGCGCGGCCTGCGCGCTCACCCAGCTCGCCGCCTACCTGTTCACCATGGCCGACGTGGGCGCCATGCCCAGCCTTGTCGCCGTCGGCTGGCAGTTCCTCGCTACCGTGATCCTGTTCCCGTTCGCCGATCATCTGATCGACCGCTTCGAGGACGCCGACGTGAGATTCCGCTAAGATCGGACCGATGAGCGAACCGTCGATCTTCTTTTCCGAGGTGAACGAACGGCAGGGCGTCTTCCATCGCCGCACCTTCCTGTTGGGCGGGTTCGCGGGCCTGGGCCTGACCGCCTTGGCCGGCCGGCTGGCCCATCTCCAGATCGTCGAGACCCAGCGCTACGAGAAGATGTCGGCCTCCAACCAGTTCAACTTCCGACTGGTGCCGCCGCCACGAGGCCTGATCGTCGACCGCAATGGCGCGGTGCTGGCGTCCAATCGCCCCAACTTCCGCCTGCTGGTCAGCCGCGAGGAGGACTTGGACCCCAAGGCCACGCTGAAGACGCTCGCGGCCTTCGTGCCGCTGGACGCCGATCGTCAGGCGCGGCTGGCCAAGGACATCGCCCGCGCGCCCAAGCGCTCGCCGGTCTCGGTCATGGAAGACATGAGCTGGGAGGAATTCTCGGCGATCAATATCCGCGCGCCCGAACTGCCCGGCGTCACCGCGGACATGGGTGAGGTCCGGGTCTATCCGCACGGCGGGGCCTTCGCCCACGTGATCGGCTACGTGGCCAAGGTGAACAAGGAAGACCTGGCGCCGACCGGCCCGAACTCCGACCCCATCCTCCTGCATCCCGGTTTCAGGATCGGCCGGCAAGGCGTTGAAAAAGCTTTTGATCTCGATCTTCGGGGCAAGCCCGGGGCGCGCAAGGTCGAGGTCGACGCCAATGGGCGCGAGGTGCGTCAGGACGAGAATGGCGACATCGCCGCCTTGCCGGGACAGGAGATCCAGCTCTCCCTCGATGTCGATATCCAGAACCGTGCGCTGGAGGTGTTCGGCGACGAGAGCGGCGGGGCGGTGATGCTGGATTGCCGCACGGGCGACGTCCTGTGCCTGTCCTCCGCGCCCAGCTTTGACGCCAACCGGTTCGTGCGCGGAATGACCGGGCCGGAGTACCGCGCCCTGGCCAACTACGAACGTCGCCCGCTGCTGGACAAGGCGCTGACCGCGACCTATCCGCCGGGCTCGACCTTCAAGACCATGACCGCCCTGGCCGCCCTGGACGCCGGGGTGGACCCTGAGCAGCGGGTGAACTGCGGCGGCGGCTGGTTCTTCGGCGGCCGCTACTTCCGATGTCACAAGCGGGGCGGGCATGGCTCGCAGAACATGCGCGACGCGCTGAAGAACTCCTGCGACGTCTACTTCTACCAGACCGCCTTGCGGATCGGTCCCGACCAGATCGCCAAGGCCGCCAGGGCGTTCGGTCTGGGGCAGGTCTTCGACATTGGTATCTCGGGCCAGAAGAAGGGCACCGTCCCGTCGACCGAGTGGAAGAAGAACTACTTCAAGAAAAATCCGGCCAACCAGAAGTGGTTTCCGGGCGAGTCACTGAGTTACGGCATCGGGCAGGGGGCCCTGGAGGTCAACTGTCTGCAGTTGGCGGTGATGACCGCGCGGCTGGCCAACGGCGTGAAGGCGTTGAACCCTCGACTGGTCCGCTCAATCGGCGGCAAGGAAATGCCCTCGGGGGCCGAGGTCCCCGACCTGCCGTTCAAGGCCGAACACCTCGCCTATGTCCGCGATGGCATGGCCGCGGTGACCG
>NZ_JANOCX010000193.1:0-6791 GCF_031412415.1 Phenylobacterium sp.
TGGGCGCCGAGCCCCGCGCGCGCGGAACCTGGGAGACCTTCGGCGACCTCGGCCGCATCGACGAGGATGGCTATCTCTACCTTGCCGATCGCCGGACTGACCTGATCATCTCGGGCGGCGCCAACATCTATCCGGCCGAGGTGGAGGCCGCGATCGACGCCTTCCCGGGCGTACTGGCCAGCGTGGTCGTCGGCCTGCCGCACGAGGACATGGGGCAATCGGTGCATGCGATCATCGAGTGGGCGGAGGGCGCGCCCTCGCCGGATCTGGGCGTGTTGAAGGCGTTCCTGGGCGAGCGGCTCGCGCCCTACAAGCTGCCGCGCGCCTTCGAGTTCACACACGAGCGACTGCGGGATGACGCCGGCAAGACCCGGCGCAGCGCCTTGCGCGACGCCAGGATCGCCGCCACCGCCTAGCTACTTCGTGGCGTTGGGGTCGGCCATCTGGAAGTAGTCGCGCCAGCCGGTGATCAGGCCATCCTTGAATTCTATGATCCCCATATAGGGGTGGCTGACCAACTTTCCGTCGGCGTTGGTGTATTGCTCGCGGCCCTCGGTGAAGAGGCAGCCGTCGGCCTCGGCGTGGCGCACGATCACCCAGGTGGAGCCGGTGTTGTCGGCCCAGTACTTGGTGATGAACTTCTCGACCCAGTCGCGGCCCATCAGGGGGCGGGTGCCCACGTGGTAGTGGTACTCCACATCTGGCGCGAAAAAGGCCAGGAACCCGGCCTTGTCCTTGGCCGCGATGGCCTGTTGCAGGCGGCGGATGACGTCGATCTTCGGTTCGTCGCGGGTCTGGCTGGCGGTGGTCACGCGGCGCTCTCCTGGGTGGCGGGCTTCGGGGCGGGGGGCATCTTCGAGCCGTCGTAGTAGTCGCGGACGGAACAGATCTTGCCGTCCCGGAACTCGACGACCTGCATGAACGGGTTGTCGATCACCACGTCGCGAGCGCGGTCGTAGAGGCGCTCCATGCCCTCGACCATGATCATCTGTTCCTTCTCGGCCCAGTTGCGCACCGACCACTCGCGCTGCTCGAACGAGGAGTCGTAATTGCGAAGGAACTTGCGCAGGCTTGGCTTCCCGACGATTGGTCGGGCGTGCATGGACCAGAAATACTCGACGTCGTCGGTCGTGGTTTCCACGAAGGCGTCGTGGTCCTTCGCCTTGGAGGCGGCCATCATGGCCTCCAGGACCTTCATGTTCTCGCTCATGGCGGGCTCCTGCATCTCCACCAAGCCTAGGTCGTTAAGTTCATTTACGCAAGTTATAGCACCGCGGGTTGACGGCTCGCGTGCGTGCAAATAAGTTCCAAATTGCAAGTAATAAACGGACGGGAACCCACTGTGATTCAAGGCTATGAGGCGATCAGGTCGCGTCTGCGCATTCCGGCGATCGCGGCCCCCATGTTCCTGGTCTCCGGCCCGGACATGGTCCTCGCGGCCTGCCGCGCCGGCATCGTCGGCAGCTTCCCGGCCAACAACGCCCGCACGATCGCCGAGCTCGACGGCTGGATGACGCAGATCGCGGCCGGGGCGGAGGCGATGGACATGCCGTGGGCCATAAACATCATGGTCCACCGCACCTATGAGCGGACCGCCGAGGAGATGGAGCTGGTGCTGAAGCACAAGCCGCCCATCGTGATCACCGCCCTGGGCAGCCCCAAGGAGATCGTCGGCGCGATTCAGGGCTACGGCGGCATGGTCTTCGCCGACGTCAACTCGATCAGCTATGCGCGTAAGGCCGCCGAGATCGGGGTCGACGGCCTGGTGTTGGTCTCCGCCGGCGCGGGCGGACATACCGGCCAACTCTCGGCCTTCGCCTTCGTCCCGGCGGTGCGGGAGTTCTTCAAGGGGATCATCGTGCTGGGCGGGGCCATCGGCTCAGGCCGCGCCATCCGCGCCGCCGAGACCCTGGGCGCCGACTTCGCCTATCTCGGCACACGCCTGATCGCATCCGAGGAAAGCATCGCCCACCCGGACTACAAGCAGATGCTGATCGACTCGTCCGCCGATGAGATCATCCTGTCGGCCTCGCTTACCGGTGTGCCGGCCAACTGGCTGAAGGGCAGTCTCATCGCGGCGGGCTATGACCCGGCCAATATGGGACCGAAGGCCGAAATCGGGCTCGGCCGGCCTGAGTCAGAAGCCGCCAAGCGTTGGCGTGACGTCTGGTCTGCCGGACAAGGCGTCGGAACCGTTCGCATGATCGAGAAAATGTCGGCGATCGTCGACGAACTGGCTACCGAGTACGAGGCCGTGAAGGCCTAGCTAGTCCTTCTGCCGCATGGGACAAGGGCTCAGTGAGCTGACAGCTTCTCGCGCTTCAGCCGGATGCCGGCGGCCTCGCGATCCCAGGTCTCGGCGGTGACGCCTTCCTTACGCAGCTCCACCTTCTGGATCTTGTTGGTGGGCGTCTTCGGCAGTTCAACCGCGATCCGCACGAAGCGCGGCACCATGAAGTGGGCCATGCGCGGGATCAGGAACTCGATCAGCGCCCGGGGATCCACGGTCGAGCCCTCCTTCGGAGCGACGCAGATCATCACCTCCTGCTCGCCGCCCGGCAGGTCGACTCCGTAGGCCGCCACCTCGCAGACATCGTCATAGGCCGCGACCTCGATCTCGATCTCCTGGGAAGAGATGTTCTCGCCCCGGCGACGGATCGCGTCCTTCTGCCGATCAACGAAATAGAAGCGTCCTTCATCGTCGCGCCAGAGCAGGTCGCCGGTGTGGAACCAGCCGTTGCGCCAAGCCTCCGCCGTGGCCTGGGCGTCGCCGAGATAGCCCTTGAAGAGCTGCCAGGGTTGGTCGGCTCGGATGACCAGTTCGCCCACCTCACCGTTGGGGAGCTCGCGGTCATGGGCGTCAACGATGCGGCACTCGACGCCCGCGCGCACGCGCCCGCAGCTGCGCATAGTGGTCTCGTTCACCTCAGACACCAGGGGCACCGACACCTCGGTCATGTTGAAGCCCGAGACGTAGTCGAAGCCGAACCGCTCGGCGAGGATCATGGTCTCCTCGGAGATCGGCGAGAGGGTGCAGATCCGCAGGGGATTGTCCCGGTCATCGGGCTTGGCCGGCTCCTTGTGCAGGAAGGTGGTGAGCGCCCCGATGAAGCCCGAGCAGGTGGTCGAGCCGGTCTCGCGGACCAGGTTCCAGAACTGACGGGTGTCGAAGGCCTCGAACAGGGCGAAGCTGCCGCCGCTGGCCAGGGCCGCCATGATGCCGCTAACGCCGGCGACGTGGAACATCGGCAGGTTCACCAGGATGCGATCGGCGCTGGTCATGTAGCCGTAGGTGATGCGCGCCGTGGTCCACTCCTGGACGTAGGAGGTGACCACGGCCTTGGAGGGCCCGGTCGTGCCTGACGTGAAGATGATCACCGGAGTGTCCCAGGGCTCGACCTCGGCCGGCGCACAGTTGGCGGCGTCGGCCGTCAGGGCGGTGTGAGGCTCGACGGTCACGTCCAGGTCGGGCGCGATATTGCTGGGCCCAGTCAGGATGATCTTGGTGATGGACCCGAGGGACAGGCCTTCGAGGCGGGGCGCGAGCTCTGGATGGACGATCAAGATGGTTGCGCCGGTCTTGGCCAGGGCGTGCTCAAGCAGCCGGCCGCGGAAGCTGGTGTTGATCGGGGCCAACGCGGCGCCCGCATAGTTGGCGCCGAACCAGGCGCGGACGAGGGCCGGCGAGTTCGGCGCCCAGGCGGCCACGATGTCGCCGGGCTTCACGCCCCGCGCCTGCAAGGCTGCCGCCGTCTGCATCGCCTTCTCGCGGGTTTCCGCCCAGGACCAGGTCTCGCCGCTCTCGTAGCGGACCAGGGTGGTGTCCGGCTGAGCCATGGCGTGGCGATCGAGGATGCGCGGCACCACGCAATCGTCGCGCCCGGGCGGGGTGGGGTCGAACCAGGGGGGATGGAATGGCGTCATGCGGGCTCCTCCAGGCGATGCCGCGCGTCCGTCCGTGAACCGGGGTGAGGGAGGGGCCTAGATCCAGCCCGCCACGCCGGCGCCTGCGCCACGCTTCGATATCAGCCAGGGCACACTATCAATAAAGTCTCGAAATGAAAGTAACTTTGCGCAGCTCTGCGGAGTAACTGGTGAATTGATACTAAAAGTTCTCGCGCCGGTCGGTTGTCGGCGATAGGATCGGGCGAAATCCACGGAGCGTCGCGATGCCCATCGAGCTCGTCAATCGAGTCCCGGCCAGCCTTCGGCCGAACGACCACCCCTATATGAACGGCGCCTGGACCCCCACGCACGAGGAGTTCAACGCGACCGACCTGGAGGTGATCGGCGAGATCCCCAAGGACATCGACGGCGTCTATGTGCGCAACACCGAGAACCCGGTCCACGACCCGATCGGCCGCTATCATCCGTTCGACGGGGACGGCCTGATCCACGTCATGTCCTTCAGGGACGGCAAGGCCGAGTACCGCAACCGCTTCGTGCGAACCAAGGGTTTCCAGGCCGAGCAGGAGGCGGGCCGCGCCCTATGGGCCGGGCTCGCGGAGAACCCGGCGAAGTCGGAGCGGCCGGGCTGGGGCGCGCACGGAGGGATCAAGGATTCGTCCTCCACCGACGTCGTGGTCCATGCCGGCAAGATCCTATCGACCTTCTACCAGTGCGGCGAGGGCTACCGCCTCGACCCCTACACCCTGGAGCAGCACGGCACGGAGAGCTGGACGCCCATCGACGGCGTCAGCGCCCATACCAAGGTGGACGAGGCGACCGGTGAACTGTTGTTCTTCAACTACTCCACCCATGCGCCGTACATGCACTATGGCGTGGTCGGGCCTGACAACCGGCTGAAGCACTACATTCCGGTGCCGCTGCCTGGGCCGCGCCTGCCGCACGACATGGCCTTCACCGAGAACTACGCGATCCTCTGCGACTTCCCGCTGTTCTGGGATCCCGAGCTGCTCGAGAAGAACATGCACGTGGTGCGCTATCGCCGCGACTTGCGCTCGCGCTTCGCCATCGTGCCGCGTCTGGGCCAGCCGCGAGACATCCGCTGGTTCGAGGCCGATCCGACGTTCGTGCTGCACTTCCTCAACGCCTACGAGGACGGCGACGAGATAATTCTCGACGGCTATTTCGAGGAAGATCCCGAGCCCAAGTCCAGCAACAGCGCCCCACCCGGATACGAGCGCATGATGGCCTATCTCGATCAGGAGATGATCCGTCCCAAGCTGCACCGCTGGCGCTTCGACCTTACGACCGGCGAGACGCGCGAGGAGCGACTGGACGACCGGATCCTGGAGTTCGGGATCATCAACAACCAGTTCGGGGGGCGGAAGTACCGTTACGCCTACAGCGCGATCAATGAACCGGGCTGGTTCCTGTTCAACGGCATGATGAAGCACGACCTGGAGACCCGCGAGAGCTGGGCGGTTTCCTTCGGCGAGGAGCGGTTTGGCAGCGAGGCCGGCTTCGCGCCACGCGTTGGCGGCGTCGACGAGGACGACGGATATCTGGTGACCTTCGTGACGGACATGAAGGCCGACCGCTCGGAGTGCGTGGTCTATGACACCCGCGACCTGGGGGCGGGACCGGTCTGCCGGATCATCCTGCCGCACAGGATATCCTCGGGCACCCACGCCACCTGGGCGCAGGGCGAGGCGATCCGCGCCGCCCAGGGGCGTTAGGTCAGCCTGCGGCGGCCTCGACCTCGCTGGACGCCTGGACGTAGGCGCGCCGGGCGGCCATGAGGCAGCCGATGCCCAGGGGCACCATGACGCCTGAGACGATGGCGACTGCCACGCCGATCTTGGCGGGGTCCTTCAAGACGTGGTCGCTGATCAAGGCCACGCCCGTGGGGCCGATGGTGAAGGCCACGATGTTGCCGATCAGCAGGTAGAGCGCCATCACCCGCGCGCGCAGCCGATTTGGCGCGATGGCCTGGAAGCTCACGGCCGGCAGGCCCTGGGTCAGGCCGAAGGCGAGGAACATCGCGGCCAGCAACACCGCCGCCATCGTCCCGGTCGGCGCGAAGGGCGTGGCCACGGCGAAGGGCAGGGCGAGGCCGGCGCCGATCATCGCCACGCGCAGGACCGCGTCGCGGCGGCCGGCGATGGCCATGGCGTCGGCCATCCAGCCGCCCAGCAAAATGCCCCCGGTGCTGAACACCAGCAGGATGCCGCCCAGCACCGTCCCGACGCGCCCGATCGGCCAATCGTAGACGCGGATCAGGAAGGCGGGCGTCCAGGTCAGATAGGCCGCCACCGCGACGCCGATGAACGAGTAGCCCGCGGCCAGCAACGAGAACACCAGCCAGCGCTGGCGCAGGAAGGGGGTGAAGGGCGTGCTCACGGGCTCGGGCGCGGCGCCTGTCTGGCGATGAGGCTCGCGGACGAAGGCCATGGCCAGCATCAAGATTGGGCCCGGCACGCTCACCATGAAGAAGGCCAGTTGCCAGCTGTGCAACGTGCCGATCAGCGGCACGGTCACGGGCGGCGCCGTGAGCGCACACTGGACCACCGCCCCGCCGATCAGCAGCGCCAGTCCGACGCCGGCGATGGAGCCCATGGCATAGACGCCCAGGGCCCGGGCGCGCCGGTTGGCCGGGAAGCTGTCGGCGATCATGGAGTAGGCGGCGGGCGACAATCCGGCTTCGCCGACGCCGACGCCGATCCGGGCGAGGAACAGGGTGAAGAAGCTGCCCGCCAACCCGCAGGCCGCGGTCATCAGGCTCCAGAAGGCGATGGAGACCATGATGAGCTTGTGGCGCGACCCACGGTCGGCCAGCACGGCAAGTTCGACCTGCACATCCTGCGCCGGCACGGATTGGACGTACA
>NZ_JANOCX010000194.1:0-14944 GCF_031412415.1 Phenylobacterium sp.
GGCCGGCGAGCTTCAGGCCGAAGGTGGTGGGCTCGGCGTGGATGCCGTGGCTGCGGCCGACGGTGGGGGTGAAGCGGGCCTCGTGACCGAGCTGGTGGGCCCCGAGGCCCGCTTCCTGCACCAGGGGATGACCAGCTCCGACGTCAACGACACGGCGCTGGCGGTGCAGCTCTGCCGCGCCACCGACCTGCTGATCGAGGACGTGGACCTGGTGCTGGCGGCGCTGAAGAAGCGGGCCTTCGAGCACCGCTTCACCCCCACCGTCGGCCGCAGCCACGGCATCCACGCCGAGCCCACCACCTTCGGCCTGAAGCTCGCCGGCCACTACGCGGAGTTCGTGCGCGCCAAGGAACGGCTGGCGATGGCCCGGTACGAGATCGCCACCTGCGCCATCTCTGGCGCGGTCGGCACCTTCGCCAACGTGGCGCCCGAGGTGGAAGCCTACGTCGCCGAGAAGATGGGGCTCGTGGTCGAGCCGGTCTCGACCCAGGTCATCCCGCGCGACCGCCACGCCGCCTATTTCGCGACGCTTGGGGTGGTGGCCTCATCGATCGAACGCCTAGCCGTCGAGATCCGCCATCTGCAGCGCACCGAAGTCCTTGAAGCCGAAGAGTTTTTCGACAAGGGCCAGAAGGGCAGCTCGGCCATGCCCCACAAGAAGAACCCCATTCTCACCGAGAACCTGACCGGCCTGGCCCGTCTGATCCGCTCAGCCGTCGTGCCGGCCATGGAGAACGTGGCGCTGTGGCACGAGCGCGACATCAGCCACTCCTCGGTCGAGCGCGCCATCGCCCCGGACACCACCATCCACCTGGACTTCGCCCTGCGCCGCCTGGCCGGGGTGGTCGACAAGCTGATGGTCTATCCGGAAAACATGCTGAGAAATTTGGACAGATTGGGCGGCCTGGTCCATTCTCAGCGCGTGCTGCTGGCCCTCACCCAGAAGGGCGTCGCGCGCGAGGTCGCCTACTCGGCGGTCCAGCGCAACGCCATGAAGGTCTGGCGCGGCGAGGGCCGGTTCATGGACCTGCTGCTGGCCGACGGCGACGTGACCCTGACCCCCGCCGAGCTCGATGAGCTGTTCGATCTCGGCTACCACTTCAAGGCCGTGGACGTCGTCTTCGCCCGGGTGTTCGGCGTCGAGGCCATGGCCAAGGCGGCGGAGTAGCGCCTCCGCCTTGATGCGGCGCTTATATTCCAGCCGGTCTTCGGTATCGAAACGCGACGCGCCCCGGCGCCAGAATGCGAGCTCTCCCGATGGTCCATCCCGGACCTTCCGATCCGGAGCTTCTCGCGTTCCATGCCGCATTCGTCTTCCCTGATCGACCTCCTGGAGGAGGTCGAGGTTCACAAGTCCAGCCTCATCCGCGTCACCGGCCCCAGCGGCCTCCCGGCGGTGCTGTGGCTGTGCCGTCACGGCTATGAGCAGGTCGGCTATCTCCGCGCCGACCAGCGCGGCCCGCATGAGCCTGCTGACGCGGTCCTGGTGGCCCACACCTGCGACGAGGCGGGGCTGACCCGCGTGCTCGCCGCCGGGCCGCTGGTCCGCGCGGGCGGCGTGCTCATCGTCCAAACCCAGCAGATCGCCGCCAACGACGGCGACCCCATCCGCGATCGCCTGGAACAGGCCGGCTATGAGATTGTGCGTCGCCTGGTGGGCTGCCGGCGCGAGGTTCACGTGGCGCTGCGACGCGCCAGCGCCTTTCAGAAGGCGGCCTGAGATGATCCCCCGCGCCGACTGGGCCCTCCTGGGCCTCGTTCCAACCAGTGGAGCGGCGCTGCCGTTTCGCGATCTCGGCGAGCTTATCCCGCGATGGGCGGCCGCCCAGCCGACGGCCGTCAAACCTTCCGTCGCCCACATCGTCGTGCGCGCCATGGCCAACGGCTGGAGCGTGGAGCGCGACGACATGACCTATGGCCGGTTCAGCCGTTTCGACGACGCCAAGGACCACGCCACGGCGTTGGCTCGTCACCAGACCCAGTGCGGGCACGTGGTGATGTTGACCGTCGAGTTCCACCCCGAGTCCCAGCCTCGCGGTACGCCCCGCCCCGCGTTCGCCCTGGCCGGCGACGACCTTGATCCAGGCATCGCCGAATGAGCTCCACCGGCCGCGATCCTGGCCCGGGCCTTGATCATCGGCCTCAGCTGAAACAGCGCTCCGCAGGGGCTTGGCGTTTGCGGCCGGCAGCGAGCCCGTGGTCTGGTGTGCGACCCGTCCCCGTCACAGCTTGAGGCTTCATGGACACGAAACCCGGTTCCTGGCGCTCGGCTCTTGCCGCTACTGGCGTGGTGTTTGGCGACATCGGAACCAGCCCGCTCTACGCCTTCCGCGAGAGCTTCATCGGTCATCATCGCCTACCCCTCGATACGCCTCATGTGCTTGGGGGTGCTGTCCATGCTGATATGGGCGCTGATCCTGGGGTTCCGCAGCTCTTCGGCGCTCGCCGCCGCCTTCGGCCTGGCGGTCACCGCCACCATCATCCTGACCACCCTGCTGATCGGCGCCTGCCGGTCAGCCGCGTGATGGAACTGGGCAGCCAAGTCGAGATCTGACCAGGGTCGGGCGCGTCCAGCTTCTCTCCACGCCGAACGCGCCCGAGGCGACGACCTAGAAGGTCGCTTTCAAGCTCAGCACGGCGCGGCTGTCATAGAGCTGACCGAACCCGTGCTCGCTGGTGTCGTGATAGCGAAGGTCGGCGGCCAAGCGGGGCATGAAGGCCCAGGTCGCGCCGGCGTTCCAGGTCGTGTAGTCGCCCGGCCCGTCATAGGCCTGACGCCCCAGGGCGCCGCTGAACGACAGCTTCTCCGTGGCGGGATAGGAGGCGTTCACCTCGTAGTAGACCGCCTCGTCAGCAGCGCCGAAGCCGTCGGGCGAGTAGAAGACCGCTGCGCCGAGCGCCCTGCGCCCAATGGCATCGAACCGGCCAGCTTGGCTTCCCAATTGCCATCGTCCGCGCCTGACGGCGCGTTGACATAGCCGTAGTAGATCACGCCCAGGTCCAGCGTGACGGGCCCGAGGGTCGGCTTGAACCCGGCGTAGACATCGATCTCGGCGTCGGTGGAGTCATGGAAGTCGACGTTCGAGCCCCAGACGCCCGCGTAGAACTGTCCGGCCGTTAGGTCGCCGCCGCCGAACACTTGGAGGCTTTCGTCCGTCTGGCTCACGCCCCGGAAAACATAGTCGCTGGCGACTCCGAGGTTGAAGCTTACCGTCGGCTCCTCGGCGGAGGCGCGCCCGGCGCCGACCGCGACCGACAGCGCAAGGCCGCCGCAAACCATGGCGAACAGGCGATGCTTGGTCATCGCGAACGGGTGGAAGGTCATAGAGGGTCCCTGAACATGAAAGACGAGCGGCGGCGGGCGCTTGAGGCTCCCGCCCGGCCGCGCCCGCCGCCGTCTCTCGCCGCGCACTGGCGGGGCGCGGGAGAGCGGGGCCACGCGATGCGCTGCAAGCGCTCTGCGTGAGGGCGGACACTAGGCGTCCAGGCCGTCTCGGCTCCATGCCGAAGAGGGCTTCGGCGTATCAAGGAAGTACAAGGAGGCCGCTGCGGGCCCGGCGCCTCAGGTCTTCGGCTTGAGATCGGGCCGCGAGGCCAGGAACGCGGCGCGCTCGGCCGGCGTCAGCACCTTGGCGCGCTTCTGCCGGGAGACCTTGGGCGTCGGCGCGGCGTAGGTCCCGGTGGCAGGCGAGCCGCCACGCAGGTCGGAGAGGCGCTTAGGCGGCGGTTTCATCGGCGTCTTCCGGCTGGACGACCCGCGTGAAACCGCCGGCCGCCCCCTTCATCGCAGATTCCGCGCCTGCGGTCAGGTCGTGGCTGGCCGTTCGTCATGAAGTTCACCCAACCGGACGGCCTGGCCGACGCGCTGATCCCAGACGTCGACTGACCTTCCATTCCCCTACGTCACAACCCGAACATCGCCCGGATATCCTGCTTCGGAGCCCGCCATGACCCCCACCGCCATGAACGCCCTGCTCGCCGCGCAAAAGGCCGCGCACCTGCGCGACGGCGCGCCTTCGGCCGGCCAGCGGATCGCCAACCTTGATCGCTGCATCAAGCTGCTGATCGACAACCGCGCCGATATCGAGGAGGCGCTGAACGCCGACTTCGGCTCCCGCTCGCGCGACGCCACGGCCTTCACCGACATCGCCGGCTCCATCGGTCCGCTGAGGCACGCCCGCGACCACCTGACCAAGTGGATGCGGCCCGAGAAGCGCAAGCCGACCCCAGCCATCCTCGGGCTGTTCGGCGCCAAGGCCGAGGTCCGCTACCAGCCCAAGGGCGTGGTTGGCGTGATCAGTCCGTGGAACTTCCCGGTGAACCTGACCTTCGCGCCGCTGGCCGGCATCCTGGCGGCGGGCAACCGCGCGATGATCAAGCCGTCCGAGTTCACGCCGGCCACCTCCGACCTGATGAAGACCATGTTCGCCTCCGCCTTTTCCGAGGAGGAGATCGCCGTGGTGGTGGGCGGGCCCGAGGTCGGCCAAGCCTTCGCGGGGCTGGCTTTCGACCATCTGATCTTCACCGGCGCCACGGGGATCGCACGCCATGTCATGCGCGCGGCGGCCGAGAACCTGGTGCCGCTGACCCTGGAGCTGGGCGGCAAGAGCCCGGTGATCCTGGGCAAGTCCGCCGACATGGCCACCGCCAGCGCCCGGATCATGAACGGCAAGACGCTGAACGCCGGCCAGATCTGCCTGGCGCCCGACTATGTCCTGACCCCGCGTGACAGCCTGGAGCCCTTCATCGCCGGGGCGCAGGCGTCGGTGGCCAAGATGTTCCCGACGCTAAAGGACAACCCCGACTACACCGCCATCGTCACCCAACGGCACTATGACCGCATCACCGCCTATGTGGACGACGCCCGCGCCAAAGGCGCGCGGATCGTCGAGCTGAAGCCCGAGGGCGAGGACCTGTCGCAGCAAGAGCATCGCAAGATCGCGCCGACCCTGATCATCGACCCGACCGACGACATGACGGTGATGCAGGAAGAGATCTTCGGCCCGGTCCTGCCGGTGAAGACCTACGCCGGGATCGACGAGGCCATCGCCTACATCAACAAGGGCGAACGGCCTTTGGGTCTCTATTACTTCGGATCAGACGACGCGGAGCGCGAGAAGGTGCTCGCCAGCACCACCGCTGGCGGGGTCACCGTCAACGACGTGGTCTTCCATGTGGCGCAGGAGAACTTGCCCTTCGGCGGCGTCGGACCCTCGGGCATGGGCAGCTACCACGGCCAGGACGGCTTCAAGGAATTCAGCCATAAGAAGGCGATCTACACCCAGATCAAGATGGACGGACCGCTCAGCCAGATGCGCCCGCCCTTCGGCCCGGCCATCCGCAAATACCTCGACGGGCAGATGAAGGCTTAGTGCGCCTTCTTGCCCGGCCAGAAGTGGACGATCGCCACGATTGGACCGCCGACCAGCAGGCCAACCACCGCCGAGCCCAGGGCCATGGCGAACCAGCCGGTCACCGCGCCGACACCGGGCGTGGCCGAGGCCCAATGCGACAGCCCCTCGACGAGGTGCGGCACGGTCTCCAGGTGGAAGTGCTCAAGGCCGTGGACGATGATGCCGCCGCCGACCCACAGCATGGCGGCCGTGCCGATGATGGTCAGGCCCTGCATGGCGACCGGCATTCCCTTGACCAGACCCCGCCCGACGGCGCGGGCCAGGGCCGTGCGCCGCTCGGCCAGATGCAAGCCGATGTCGTCCATCTTCACGATGAGCGCGACCACGCCGTAGACGGCGACGGTGATCAACAGGCCGACCAGGGCCAGGGCGCCGGCCTGGACCATCAGCGGCTTGTCGGCCACGTCGGCCAAGGCGATGGCCATGATCTCGCCGGACAGGATCAGGTCGGTGCGGATCGCGCCGGACACCTTTTCCTTCTCCAGATCCGCGGAGCTGAGCGCCAGTTCCTCGGGCGCGTCGACCGGATCGTGGTGGGTGAAGGCCTCGATGATCTTCTCGGTGGCCTCGAAGCAGAGATAGGCGCCGCCCAGCATCAGCAGCGGAGTCACGCCCCAGGGCGCGAAGGCGCTGAGCAGCAGGGCGCCCGGCAGCAGGAACAGGAACTTGTTCTTCAGCGAGCCCAGCGCGATCTTCCAGACGATCGGCAACTCGCGGTCGGGGGTGAACCCCATGGCGTAGCCGGGCGTCACCGCCGCATCGTCGACCACCACCCCAATGGCCTTGGAGCCGGCCTTACCCGCGGCGGCGGACATGTCGTCCAAGGAGGCCGCGGCGATCTTGGCGATCCCGGCGACATCGTCCAGCAGGGCTACGAGACCCGACGCCATTCAGCTCTCCAAGATCACGTGGGGCACGAACCGCGACCGGTCGCGCGTCACCCGGCCGCGGTCCTCGCGGATCCCCATGCCGGCCGGTTCGTCGCCGATCATCCAGGCGCCGACAACCGGATAGTTGGCGCCGAACTTCGGGGGTGGACAGAGCGCCTGGCGGATCCAGCCCTCGGCGCCGTAGCCCTGGTCCAGCACGCTGCCGCGCCGTCCCTTCACGTATAGCTCGACGTTGGCGCCTTCGCGGGAGAACAGCGGCTTGCGCACGTAGGAGCGCCCCAGACTGTCGGCGCGCGGGTCGTCGTCGAAATAGCTTTCCAGCAGGTTCGGGTGTCCGGCGTGTCGCTCCCACAGCAATGGCAGCAGGCCCTTGTTGGACAGGATCGCCTTCCACGCCGGCTCAATGAACTGGGCGCGGCTGGCGGCGATCTTCTCCCCGTAGGCGTCGCGGAACATCTGTTCCCACGGATAGAGCTTGAAGATCGCCTCGATAATGAAGTTCTCGTCGTCGACGAACCGGCCGTCGGCGTCGAGGCCGATCTTGTCCAGGGCCACGAACTTGGGCTCCAGCCCCGCCTGCCCCGCCACGTCCTCGAAGAACCGCACGGTCTGGCGGTCCTCGGCGAAGTCGGCCTCGCTGGCGAAGTGGACGAAGCCGCCCTTGGGGAAGATCGTCTTGAACCGGTCGCGCAGGGCTTCGTACAGGCTGTTGAACTGGTCGGCGCCAGCCGGCAGCCCGCCATCGGCGATCCGATCCTCCAGCCACAGCCATTGGAACACCGCAGCCTCATAGATGCTGGTCGGCGTGTCGGCGTTGTACTCGTAAAGCTTTGGTGGCCCGGCGCCGTCATAGAAGAAGTCGAACCGCCCATAGAGCGACGGCGCCTTGGCCTTCCATGACGCCGCCACCACCGCCTGGGCGGCCTGCGGGATCGCCAGACGGGTCATCAGGACCGGGCTGTCCACCACCTCGGCGACCAATTCCAGGCACATCCGATGCAGATCGGCGCTGGCCGCTTCGATGTGGTTCTCCACTTGGGCGAGCGTGAAGGCGTAGTAGGCCCGCTCGTCCCAATAACGGCGGCCGTCGGCATGGTGCCAGGTGAACCCGACCGCCTCGGCCTTGGCTTTCCAGTCTCGGCGGGGCGGCAAGACTACGCGGCGCATCGGCTAGCTGTCTGTTTCGCCGCGTCGGACGGCGACCTTGTCCTCGATCGCCAGCCGAGGGGCCTCCAGTTGCAAAGAAGGCGCGCTGGCCTGCAGCCGCGCCAGCACGTCGTCGGCGCCCACATGGCCCGGCAGGATGCCGGCGGCCTGCAGCTTGGCGTCGAGGTCGGCGCCGGTGCGGCGGTCCTCCAGTTCGCCATGCACGCGGAACTGTTCCTCGCGCACCGCCTGGCGTTCCTTGATCCGCTTGAGGCTGTCGGCGGCCGAGCCCAGGGTCGAGCCCGTGGCGCCGGCGCGGGAGACCACCGCCGACTGCGCCTTCTGAACGCTCTCATTGACCTTCACGACCTCGATCTCGCGGCGCAGGGCCTCGATCTTGGTGTCGGTCTGGGCCACGATCTGGCGCAGCCGGTCCTCGGCGGTGCGCAGTTCCGCCGTCTGGGTCGCCTTCTGGGTGGAGTCGCGCTCCAGGTCGGCGATCCGGGTGGCCACTTCGCGGGCCAGGGCCTCGTCGCCCTTGGCCAGGGCCGCGCGGGCGGAGGATTCGTACTTGCGCGCCTGTTCGGCGAGCTGTTTGGCCTCGTTCTCCAGCATGCGGCGCCGCGCCACCAGGGCGGCCATCTCGTCGCGGGCCTTGCCCTGGGCCATGTCCGCGTCGCGGATCTCCTGGTCCAGGATCTTCAGGGCGTTGGCGTCCACCAGGGTCTGGGCGCCTTCGTGGGCGGTGCCCCGCAGCAGGGCGGAGAGCTTGCTCCAGATCGACATGGGTCTCTCTCCGGTTTAGGCGGCGACGCCGCTGAGGTTTTCGAAGGACTCGCGCAGGTCGCCCGCCGCGTCGATGGCGTTGCCCGCCAGGGTCCGCAGCTCGATCAGCACGGTCTGCAACGAGGTCTTGGCCGCGATCTCGCCGAACAGCTCGTAGTAGTCGCGATTGTCGACGGTGCTGATGCCGAAGTTCGACAGCGGCACGATCTTCTGGGCCTTCAGCAGGAACACGTTGAACGCCGCCTGGTCCTTCTGTTCGTCCACCGGCCACAGGATGACCGAGACCACCATCTGCAGCGGCCCGACGCTGACATAGACCGGCAGGTCGCCAAACTCATGCATGGTGACCAGCAGGACCGGCTCGGCCCCCTCGATCACCTGGGCGGTCAGCTCGCCCTCGCGGACCAGGGTGCTCTCTACCAGCGCGTCGCGCAGGCCCGGAACGGTCCAGGAGGTGTCTATGACGGAGTCCATGTTTCTGACGCCTTGTGCGTTATGGGTTTTCGGTAGCAAAGCCGGGCCGCGCGTCGATTCGATGACGATGGCCTGTACTGCGGCCTGAATGTCGGCCTTGCACGCGGCCGGCGCCCAGACCTCGATCTTCACGAACCCCGCCGCCCGCCTGGCCAGACGCCAGGCGCGGGTGCGCAGGGCGGCCTGTTCTGAGCGGGGACGTCGTTCAGCCATGGATACATGTACGCATACCATGAACGCTTGACAAGATGTCGCGGCGGAGCAATCTGCGACCCTCAGGAAGGCCATCCACCGATGTTCCGCAAGCTCTTTGGCAAGGACACGCCCAAGCTAGCGCCGCCGGCCCTGCCCGTGGTGCGCAACGTGACCATAGGGCGCACGGTGATCCTCGACCCGCTCACCTGGCGGCGCTTCGGATCCGACACCAAGTTCGCGCTGGACCGCGACACGTTGGAGATCACCGCCCAGGGCGTGATCGCCCTGGACGACGGCGCCTTCGTCCACCGGTTCTACACCGATGACCACGTCATGCTGCAGGCGGTCTCCGACGACCGCGAGGGCCAGAGCGCCAACGACTTCACGCTCTTCACGCCATGGCGCAGTGCTTATCCCGGAACCTCCGCCCAGGGCCGCATCTGGGCCGACAAGCTACGCTCGCCCGTCTTCATGGAAGACGACTTGCCGGTCTATCGTCGCTTCTGGTTCGACGAGGAGACGCCGGAACAGGCGCCCGTGACCTTCTGGGAGAATGTGTTCGAGGATCGCGCCGCGCTCGAGACCTATGCGCGCCTCTTCCAGACCTGCATGCTGTTCCACCGCGACCTGCCGGATGAGGGCCGCGAGTTGCTCCTGGCGCTCACGCTCGAGCCCGAAAAGGGCGATGTCACCCAAGAGATCATGATCGGCCTGCCGCTCGCGGTCGGCGAATTCAAAGCCTGAGAGGCCAATCCATGTTCGACGCCATCGAATTCCTGAGCGGCGCGCTTGCCTTCCTCCTGGCCTTCGTCACCGCGGGCCTGTTCACCCTGGCCTTCAAGGTCATCTACCAGTGGATCACGCCCTATAAGGAGCGTGACCTGATCCGGGCCGGCAACACCGCCGCGGCCATCGCCCTCATCGGCGCCCTGATCGGGTATGTCCTGCCGCTGGCTTCGGCGCTGAGCCACACGGTCAGCCTGTTCGAGTTCGCCGCCTGGGCGACGCTGGCCGGGGTCATCCAGATCGTGGCCTTCACCGCCGTCCGGATCATCGCCCTGCCCGACGTCAAGGCGCGGATCGAGGCGGGCGAGATTTCCATCGGCGTCTACATGGCCGGGGTCTCCATCGCGGTCGGCCTGCTCAACGCCGCCTGCATGACCGCCTGAGGCCGCTCATGAAACGCTCCAGCTCCCTCACCCTGACGACCATGCTGGCCGGCGCCAGCCTCACCATCGCCGCCTGCGACGACGCGCCCGCCGCCGCGAATTGGAACAAGAACTCGGTCGCCCAGGGCGAACAGGTCGAGACCTTCCAGTACGCCGACCTCGACTCCTGCAAGACCGCCAACGCCATCCCCGACGCCGACTGCGACGCGGCCTACGCCAAGGCGCTGGAGGACAACGACAAGTCCGCGCCGCGCTTCGAGGCTCAGGCCACCTGCGAAGAAACCCACGGGGTGGGCAATTGCGTCCCGCGAACCGCGAGCAATGGCGGCAGCTTCTTCACGCCGCTGCTGGCCGGCTTCGTCATCGGCCAGATGCTGGACGGCGGTGGCAACCGCTACTATCGCGGCACCGGCCTCTATCGCGGCCGCGACGGCTATCAGACCGGCTGGGGCGGAACTCTGGGCCGCGACTACGCCACCGGCCGCACCACCATCTCGCGCCAGAGTATCGATCCCCCGGACTCCATCCGCCAGGCGCCGCAGCGCATGCAGACTCGGACCTCCGTGGTCAGCCGTGGCGGCTTCGGCGGCGGCCGCGGCTTCGGGGGTTGAGCGCCCCGCCGCTCGATCGACAGTTCACCATCGGCCTGGCCCGCCTGCGCGAGAACTTCCTGAACCATGCCGAGCTGATCTTCGGCCGGGTCCTGGCCGCCAGTCCCGACCACCCCCAGGCCCAGCGCTATCTGGGCGTGACCCTATGCAAACTGGGACGCGGCGAGGAAGGCCTGGCCCTGCTGCGCGCCGTGGCCACGCGAACGCCGCGGGACGCAGGCGTCCAGGCCGATCTGGCCGCGGCCCTGGCCGGCCCGGGCGCGGCCTTCACCAGCGATCACGCGACCCATGACTTCAAGACCATCGACTACAGCTACCGCGCCGCTATCCGCTACGGCGCCGGCAAGCCCGCCCACCCCGAACTCGCCGCCCTGATCGCCGCCGGCGCCGCGCGCTACGCCGATGTCCTGGCCGGGATCGCGCGGATCGCCCATGACTTCGACGACATCGCGCTGGGCGGGACCTACGACACCGCCACCCCTTTCTGGCTCAACACCTGGTTCCCGCCCCTGGACGGCCTGGTCTTGACTGAGATGCTGCGCGCCCACGACCCGGCGCGCTTCGTGGAGATCGGCTCGGGGGTCTCCACCAAGTTCGCCCGCCGCGCCGTCACTCGCTACGGCCTGCGCGCCCATCTGACCTCCATCGACCCACAGCCGCGCAACGAGATCGACGCCCTTTGCGACGAGGTGATCCGCAGCCCGCTGGAGGATTGCGACCTCGACCTGTTCCAGACCCTGACGGCGGGCGACATCCTGTTCCTCGACAGCTCGCACCGCGCGTTCCAGGGCTCCGACGTCACCGTCTTCTTCCTGGAGATCCTGCCCCGCCTCGCGCCCGGCGTGATCGTCCAGGTCCACGACATCTATCTCCCGGACGACTACATCGCCGGGCACGTGGGCCGGCTTTGGAACGAACAGTACCTGCTGGCCACCGCGCTGCTGTTCGGCGGCGACGCCTTCCAGGTGATGTTCCCGAGCTGGTACGTGGGCCAGGACCCCACGCTGCGCGCCCAGGCCCTGGCCGCCCTGGCCGGCGGCCCCCTGGCGACCCTCAACCCCTACGGCGCCTCGTTCTGGTTCCGGAAGACCTGAGCGGTGGCTAGGATGCGGGTTTGAGGCACTTCCCAGCGGGCGCCGTCGCAAGCTCTCGCTTGGAGACCAGACCCTGGCCCCGGGTGCTCACCTGCGCCCAGGACTTCACGGAGGTCGTGCAATTGGTCAGTTCGACCTGGCAGACGCCCCTGCAGACCTTCACGCACTCGACGCCGCCGCCGGAGCATGGCTGCTTCACCGCCCGACCCGTCCCGTCCACCATTTCCATCTTGCAGGCGGCGGATGCGTTGACGATGAACTCGGTGGGCGCGGACCCCGGCGCGTTCCAGCGCACGGTGTAGAAGAACGCCGGCCGCCCCTTGCCGTCCACGTCGCGGCAGTCGGTGGGGCTGACGCTGATCGGCAGATTGACACCGGCCGCCTGGGCGCCCGGCGCCATCGCCAACATCACGACCGCCAACATCCAAGCCATACGCATCATCGCAGCCCCCGCCTCAAACGACCCGGCCAAGCTCATGGCCGGTCTCATCACGACGATATCCGCAATGGGCCAAAACAAAAGCGCCGCCCCGAGGGGCGGCGCTTGTTCGTCCGACGATGTCGGCGCTCTAGCCGGCGCGGAGCTGTTCGCGGGCCTGGGCCAGCAGTTCGTCCATCTTCATGCGCACTTCGCCCTCACTGATGGCGACACCCGAGCCCTTGAGGTCCTCGAACACCTTGCGCAGCACGTCCTCGTCGCCCGGCAGCTCGAAGTCGGACTTGACCACGGCCTTTGCGTATTCGGCGACGCTGTCCTCGGAGAGGCCCATCAGGCCCGCGGCCCACTCGCCCAGCGCCCGGTTGCGGCGCGCGCCGGCCTTGAATTCCTGCTCCTGGTCGAGCTCGTACTTCTTCTCGAAGCCGCGCTCTCGATCGTTGAAGGTGGTCATGTGTTCCCCAGTGGGTCGTCAGTCGGCCGTTGCATATCTCTTGACGAGGGCGCTCGCAACGTAAACGCGCCAGCTCGCGGTCCGACGCATGCGCGGTTTGCGCCGCTGTCGTCGTTCGGCTAATTCTCCTCACGCCTCATATGGGCGAGAGGCCTGAGTCGACGGCTCGGCTAGCCCTCGCTCTCGGAGAAGGCCTTTATGACCACCCGCCGCAAGAAGATCTACGAAGGCAAGGCCAAGATCCTTTACGAGGGGCCTGAGCCGGGCACCTTAATTCAGTACTTCAAAGATGACGCTACCGCCTTCAATTCGCAGAAGAAAGCGATTCTGGAGGGGAAGGGCGTCATCAACAACCGCATCTCCGAATACGTGATGGTCAAGCTGAACTCCATCGGGGTCCAGAACCATTTCATAAAGCGGCTCAATCTACGCGAACAGCTTATCCGCGAGGTGGAGATCATTCCGCTGGAGGTGGTCTGCCGCAATGTGGCGGCCGGGTCGCTGTCGCAGCGCTTCGGCCTGCCCGAGGGCCAGGCCCTGCCTCGCTCGATCATCGAGTTCTATCTGAAGGACGACAAGCTCGCCGACCCCATGGTCGCCGAGGAGCACATCACCGCCTTCAACTGGGCCACGACCCAGGAGATCGACGACATGATGGCCCTGACCCTGCGGGTGAACGACTTCCTGACCGGCCTGTTCGCGGGGGTCGGGATCACCCTGGTGGACTTCAAGGTGGAGTTCGGCCGGGTCTATGAGAACGACTTCTCCCGCGTCCTGCTGGCCGACGAGATCAGTCCCGATTCCTGCCGCCTGTGGGACAGCCAGACCAACGAGAAGCTGGACAAGGACCGGTTCCGCCGCGACATGGGCGACGTCATCGAGGGCTACACTGAAGTCGCCCGGCGGCTGGGCATCATGAAAGAGATGCCCACCGTGATCCAAGGAGGCCTCCACTAGTGCGCGCGAAAGTTCATGTGTTCCTGAAACCCGGCGTCCTGGACGTCCAGGGCAAGGCGGTCGAAACCGCCCTGCACGGCCTGGGCTGGCCCGACGTGGACGGGGTGCGCGTCGGCAAGACCATCGAGTTCGACCTCAAGGCGTCGGACGCCGCGGCCGCCGAGGCCGAGGTCAAGCAGATGTGCGAGAAGCTCCTCGCCAACACGGTCATCGAAAGCTACCGCGTCGAGGTGGCGTGAGGGCTCTGGCCCTCATCGCCCTCTTCGCGGCCTGCGCCTGCGCGCCGCCCCAGGCTCCGCCACCGGCGCCCTCCGCCGCCTTCAAGCTCGATTGCGGCCGGTCCTATGAGGCACTGTCGGCCGATGTGCTGGCGCTCAGTGATCTCAAACGCTCGCCCCCCACGCCCGGCGAACCCTACAGGTACTACGCGACCGGAGACGGCGCCCTGGCCTTCGTGCTGACCGACCCAGGCGCCCCCGGCCATCCGGCGATCTTTCGCCAGGACGCCGTGCGCCGCGATGGGGTGACTGTCATGGACACGACCGGCTGCCCATATGGCGACAAGGCCGGGTTCGCCAAGGTGATGGCCTATCTGGAGGGTTTGAAGACGCGATGAGCCAATTCCACCTCGCCGAGATCAATATCGGCCGTCTCCGGGCCACGATCGACGATCCGATGATCGCCGACTTCAAGAACAACCTCGACCGCATCAACGCCCTGGCCGAGGGCCACGCCGGCTTTGTCTGGAGGCTGACGGGCGACGGCAACGACGCCACGGACCTGGTCGCCTTCGACGACCCGTTGATCATCACCAACATGTCCGTCTGGAGGACGCCGGACGATCTGGGCGCCTATGTCTATCGCTCGGGCCATGTCGAGATCATGCGCCGCCGCCGCGAGTGGTTCGAAAAGCTGGAACTCAGCATGGCGCTCTGGTGGGTCCCCGCGGGCCACCGGTCCAGCGTCGCCGAGGGCGTGGCGCGGCTGGCGACCCTGCGCAGCCTGGGCCCGACCGCCGAGGCCTTCACCTTCCGCGACATCTTCCCCGCCCCGGATTCCGCCGAACGCCCCCTCCCCTTTCTCGACGAATGCGCCTAGAGAGCCGCCCATGAAAGCCGCAGTCATCGTTTTCCCCGGTTCCAACTGCGACCGCGACTGCAAGGTCGCCATCGAGCGCTCGACAGGCGCGTCGGTCGACATGGTCTGGCACGGGGAGACCGCCCTGCCCTCGGGCCTCGACCTGATCGTCCTGCCGGGTGGGTTCTCCTATGGAGACTATCTCCGCTGCGCGGCCATGGCGGCGCTCTCGCCGGAAATG
>NZ_JANOCX010000195.1:0-9862 GCF_031412415.1 Phenylobacterium sp.
GAGAGCCCGATCGGACTGTCGGACCACACGCCCGGCACAGCCGCCTCGGTGGCCGCGGTCGCCATGGGCGCCTGCGTGATCGAGAAGCACTTCACCCTGGCCCGCGCCGACGGCGGCCCGGACGCCGCCTTCAGCCTGGAGCCCGACGAGTTCACCGCCCTGGTGCGCGACTGCAAGGACGCCTGGAAGTCCCTGGGCCGGGCGCACTACGACACCCTAGGCTCGGAACGAGGATCTCTGCTGTTCCGCCGCTCGCTCTATGTCACCGCCGACGTGAAGGCGGGCGAGACGCTCAGCCGCGCCAATGTCCGCTCGATCCGCCCCGGCAACGGCCTCGCGCCGGCCCACCTAGACGAGGTGCTGGGCAAGACCGCGAAGCGCGACATCGCCCGCGGCGAGCCGATGGCCTGGGACATGGTCCGCTAGGACCGCGCCGCCATCTCATCGATCAGGGCGCGCAACCCGGTCCAGCCGAGGTTCATCAGGGCGTCCACGAACGCCATGTAGGGCGTGAACGGCTCGCGGCCTTGCGGATAGGCGACCTCGACGAAGCCCTGGAAAGCCACGGGGAAGCCCGCGGCGGCGAACACGCCGTCGTCCTCCATGTAGTCGTGGGAGCCCATCGGCGAGAGATATCCCGTCGCGCCCACGGCCCGGCAGATCGCCAACAGGTGCTCGGAGCGATGGCCGGGGCAGCCAAGGTCGCTGGCGTTCACGAATTCGGTGGTCAGGCTGAGCTTTCGCGCGGCGCCCTCGACGATGGCGCGGTTGAGATCGGCGAGCTTGCCGGTCGTCGCCAGGGCCGTTTCCAGGAAGACCATGCCCTCGGCGAAGGCCGGACGCTTGGCGTAGGCGTGGCGGATCGAGGCCAGGTGCTTGTCGCGCCAGGGCTCGGCGTCCGAGATCTCGATGGCGCAGATGGGCGTGTCGCGGTCGTGCTTCTGGACCGGGACGGTCAGCATCACCTCGCCGCCCGGGCCCAGGATACGATTGCGCGATTGCCAGGAGCGGCGGGCGAACTGGACGTCGTCGAGGAAGACGAAGACGTCGCTGGCCGCGATCAGGTGGAAATAGCCGAGATAGGGCAGGAAGGTCGGCTGCATGATCGCCGCGACGCGGGGCGACATGTTCAGGCGGCCGAGACGGCGGCGGGGCTTTCGGCGGCGTCCAGCGCGGCGGCCAGGCCCGCATTCACCTGCGCGAACTTTTCGGCCTTGGCGTAGGGCTCCCAGGCGCCGGGGACGAAGGCGTCGCCCATCGTGCGGGCGAAGCCGGCGCGCAGGCCGGCCAGTTTCTTCATGGCGTCGACCGACTGGTAGATCCAGCGCGGGCCGACATTGGCGGCCACCTGTTCGCCAAGGCTCAGGGACGCGCCGCCGAAGCCCGACATCAGGCGGTGGATTTCCCGGCGCAGTTCGGCGTCGCAGGCCTCCTTCACGCACTCGGCCAGCAGGACGGCGTGACCGCGGCTCTCGTACAGATAGATTCGGAAGATCGCGCCCTGGGCCGTGAAGTTCTGGACGTAGAAGGGCAGGGGACCGCCGTAGCGGACCTTGAAGGCGTAGGTGGCGAAGCTCTTCTTGATGAGCTTGGGCGCCTCCAGGCCCAGCGGCTTGAACAGCGGCATGGGGTTGGCCGCCCAGACCAGGGCCTCGCCCGGCGCGCGCGCGGCCAAGGCTTGGCGGGGCGAGACCATCGAGGTGTCGTGGATGCGGACGCCCAGGCGTTCCAGTTCGCGGCGGCACTGAGCGAAGAGACTGCCAAACCCGCCGCGCGGCAGGGCGGCGGTGGCGTTGGCCAAGCGGCCCCAGAGCTGGCGCGGGATGGCGTAGAGCTCGTCGTGCAGGGGATCGGCGCGCTTGCGTGCGGCGATCTGGGCGATGTCCGGTCCGACCGGGAACACCCGGTTGATGGCGAGCGGGATGGCCGCGCTCTCGTGGACCTCGTCCAGCCAGGTCCCCAGGTGCCATTGGCAATAGCGGGTCAGGCTCTGGGCCATCTCAGTGGGATAGGCCCGCAGCCGGTCGGTCAGGCTTTCGCCGGCCAGAGGCGTCAGGGTCAGGTCGCGGGCCACCAGGGCTGGGCCGCCGAAGTCGTGGGTGATGGTCAACTCGTCGCCGGGGGCGGGGCTGACCGAGCCGAACCGGTTCTCGAAGTCCTCGAAGGCGATCCCGTGGGATTCCAGCAGACCGCGCATCGGATCGCCGGGCGGGCCGAAATAGATGCAGCCCTCGCGTAGCTCCAGGCCATGGGCCTGGCGGGCGCGGGCGACGCCGCCCAGTTCGTCGAAACGCTCATGCAGGTCGATCTCGCGGCAGCCCAGGGCATGGGCCTGGAAGGCGGCGAGGACGCCCGTCAGGCCGCCGCCGACGATGCGGACCCGGCGCGGGCTCACGAGGCCACGCCCCAGACCACCAGGTCGCTGTTGCCCGGCACTCGCCGGCCCGCCTGGACGTTGTCGAAGCGGACGGCCAGTTCTTCGCGCTCGGCGAGGCCAAGTGTGGTGGTCAGCAGCTCGACCAGGCCAGCCTGGGTGTAGAACAGGTTGAACAGGCCTGCCTCGCCGGTCTCCGGCGTGGCCAGGCGAAATCCGTCGGGCTCGATCATCTCACCTCGGCCATAGCGGTAGTCGTCGACAAGGCGGGTGCGGACGAAGACTTCGCAGCCCGGTGCGAGGTGGGCCTTCAGGCCGGCGAGCACAGCTTTCGCCTGCGCCAGCGTCAGGTAGCAGAGGAGGTTGGGGATGATCAGGGCGTCGAACTTGCCGTCCAAGGCTGGGAGGCCGTTCGAGAGGTCGGCCTGTATGAAGGTCGATGCGTCGCCCAGGTTCCAGCGCGCGTCGTCCAGGGCCGACTGGTCGTAATCGACCCCCGTCAGGTCCCAATCGTACTGCGCGTAGAGCGCAAGATTGTTGCCTGTGCCGCTGCCCAGCTCCAGCACCCGGCCGCTCCTGTTGGACAAGCCGCGCTTGAAGAAGTGACGCACAACGAACTCGTCGGGGAACTTCAGGCCGCGGATGTCGCGAAGCGTGCGCATGAAACCCTGGCGCGCCCACGGCGCGCTCTCCCAACCGATGGCCCAGGGTGGTGCGGCGGTCGCCAATATTCCGTTAAGGATGGTTGGCCTGAGGCGAGGCGTCGCGGGCGGCGATGATCTTCAGGAAGGCGTCGGCCGTTCGGTCGGCCCCGAGGCCGTCGCAAACCTCGGCGCTGGCGGCGCTGAGGCGCGCGCGGGTGGCGGCGTCCGACATGAGCCGCACGATGGCCCGGTCCAGCACCGCCTCGAAGTCGGCGTCCTGGGCGTCGACCACCAGGGCGGCGTCGCGGGCAGCCAGCGCCCGGGCTGCGGGGCGCTGATTGTCGGCGAGGATCAGCAGGGCGGAGGGCAGGCCCAAAACGCATCGTTCCCAAGTGGTGGAGCCCGCCGCCCCAATGGCCACGTCGGCGTTGGCGGTGAGGGCGGCCATGTCCTGGGTGTCGACGTGCAGGGTGATGCGTGGATCGTGGGCGGCAACCTTGCGCAGCCCCGGCAGGCTGCCCGCGCCGGCGCCCAGTACGATGTCGAGCGCCACCTGGCCGTTGCGCTGGCGCAGATGATCGACGACGCGGGAGGTGATCTTGCCCAGATCGGTCAGACCCAGGGCCACCAGCACACGTTGGACAGGGCCGCCGCGCCGAGCGAGCGCCGCCTCGCGCAGATCGGCGAACTCAGGACGAACCGGGGCGTAGTCGGGTCCCAGCAGCAGCCGGGCGTCACCCGCGAAGAATGCGTAGTCGGCCGCGACCCGCGCGGGGCCGGCGTCCAACACAAGGTCGGCGGCCAGCGGCCGGTCGGCCAGGTCATCGATCACCAGGGTCGGGCGGCCGTGGGAGACAGCCTCGTGCTCTGCGCGCTCCAGACCGTAGTGGTCGAACACCACGGCGTCGAAGGCGACGCCGGTGGCGGCGTCGGCCAGGTGCTCGGCGTCGATGGAGGTGGCGTCCTCCCGGGACATGTCAGGGCCAAAGGCGTCCAGGACGGCGCTGACCTGCGGCGTCGCCAGGAAGACGCAGGCCGCGCCCTTGGCGCTCAGCGCCTTGGCGAGGGTCAAGGAGCGCATCACGTGACCGCCCCCGACATCAGGGCCGGCGTTCGCGACGAACAGGATGCGCGGCTGGAGAATCATCTCGCAGCCATGGGAGGCCTAAACCTTCGCCATGGAAAGGCGACGTTACAGCGCGGGCAGGCGGGCGAAGAAGAGCTCTGGGTCGCCGGGGTCCACATTGTCGACCTGACCGCTCAGGACGTAGCCGCGCGCCACCAGCAGGGCTCGCATGCGGGCGTTGGAAACGTTCGTCGAGACGAACAGCTTTTGGCCTGCATGCGCACCCTCGAACGCCGCCATGAGAGCGCTGGCGACGCCTCGACGCCGCGCGTGCTCGGCCGTGACGATCAGGTCGACGAACGGAAACGACAGGAACTCGCCGACGACGATGAAGCCAGCGGGCTCGCCGTCCATCAGGGCCAGGCGAGCCACGCGATCCTTCTCGCCGGCGAAGGCGCGGAGGATCCAGTCTCGGCGCTGGGGGGCGCGGCCCGCCACCGCGTCCATGGCGATCGCGGCGGGCGCGTCGGATGGGCCGGCGATCCGGACCATCACGCTCATGGCTTGGCGCTCCAATCATCGTAGCGCGCGATAACTTCGGCGGCGGCGCGGTCGGTCTCGGCCAGGGGTTCGTACATCCAGTTGTGGAAGCCGTCGCCCATGGGGCGTGCGGCGCCCAGGCGTTCAAGGTCCTCATGGAAGCGGCGCAGCTTCACGCTGGTCCCGTCCATCTTGAGGATGAACACCGGCTTGCCGGTGGAGGCCGCATCGGTGGCGAGGTTCGTAGAGTCCTCGGTGACCAGGATGTAGTCGGCGGCGGCCAGGTAAGCGAAGTACGGGTTTTCGCCACTTCCGTCCCAGATGACGCCGGGGAGGTGCTTCAGCCGTGACGCCAGGATCGCTTGCGCCTGGGGCGGGGTGCGCCGGGTGAAGGTGACCATCACCGAGCCGCCCTCTTGAACCACCGGCGCCTCAATCTCGCGGGCCATGGCGGCGGCGCGATTGGGCGACAGGTCGTGGGCTTTGGACTTGCCGCCGATCACCACGGCGACACGGGGCCGGGGCAGGGGGCCCAGCAGGCTCTTGAACCGCTCGAGGTCGGCGTCGAGGCGGTCGGCGTTCACCCGGCCGGGGGAGCCGATGATCGGGAAGACGTTGGCCCCGGCCAGGCGGTCATGCTTGGGCGGGATGACCAGGTCGAACTTCGAAGGCGGCAGGCGGGGGTCCTGGACCTGGACCACATAGGTCTTGCCGCCGGACCAGGCCTTGATGCGGAGCGACAGCGGCAGGGTCGCGCGGCCGGCGGCGATCCAGATGTCGGGCCACGGCGGCCCGATCTCGCTCTGCGGCGTGAGAAAGCGTTGTGGAAGCAGGTTCAGCCACCAGGGCAGGCGTCCGATCCGGCCCTTCCAACCGACTCGCTTGACCACAACCTTCGTCGGCCGGCGCGCGGCCACGGCGGCGGCGAGCCCCGCGACCTGGGCCTCGATGCCGGCGCGGCCGTCGGAGACGGCCCAGACGATCAGCGGACGCTGGTCAGGGGGTGACGCCAAGTCGCTAGCCCTTCGTCAAAGGGCCAAGGCCGGGTGTCAGACCCAGTCGACCTTGGTGATCCCATAGGCCTTGCCGCCGCCGGGCGTGTGCACCTCAACGACGTCGCCGGTTTCCTTGCCGATCATGGCGCGGGCCAGCGGGGACAGGATGGAGATCTTGCCCTTCTTCACGTCGGCTTCGTGTTCGCCGACGATCTGATAGCGGGCCTTCTCCTCGGTGTCCTCGTCGACCACGGAGACCGTGGCGCCGAACTTCACCTGGCTGCCCGAAAGCTTGGAGACATCGATCACCTGAGCGCGCGCCATCTTGTCTTCGATGTCGGCGATCTGGCCTTCGATCCAGCCTTGGCGTTCCTTGGCCGCGTGATACTCGGCGTTTTCGGAAAGGTCGCCGTGCGCGCGCGCTTCCGAGATCGCAGCGATCACGGCCGGCCGCTCAGCGGTCTTCAAACGCTTCAACTCGTCGTCGAGAGCTTTCCAGCCCTCGGCGGTCATCGGGACTTTTTCCATGGTAGACGGGGACTCGGGTTTGCGCTTGAGAGGTTCGATGCCGGCCGCGGGCGCGGGCGTCCGGGGGGGTAGAGGATAGAAGCTTGCTTGCGATAACTCAAGGGGTGCAATGCAGCATGCCCATCGAGGCCTGATTGGTTCGTCTGGCGCCTAGCGTGCCGCGAACCTAGATAAGCGGCAAGTCGGAAAGGCCAAGCATGACGCCAAAGCGCGGAATCACCCTCTACCACTCGCCCGCCAGCCGCGCGTTCACGGCCTATTGGCTGCTGGAGGAGCTTGGCGTCGCCTTCAAAGTCCAGACCGTGGACATCCGCAAGGGCGATCAGAAGAAGCCGGAATACTTGAAGCTCAATCCGTCCGGCAAGGTCCCCACGGTCACCGACGGCAAGGTGGTGGTGAGCGAGAACCCGGCGATCTGCATCTACCTTGCGGACCGCTACGGCTATGGCGGCCTGGCGCCCCGGATCGAGGACGGCGACCGCGGCGCCTATCTCAAGTGGATGGTCTATTCGACCGCGGTGCTGGACCCGCTGATCAGCCTGCATCCCAAGCATATCGACCTGCCGGGGACCGAGACCGGCTTCGGCGGCTTCGACGACATGCTGGGCGTGATCGAGGGGGCGTTGAGCGGCCGCAAGTACCTGCTGGGAAGCAAGTTCTCCGCCGCCGATGTCATGTTGGGCTCGACGCTGTCGGCGGCCTTGTTCCGCAAGGACCTGCCGGAGCCGGCCCTGATGGATTACAACGCCCGCCTGGCGCGACGCCCGGCCTTCCAGCGGGCGGCCGACGCCACTTGGCCGGCCTGGCTGTTCGCGGGGACCTAAGCGCTCTCCGACACGATGCAGCCGGCCAGTTCCTCGGCCTCGGGCGCCTCGTAGACCCCTTCGATGAACTCGAACATCTCCGGATTCACCTCGATGGCGAAGGTCTCGCCGCGCTGCTGGTTGCGCGCCGCGACGCGAGCCTTGCGCACCGCCTGGGGGGCGGTGACGAAGTGGAACTGAACGGGCAGGTCCACGGCCGCGCCGATCTCGGCGACCCGCGCGCGGTCGGCCTTGCGCATGAGGCCCAGGTCGAGAACCACCGAGGTCCCGGTCGCCATGGTCGCCGCGGCCGTGGACCAGATCTGCGCCTCGCAGCGCTCGACCCGCTCCATCATCCACTCGAACTCGAGGGCCTCGGGCATGTCGGCGGCGAACAGGCGGGCCATCCAGTCGTCGATGGCGAAGTGGACGGCCGGCTCGCGCCGGGCCAGTTCCTTGGCGTAGGTGGACTTCCCGGCGCCCGAGGGGCCGAAGACGACGTGAAGGATGGCAGGCATGGAGCCGCCTCTACTTCACCGTCAGGCCGCCGTCGATGACCATCTCCGCGCCGGTCACATAGCGGCTCTCGTCGGAGGCCAGCCACAGGACACCGTTGGCGATGTCCTCGGGATAGCCCTTCACGCCCATAGGGACTGCGTCGGCGGTGAGCGCGTCCAGCACCGCGGGGCGGGCCGGGCGGGCGTTGTCGCCGGGATCGCCGGTGCCGATGATGGAGTCCCAGATCGGTGTCTCGATGATGCCGGGATGCATCGAATTGACCCGGATGCCGTCCTTTTCATTGGCGCATTCCATCGCCACCGACTTGGTCATGAGGCGCACGGCGCCCTTGGTGCCGCAGTAGCCCGACATGCGGGGCGAGCCCTTGAGGCCGGCGATCGACGACATGTTGATGATGCTGCCGCCCGCCTTGCCCTCGCGCATCAGGGGGATGGAGTGCTTCAAGCCCAGGAACACCCCGTCCACATTGATCGCGAACTGGCGCTGGAAATCGGCCAGCGGCATCTCCAGAACCGAGGCCGAAAGCCCAATCCCGGCGTTGTTGACCAGGATGTCGAGGCGGCCTTGGCTCGCCTTGACGGCGGCGATGACGTCGATCCAGGCCTGTTCCTGGGTGACATCGTGATGCAGGTACTCGGCCTTGCCGCCGGCGGCGCGGATCGCGGCCACGACCTCGGCGCCCTTGGCGTCCTGCAGGTCGGTGACAACGACGGTCGCGCCTTCCTGGGCGAGCCGTTCGGCGCAGGCGCGCCCAATGCCGCTCGCCCCGCCGGTGATGAGCGCCACTTTGCCTTCGACCCGTCCGGCCATGCCATCCTCCCCGATGGTGATCGTTGGTTAGTTGGTTCCATGCCTAGCCTAGCTCTTCGTTCGGAGCCAGCCTGACGCCGCGTCGAGCAGATTCGGGCCGCCAGGCCGTGTTGAGGGAGCGCGTTCATGAGCATCACCATCCGGGCCTGTCGCCCGGGCGATGAGGCCGCACTGGCCCTGGTGGGGCAGGCGACGTTCCTGGAGACCTATGCGGGGGTCCTGCCATCCTCCGACATCGTCAGCCACTGCAGGACCGAGCATGGCGAGGCGCTGTACGCGGCCTGGCTGACCAAGCCCGGCTACAACCTCTGGGCGGCCGAGATGGGCGAGGGCGGGGCCGCGGTGGGCTATGCGGCCCTGACCCCGCCTGACCTGCCGGTCCCCACCGGCGAGAACGATGTCGAGCTCAAGCGCATCTACCTGCTCAACCGGTTCCATGGGACAGGGCTGGGCGCCAAGCTGATGACCACGGCCATGGAGGCCGCGGCCCAGGCCGGTTTCACCCGGATGCTGCTGGGCGTGTTCGGCGGAAATTCGCGTGCGATCGCCTTCTACGCCCGCCAGGGCTATGTCGAGGCGGGCGTGCGGAAGTTCCGCGTGGGCGCGAACGAGTACGACGACCTGGTGCTGGCTAGGGCGCTCTGACCCGGTCGCCGACCCGCAGGACGCTTACCAGGTCACCTTGCCGTTGGCGGTCAGAAGACCCACGAGCATGGCCGCCCCAAGGATGATGATCATCCCCACAACGATCAGGTCTGTGTAGCCTTCGAAGCGCTCGAGCAGGTGTCTGTTCTTGCGGTGATGGACTTCACCGTCGTGGGGTCCGGATTGCATGGCGTTTCCTTCGCATTCTGTTCTGAGAGGACAAGTCCTCCGCCAGACTGCGACAGGCGCCCAAATGGGCCTTCCGGCAGGTCATCAGGGGCCGCCGGAGCTCGCCCACTACGCGCCTGCGCAAGCAAGGCGACGCGCAAAAGGTGCGCCCCGAAAGAACCTTGGTCAATCAGACTCTTAAGCTAGGCTATTCACGACCGCGTGCGCGCAGAGCGACGGGTCAATCCCGATCCGACGTCGGCGAGCGCGTGGCGGCGTCAAGCTCTTGCATGTCGCTCTCGGCGGCGATGTAGCCGAAGGCGAAGCGGCTGCGGCCCTGGAGGATCTGCTCGAACACCGCCCGCGCCTGGTCCATCTCGCCGTTGTAGAGATACCAGTTCCCCACGCCGTAGCCCTGGGTGGCGTAGATGGTTTCGACGTCGTGGATGACCTGGGAGCCCTTCTCCGGGTTCAATAGGTCCTCGGGTTCAAGCTCGCCACGGTACATCCGTAGGCGGCGATAGTAGGATGGTCCCTCGACGAACGCCTCATCGGGCAGGTCATACGGGATCGCCGCCAGCACCGCCTGCGCGCCCGCTGCGTCGCCCTTGCGCCGCAGGGTCATGTAGAGCCAGTCATGGCAGGCGGTGAGGCCGTCATAGTCGTCGGGCCGCACCCACGCGATGCAGCGCCGGTAGGCCGCTTCGGCCTTGTCCCACGCGCCCTGAAGGTAGTGAGCAAGGGCCAGGTGATACCAGGTGTTGAACTGG
>NZ_JANOCX010000196.1:0-2724 GCF_031412415.1 Phenylobacterium sp.
GCCAGCAGCTTCTGGTCGACCACCTCGTCCAGCACCCGGCGGAACAGGTCCGACGAGGCGTCCAGCGGCTCGCCCTCCCCGATCAGGCCCTGGGCCACCGCCTCGCGCTTGACGTCGGACGTCCACACGGTCTTGCCGTCGACCTTGGCCACCGCCGCGTCGCCCGGCTCGGGCGGCCGCTCGGCGCTCCCGCGGTCGCCGCAGGCGACCAGCGCGAAGCTGGCGATCAGCATGACCACGACCGAGCCCAGGGCTCGCGGGACGCTAGGGAAGGTCAGGTGCGCCATGGGGACCATGCCTCGAATGCAAAAACCGGGCTGGAGGGCCCGCCCGTCCCTAGCCATATCGCGTCCGGGATGCAAAGGTCGCGGCCGATCAATGCACCCACCCCATGACGAATGTCGGGGCTATATATTTTCAGGGAGGATATTTCATGACGCGTGAAGCCGTAGTCGTTTCCTATGCCCGTACGGGCCTGGCCAAGTCCGGCCGTGGCGGGTTCAACATGACGCCGACCATGTCCATGGGCGCGCATGCTGTGAAGCACGCGGTCGAGCGTTCGGGGCTCGACAAGGCGCGGGTCGAGGACGTCGTCATGGGCAATGTCTCGCACGGCGCCGGCAACCTGGGCCGCCAGGTCGGCCTGCTGGCCGGCATGCCGATCACGACCTCGGGCGTCACCATCAACCGCTTCTGCTCGTCGGGCCTGAACACCATCGCCACGGCCGCCAACTACATCCGCAACGACGGCGCCGACGTGGTCGTGGCCGGCGGCGTGGAGTCGATCAGCATCCCCGGCGGCGGCGCCGGCAAGGACAACATCGATCCCCGCCTGATCGCGGAATATCCGGCCATCTTCATGCCGATGATCGACACCGCCGACATCGTGGCCGAGCGCTACAAGGTCAGCCGCGAAGCCCAGGACGAGTACAGCCTGGAAAGCCAGCGCCGCATGGCCGCGGCCCAGCAGGGCGGCAAGTTCGCCAACGAAATCGTCCCGATGAAGTCCAAGATGAAGGTCGTCAACAAGGAGACGAAGGAAGAAAGCGTCGTCGACTACGTGGTCGATCGCGACGAGTGCAACCGCGTCGACACCACCCTGGAAGGCCTCCAGAAGCTCCAGCCGGTTCGCGGCGAAGGCAAGTTCATCACCGCCGGTAACGCCAGCCAGCTCTCCGACGGCGCCGCCGCCGTGGTGCTGATGGATTCCAAGGCCGCCGAGAAGGCCGGCCTGTCGCCCCTGGGCGCGTTCAAAGGCTGGGCCGTCGCGGGCTGCGAGCCTGACGAAATGGGCATCGGCCCGGTCTTCGCCGTGCCGCGGCTGCTGGAACGCCACGGCCTGAAGGTCAGCGACATCGACCTGTGGGAGCTGAACGAGGCCTTCGCCAGCCAGTGCCTCTACGCCCGCGACTTCCTGGGCATCGACCCCGAAAAGTACAACGTGAACGGCGGCTCGATCGCCATCGGCCACCCCTTCGGCATGACCGGCGCCCGTCTCGCCGGCCACGTGCTGCAGGAAGGCCAGCGCCGCAAGGCCAAGTGGGCCGTCGTGTCCATGTGCATCGGCGGCGGCATGGGCGCCGCGGGCCTGTTCGAAGTCTACAACTGACCAATCAGGTCGAACTAATCGGATCGGCCCTCCCTTCACCGGGAGGGCCTTTTCGTTTTCGCGTGTGAACAGTCGCCGCGTTGACACTTGAAGGGCCGCTGCTTAAGTCTCGCGCGCCCTGAAAAGAGCGGAATCTCCGGGCAGGCGAAGGGCCCAAAGGGCCGCGCCGAGCCCCATTCGCATTATCCGGAACTTTTCCCCTTGAGCATCTTCCAACGGTTCTTCGGCTCCAGCAACGACCGCAAGGTCAAGGCGATGGCGGCGCGCGTCGCCAAGATCAACGCCCTGGAGCCCGCGATCAAAGCGCTGTCCGACGAGCAGCTGCGCGGCAAGACCCAGGAGTTCCGCGACCGGCTGGCCAAGGGCGAGACCCTCGACCAGCTCCTCGAAGAGTCCTTCGCCGTGGTGCGGGAGGCCGCGTTCCGGGTCCTGGGCCAGCGGCATTTCGACGTCCAGTTGGTCGGTGGGATCGTGCTGCACGAAGGCGGCATCTCGGAAATGCGCACCGGCGAGGGCAAGACCCTGGTCGCCACCGCGCCCGTCTATCTGAACGCCCTTCCCGGCAAGGGCGTCCACGTCATCACCGTGAACGACTACCTCGCCCAGCTCCACGGCGACTGGATGGGCCAGGTCTATCGGTTCCTCGGCCTGACCACGGGCACCATCGTGCACGGCCTGAGCCAGGGCCAGCGCAAGGCGGCCTATCAGTCCGACATCACCTACGGCACCAACAACGAGTTCGGTTTCGACTACCTGCGCGACAACCTGGTCTATGAGGCCGAGGAGATGGTCCAGCGCGGCCATAACTTCGTGATCGTCGACGAGGTGGACTCCATCCTGATCGACGAGGCGCGCACGCCCTTGATCATTTCGGGTCCCACCGAAGACCGTTCCGAGTTCTACAAGACCATCGACGTCCTGGTGAAGGAACTGATCACCGACCCCACCACCTACGACTTCGACGAAAAGCAGCGCCAGGTCATCCTCACCGAGGAAGGCGCCGAGAAGATCGAGGAGATCCTGATGGCCGGCGGTCATCTGGAGGCCGAGTCCACCGGTCTCTACGACGCCGCTAACGTCTCGGTGGTGCACCACGTCAACCAGGCCCTGCGCGC
>NZ_JANOCX010000197.1:0-17906 GCF_031412415.1 Phenylobacterium sp.
CGACGATCATCACCTCGCGGCCCGAGACCCGCCCGATGCCGGTGATGACGCCCGCGCCGGGAGCCTCGTTGTGATAGAGGCCGTGCGCCGCCAGGGGCGCGACCTCGAGGACCGGTGAGCCGGGATCCAGCAGACGTTCCACCCGCTCGCGGGGGAGCAGCTTGCCGCGCGCGGCGTGGCGCTGGCGAGACGCCTCCGGCCCGCCGAGCGCGGCCTTTGCGGCGTACGCGGACAGTTCGCCGACCAGGGCGCGGTTGTGGGCGTCGTTGGCCTGGAAGACCGCGCCGGCGCGGTCGATGGCGGTGGCGAGTTTGGTCATGCGCCCAGCAGTTCCCGGCCGATGAGGAAGCGACGGATCTCGTTGGTGCCCGCGCCGATATCGTAGAGCTTGGCGTCGCGGACCAGGCGTTCGACGGGGAAGTCCTTGGTGTAGCCGGCGCCGCCCAGGGCCTGGACGGCCTCCAGGCTGACCTTCACCGCGTTCTCCGAGGCCAGCAGGATCGCGCCCGCCGCGTCGAATCGCGTGGTCAGCCCGGCGTCGCAGGCCTTGGCGACCGCGTAGACATAGGTGCGGGCGGAGTTGAGGGCCACGTACATGTCGGCGATCTTGCCCTGCATGAGCTGGAAGCTGCCGATCGGCTTTCCGAACTGCTTGCGTTCGCGCACATAGGGCAGGACCACGTCGAGACAGGCCTGCATGATCCCCAGCGGACCGGCCGCCAGGACCGCGCGCTCATAGTCGAGGCCGCTCATCAGCACGCCCGCGCCGCCGTTGAGCGGGCCCATGACATTCTCCTCGGGGACCTCGCAGTCCTCGAACACCAGCTCGGCGGTGTCGGACCCGCGCATGCCCATCTTGTCCAGCTTGGGTGAGACGCTGAACCCCTTCATGCCCTTCTCGACCAGGAAGGCGGTGACGCCGCGGCTGCCCTCGTCCGGCGAGGTCTTGGCGTAGACCACCAGGGTGTCGGCGTGCGGGGCGTTGGTGATCCAGAACTTGGTCCCGTTCAGCACATAGCGGTCGCCGCGCTGGGCGGCTCGCAGCTTCATCGAGATCACGTCGGAGCCGGAGCCCACCTCGCTCATCGCTAGCGAGCCCACATGCTCGCCGCTGATCAGCTTCGGCAGGTAGCGATGCTTCTGCTCGGGGCTGCCCCAGCGGCGGATCTGGTTCACGCAAAGGTTGGAGTGGGCGCCGTAGGAGAGGCCCACCGAGGCCGAGGCGCGGCTGATCTCCTCCATGGCGATCACGTGTTCCAGATAGCCCAGGCCCAGGCCGCCGAACTCTTCCTCCACCGTGATCCCGTGCAGGCCGAGCTCGCCCATCTGGGGCCACAGCTCACGCGGGAAGGTGTTGCTGGCGTCGATCTCCGCAGCCATGGGCGCGATCTTGTCGGCGGCGAAGCGGGCGGTGGTCTCGCGTATGGCGTCGGCGGTTTCGCCGAGGCCGAACTGGAAGCTGGGACCGGACATTCTGCGGGGCGTCCTCTCTTGGTCTGCCGACAACCTCGCAAAACTAGCGGGTGAAGAACAATCCACAAAATTGAACGATCATGATCGACGTGATAGGTTTTATCTATCATGGATCGCTACCTGCTCCGCTACTTCCTGGCCATCGTCGAGACCGGGAATTTCAGCCGGGCCGCGGTGCGCGAGAACGTCGCCCAGCCGACCCTGTCGGCCGGGATCGCCAAGCTGGAAGGCCAGCTCCAGGCTCGCCTGTTCGACCGCACCAACCGCCGGGTCCACCTGACGCAGGCCGGCAGCCGGTTCCTGGTCCACGCCCGCCGCATCGAGCATGAGTTCAACCTGGCCCAGGCGGCGGTCTCGGGCGCGGCGCGGCCGGAGTCGTTGCGGGTGGCGGTGCTGTCGACGATCCCGACGACCCTTTTGGAGCAAACCCTGTCGCGACGATCGGGCGACGAGCAGATCGAGCTTCTGGAAGGGTCGGAGCGTGAGGTGCTGAGCCTGCTGGATCGCGGCCGGGTCGATACGGCGCTCACCATCCTGCGGCCGGCGTCCGACCGGTTCGGCGCCGAGCGGTTGTGCGAGGAGGGCTACAGCCTGGCCCTGCCGTCCGGTCATCGACTGGCCCAGGCCGAGTCGCTTCGGGGCGAGGAGCTGGCCGACGAAGTGATGATGGTGCGCCGCCACTGCGAGGTGCTGGCCGAAACCAGCCGCTATTTCATCGAACGCAACGTGCGACCCTTCTTCAGCTATCGCGGGGTCAATGACGACCGTGTGCTGGGTCTGGTGCGCGCGGGACTGGGGATCACGGTCATGCCTGACGGTCATCGCGATCCGGGGGTCGCGCGGGTGAAGCTGGAAGGGTTCACGCCTCGTCGGACCCTGGGCCTGGCCTATGCCGACCCGACCGCCCGCTACCGCACGAGCGGCTTCGTCCAGGCCGCGCGGGAGGTGTTCGCGGACTAGGCGAGGAGCTGCGCCAGGCGCGCCGTCATGTAGCGGGCGTCCGGGCCGTAGGACGCGACCTTGGCGGCCAGAGCGTCGGGCAAGGCGGGCGGAGCGGCGTAGCCCATCCTGGACCAGAAAGGACCGGCGCCCTGGACCGCGATGAGGTCGCCACGATCCAGGCCCAGGGCGATCGCGGCGTCGGCCGACCTGCGGACCAGGGCGCGACCCAGGCCCAGGCCCCGCGCGGCCTCGCCGATGGCCAGGTCGTGGATGAACCAGTTGTCGACGACGGGTGGAGCGTTCAGCGCCGTCCCGATGGCCGGCGGCGTGGCGGCGGGCCAGGGATGACTGAGGATGTAGGCCGCGAGCCCGTCCGGACCGTAGGCGCCCCAGCAGCAGGTTGGCGCGATCTCCAGACGGCTGCCCAGGATCTCCGCGGGTTCGCGGTAGATCGGCAGGTAGGCCGCGTTCTGGATCGCGGCGACGGCGGGCAGGTCGACCGCGGTCAGGCGTCGCAGGCGAAGACTCACCCCACGCGCTCCAGCCGCAGCAGCCCGATGTCGACGTCCATGCGGATCTTACGGGTATAGATCATCACGCCGCTGGCCGGATCGATGGCCAGGCCCGAATAGGTGGTCGCGCCGGGCGCCTCCATGACCACGCTGACGGGCCCGCCGCTGACGGCCGAACTCATGATCAACGGCGTGCGCTCGGGCGGCCAGTCGATCCAGTAGTGCCGGTCGCCCATCACCATCCAGCCGTTGGTCGGGATGCGGGGGCTGTCGGCGATCCGCACGGCCTTCGAGCCGTCGCCGTTCAGACGCCAGATGCCAGGAGTGGCGTGTCTCATGCCCAGGAGGCCCTGGGACGTGGCGCGCACAGCCACCCAGCCCGGCCCGGTGATCGGGGCGATCTGGCCCGGTTTGGCGGTGTCGAGACGCCACAGGCGGCGCACGCCGCCGAGCTTTGTCGCCAGGACGATGGTGCGGCCGTCGGCCTCCCAACTTAGCGAGGCCATCTCGTAGTTCCCGCTGAGCAGCACCTTGGGCGGACCGCCCCCGGCGGGAACCTCGTAGACCCCGTACCGACCATCGACCGCGGCGATGAAGGCCAGCCTGCGGCCGTCGGGCGACCAGCGTACGTCGTCCATGTGGGTGGCCGGGAAGAAGGTCAGCTTCTGGGAGGGCTGGCCGGGCGAACGGGTCCAGACCGACCGGCCCGAGCGCGTGTCGGCCACGTAGGCCAGCACGCCCGCGCGCGAGATATCGCCGGCCCACTGGATTCCAGCCTCGTTGGTGATCAGCTTGCTCTTGCCGGCGCCGACCTCGGTGAGGTTGGCGCGCAGGTCCATCAGCTCCAAGGCCAACGCTCCGTCGGCGCTCGACGAAATGCGGCGCACCTCGCGCAGGCCCGAGCCCAGGCGGACGGGTTCGCCGCCGCCGGAGGCCACGCTCCAGACGGCGAAGTCGCCGCCGCGATTGGACGAGAAGAACAGCGAACGGCCGCTTTTGGACCAGGCCAGACCCTTCACCTCCGCCCCGTCGCGGGTCACCCGGCGCGGCTCGCCGCCGGAGACCTTCTGGACATAGATGTCCGAGACGCCGACCGCCGACCAGCGCACAAAGGCCAGGTTCTCGCCATCCGACGAGATGGTCTGCTCCCGATCGCCGCGCATCCAGGAAGGCGGCGAGGTGACGGGCGTGACCGGCCCGCCCTCGGCCGCGACCGACACAATCCGCGCCGCGCGGTCGCGCTCCGGACGGTCGACGAAGTAGAGCCGCGTCCCGTCCGGCGACCAGACGACCTGAGAGGTCTCAGAGACCCGGCAGTTCGCCAGACTGCGCTCGGGCCCGTTCGGCAGGGTCTTGATGAGAATCTCGCAGGGCGTGTCGGGACGCAGGCGCACGAAGGCCAAGCGGTCGCCGGTGGGCGACCAGGCCGGCGCGGAGTCGTTGGCCGAGCCGCCGACCAGAACCGCGGTGGATCCGTCACGGATGTTGCGGACGAAGATGTCCTGGCTGCCGCCCTCGGGCCCGCCGACATAGGCGAGCTGACCCCCAGAGGCCGACAGGGCGGGCTGGCCTTCGGAGTCGAGGGTGTCCGCCGCGTTCTCGAAGCTCGCCACCCGCCAAGCCTCGTCGCGGCCCACGAGCCACCAACCGGCCGCCACCGCGAACAGCGCCAGCACCACGCCGCTCAGCGCCATCAGCGGCAGGGGCGAGCGACGCCGGGCCTCGGCGGTCGGCGCGGGGATCGATTCGGGGGTGGCCACCTCGGGGTCGATCCTGTCGACGAGGTCGGCCGAGACCAGGCGATAGCCGACCCGGGGCACCGTCTCGATGACAAAGGACTTGTGGTCGTCGCTGTCGGACAGCTTGCGCAGGCGGCCGATGCAGCGGTGCAGGGAGTCGTCGGTGACCGAGACGTCGCCCCAGCAGTCGCGCAGCAACTCATCACGCGAGACCACCGCGCCCATCCGGCGGGCGAGGGCGGCCAGCACCTGCATGACCCGCGGTTCCAGGATGTCGATGACGTCGCCGCGACGCACTTCACGGTAGGCCGGGCGAACGCGGAAGGCCCCGAGCTGGAAGTCGTGCTCGTTGGCCAGGTCCAGGCGGCGGTGGGAGGCGAAGCTCTTGGTCTCGCCTGTCAGTTGGCTGCCGTCGTCGGCCATCATCGGGCTCCCATCGGGTAAAAATCCGAACTGCGCCCAAGCCTTCCCGGTCTGCCGGGCAGAGCCTCGACAGGCGCGGCGATGGGTCCGCGGCTTAGTTTCGAGGCGTTGATGTCAGTCATCGATCGCACTCCGCGGTTCGCGGTTTGGAGGGGGTTCGCATGAACCGCCGTATTCCCCGTTCGCCGGACGATATCGAACAATCGCTGCTTACCGCGATCTCCGATCCTATCCGGCATAAGATCATCGTGCACCTTAGCGCCCGCCCGCTCTGCGTCGGCAAGCTGGCCAGCCGGTTCCCTGTCGTTCGCGCCGCGATCTCGCGCCATCTGAGAGTCCTTCTCGATGCGGGCCTGGTCACCTGCCGGCGCACGGGCTCGCTCAACATCTACTCCGTCCGTCCCGAGCCGCTAGAGCGGCTGCGGGCCTATTTCGGTCAGATCTCCTACGAAGCCGCCCGCGCGGTCGAAGGCGCGAATGGCGAGCAATGGCGGGACGCCGCCTAGAGACCGAACCCTAAGTCCAATATCAGTCTTGTTGCACGAGAAACTATACACAATGTAAGAAGCGTAACAACTGATGCAATTACCACACCAATAGCAACTATTACGCTCCGTCTATTGACGGAGTGCGTGGAGATTCGCGTCAGATAGTCACTTAAATCAGTAAAGCGTACTCAAAAGATCCAAAACCGACAGGTTGGAGAGACCGCCACAACGGCGATCAACACTGTCATGTCCTGGGGGATGTAATGACCTATCGAAACAGCCGCGGGCGCCTGCTCGCATCGACGATGATGTGCGGCGCCCTCTTCGCGGGCGGAGCCGCCGTCGCGCAAGAAGCCGAGGAAGTCCAAGAAGTCGTCGTCACCGGCTCGCGCATCGTCCGACAGGACTTCGTGGCCGCCAGCCCGATCACGACGGTGACCGGCGAGCAGACCACCGCCAACGCCGACATCACCCTCGACACCTACCTGAACACCCTGCCGCAGGTGAACCCGGCGGGTACGAGCACCTCGAACAACCCCGGCAACGCGGGTCAGTCCAACGTCGACTTGCGCGGCCTGGGCATCCTGCGGAACCTGGTCTTGGTGGACGGCCGTCGTCCGATGTTCTCGGCCAACACCCTGACCGTCGACATCAACACCATTCCTCAGGCGATGATCGGCAGCATCGAGGTCATCTCCGGCGGCGCGGGGGCCACCTACGGCGCCGACGCTGTCTCCGGCGTTGTGAACCTGAAGATCAAGGAAAACTTCGAGGGCCTGGACTTCCGCACCAGCTACTCGAACTCGACCGACTACCAGGACGCCAAGGAGTATCAGTTCTCGGCCGTGCTCGGCGGCAACTTCGCCGACGGCAAGGGCAATGCGATCTTCGGCTTCGACCGTTCGGTTCGCGAAGGTGTGACCAAGGGGCAACGGCCCTTCGCCGCCTTGGCGACCTCCACCACGGGTACGCCGCCGGCCGGTTCGATCCGTTACAACTCGGGCAACGCCATCCCGCTGTCCGCGGTCCAGGCGCTGTTCGCCACCTATGGCGTGGCGCCGTCGGCCGTTAGCAACGGCTCGGGCTCGCTGGGCTTCAACACGGACGGCACGCTGTTCTACGGCGGCGTGGGCAACAATCCGACCCTGAACGTCCAGAACTTCAAGTACCCGGTCGACGTCAACGTCAACACCCGGTTCTATCCGGACTTCTACAGCTACAACTTCGACGCCCCGAACCTGCTGACGCTCCCGCTGGACCGTTACTCGTTCATGACGAAGCTGAACTATGAGTTCGATAGCGGCGTCGAGGTCTTCGCCCAGGCCGGCTGGACCGAGTACACCGCCAACCAGGCGTTGGCGCCCACCCCGGTGCCGACGGTGAACACGTCGGCGATCGGCACCGCGAGCAACCTGCAAGTCGCTTCGGCCTTGGTCACGCCCGGTCAGACCGTCGGCAGCAACCTCGTGGTTCCCGTCACCAACCCATTCATCCCCAACGACCTGCGCACACTGCTGAACGCACGGACCGGCGACGATCCGTTGCTGGTGGGTTCGGGGGCGAACGAGCCCTTCCTGTTCGCTTTCCGGCCGCTCGGCTTCGGCGCGCGGATCTCGCAGTTCCAGAACACCGTCGTTCAGTACATGGCCGGGGTGAAGTTCCCGATCGGCGAGAACTGGAAGGGCGAGGGCTACATCAGCCAGGGCCGCACCGAGATTGACCGCACCCAGTTCGGCAACATTAACACCCAGTTGCTCACCGACATCCTCGCCCATCCCACCCAGAACCCCTCGGGGACAAACGGGGCCTGCGCCACCGACAACTTCTTCGGCGACCGCGCCCTTTCGAGCACCTGCCGCACCCTTCTGGATTCGCCGGTCACCCGGCGCGAACAGTACGAGCAGACCGTCGCGCAATTCTTCATCAGCGGCGACCTGTTTGAGGTTCCCGCGGGCATGGTTCCGCTCGTGCTCGGCGTTGAGCACCGCGGCCTGGAGTACAGCCTGCGGTTCCTGTCCAACCCCGGTCCGTTCTCCGGCTTCAACGTCGGCAACCCGGAGGCTGGCGGCAGCTCCTTCAACGACATCTTCGCCGAGACCCTGATCCCGCTGATCAAGGACGTGCCCTACATCGACAGTCTCGAGATCGGCTTGGGCTTCCGCTACTCCAAGGCCCAGTTCGAAGACCAGCTGACGGGCGCCAAGACCGACTCTCGGGGGTCCCAGACCTACAAGGCCGAGATGAACTGGAAGGCTAATGACTGGGCCCGTATCCGCGCCTCCTATCAGCGCGCGGTGCGTGAGCCGAGCTTCGCCGAACTGTTCGTGGGAACCAACGCCGCGCCGCAAATCTACGACCCGTGTTCAGCCTTCACCAACGGCTGGAAGAACTCGGGCACGGGGCCCGGCACCCTGCGCGGCCTCTGCGCCGCCCAGGGCGTTCCAGCCACCGGCGCCACCACCGCCCCCGGCTCGCAGGCGACCATCAACCTGTCAGGCAACATCAACCTCGAGCCGGAAAAAGCCGACACCTACACCGCCGGCATCGCGCTATCCTCGCCGAGGGAAGGCCAGTGGACGAGCCGCCTGCGCGGTTCGATCGACTACTACAACATCAAGATCAGCGACCCGATCATCCTGTTCGACACCAACACGGCGATCGCGGCCTGCTTCAACTATTTCGGCACCAACCCCACCTACTCCAACTCCAACCTCTACTGCGCCGGCATCGCCCGCACCGGCGGTAACCTGACGAACTCGACCATCCGGAACGTCGCCAACACGACCGATCCGAATAGGGCCTGGCCGCTGGAGAACGGAGGGATCATCCAGACCTCCGGCCTCGACTTCCAGCTCGACTACGGCTTCGACTTCGAATGGATGGGCGCTCCGGAATGGATGGGTTCGGTCCAGGCCAACCTGCTGCTGACCCACGTGCTGGAGTACAAGCAGGCTGACCGCACCGGCCTTCCGCCTGTCGATTTCACCGGCACCATCTCCTACTTCGGCGCCGGCCTGGGCACGAGCTTCCCAGACTGGAAGGGGACGCTCAACCTTCGCTGGACGCTGAATGAGATCGGCCCGGCCGGCTACACCACCGACGGGGTGAGCATCGGAACCCGCATCCGCTACATCGACGCGATGGAGAACCGCCAGTTCCGGCAGTACGAGGGGGAAACCTTCCTCGGCACCGCCGGCGTCCCGTCCAACGTCCCGGCGACCTACTACATCGACATGGACGTCACCTGGGGCATCACCGACAACGTGGAGATCAAGCTGGGCCTCAACAACGTGGCCGACCAGCAACCGCGCCTGTACGCCCCGAACATGCAGTCCGGCACTGACCCGTCCACCTATGACGTGATCGGCCGCCGCGCTTTCGGCCAGTTGAAGCTCCGCTTCTAGGGCGCTTCGCGAGGAGAGATGTGAGGCGGCGCATGCGAGTGCGCCGCCTCGCTCTTCTGACACGATCACCCCATCTCAGGGAGCCAGAACCTTGACCGTTCTCACCGCGAACCCCGCCAATCGAGCGCTGCGTCCCCGCGAGGCCATCCTCGCCGCCGGCCTCATCGCCGCCGTGCTCGACATCCTGAACCCGATCATCATCTGGGGCCTAAAGGGCGTGCCGGCCGAACGCATCCTGCAGTCGGTGTCGTCAGGTCTGCTGGGCAAGGTGGCCTTCACCGGCGGTATGGCGACGGCCGCTTTGGGCATGGTGGCCCATACGCTGATCATGCTGGGCGCGGCGGCCTTCTACTATTTCGCGAGCCGTCGGCTGCCGGTCATGAACCGCTGGCCATGGCTGGCCGGACCGGCCTTCGGTCTCGGCTTCTATGTCTTCATGAACTACCTGGTGGTGCCGCTCTCGCTGGCGACGACCAAGGCGCCGGCGGGCTGGTTCCCCGTGCTGAACCAACTGTTCTGCCACCTGATCCTGGTGGGTCTCACCTTCTCGATGATCATCAGCCGGGCGCGAAGGCCGGGCGAGGCCTGAGCCTGCTCAGACCGGCCGGTCGCCCATGATCGTCACCCGCTCCATCCGCCGCACCGCCGGGAAGTAGTCCGACGCCGCGTAGTGCTGGCTGGAGCGGTTGTCCCAGAAGGCCATGGCGTTCGCGCTCCAGCGGAACCGGCACTGATATTCCGGGATCGCGGCCTGGGCGTAGAGATGCGCCAGCAGCGCGTCTGACTCGTCCTTGTCCAAGCCAACGATGTGCTGGGTGAAGGCGGCGTTGACATAGATCGCCCGCTTGCCGGTCTCCGGATGGGTGCGGATCACCGGGTGCTCGACCATGGGATAGGCCCGGTTGAAGGACTCGATCTCCTGCGGTGTCTTGCCGGCCTTGACCAGGCCGCGGCGGAAGTGGGCGAAGTCGTGGACCGCCACGCGACCTTCCACCCGCGCCTTTACCTCGTCCGACAGGCCGTCATAGGCGGCGTACATGTCCGAGAACAGCGTATCGCCGCCCACGGGCGGCACCTCGACGGCGCGCAGGATCGAGCCCAGGGACGGCCGCTCGCGCCAAGTCACGTCTGAGTGCCAGATGTTCTCGCGGCCCTTGCTGTTCTCGTTGTGGGTGATGGCCAGCACCTCGGGATAGCCGGGCTTCGACGGGGCGAAGGGGTGCACCTCAAGGTCGCCGAAGGCCCGCGCGAAGGCCAGGTGCTGTTCGGTGGTGATGTCCTGATCGCGAAAGAACAGCACCTTCCAGTCCAGCAGGGCCCCGCGCAGATGGCTAAGCGTCCCGGCGTCCTGCGGCTCGGAGAGGTCGATGCCGGAGACCTCGGCGCCGATGGTGGGCGTCAGTGGCGTCAGCGACAAGACGCCGGCGCGGAACTCGCGGACGAGCTGGTTCATGGCGGACTTCCTTCCCCGAATGTCGTGGCGGCATGGAACCGCCGACCAGGTTCCAGCGCAAGGCCGCTCGCGACATGACCGTGTCCGGATGCCGCCTAGGTCAGGGCGCGCGTCCAGGCCCGCTTCAGGATCGCGCCCAGTCCGGCCTGGGGTTCGTGGAGGTCATGGCGGGTCAGGGAGCGCGCGCCGATGAATCCGCCGTCGCGCCATGCGATCTGCGCCTCGTGTCCGATCCCGCCCAGGATGTCGACCAGCAGGAACTGATCGGGGACCGCGACCTCGTCGGCGACCATCAGCCGGAAGCCGTCGCGGGAACGGTCGACGATGGTGCAGGCGAAGGTCTCGTCGTCGTTCCGGACGAGCAGGGCGGGCAGCTTGACCTCTTCACGCGGACTGGCCCGCCGATCCCCCCCGGCACGGGAGATCAGGCGTCGTTCCTGTTCGCTGGCGTTGTCGAGAACGAAGTTCCGCACGAAGGCTCTCCCAATGCTCAAAGGTAACCACAGAGCCGTTACCCAAAGGTGTCGGGGGTGGCGCCTTGACGGCGGACAGCACGCGATCCTCGACGCCAGATTACCGCGAATTATGTTTGCCGCTCCGCCCTGAGGCGACAGAAGGAGAGCCAGGGGCGACCGCCGCGCCGCCCGCCGCGCTGGAGCTTGCCCGTTGATCGCCCTGGCCGTCGCCGCGTCCTTGCAACTGACCGCGCCCGAACTGCCGCGCCTGCCTGAGATCCGGCGTGATCCGCAGGTGACCTATGTGGACCGCTCGGGCGCCGTGCTGGGGGTTCGGGGCGGGCGGTATGGACCGCCCGTGGACCTAGCCAAGCTGCCGGCCCATGTGCCCGCGGCCTTCATCGCCATCGAGGATCGGCGGTTCTACGAGCACACCGGCTTCGATCCCGTCGGCATAGGCCGGGCGATCGTGGCCGGGGTCAGCGAGGGGCGGGCGACGCAGGGCGCGTCGACCATCACCCAGCAACTGGCGCGCAACCTGTTCCTGACCTCGGACCGCACCGTCGAGCGCAAGGCAAGGGAGCTGCTCTACGCCATCCAGCTGGAGCGCACCTATTCCAAGCGCCAGATCCTGGCGCTGTATCTGAGCCGGGTCTATTTCGGCGCCGGGGCCTATGGGCTGGAGGCCGCCTCCCAGCGCTACTTCAACAAGCCCGCCGCGCGTCTGACGATCCAGGAAGCCGCGACCCTGGCGGGAGTCCTGAAGTCGCCCACGGCCTACAATCCCGCCGAGCAGCCGGCGCGCGCGGCGCAACGCGCGGCCCTGGTGCTGAACGCCATGGTGGAGACCGGCGCGATCAGCCCGGCCGAGCGCGCCAAGGCGGCGGCCAAGCCCTTGAAGGTGGCGCCCTCGGCCTCGACCGCCTCGGCGCAGTACTTCATCGACTGGCTGGACGGCCAGCGCCGCCAGCTGGTGGGCCAGCCGAAGCAGGACGTGGTGGTCGAGACCACCCTGGACCTGGGGCTGGAGACCGTCGCGGCCCAGGCCACGCGCGCGGTGCTGACGCGGCACGCAGGCCAGCAGATCGGCCAGGCCGCCCTAGTGGCCGTGGACGGACAAGGTCGGGTCCGGGCGATGATCGGCGGGGCAGACTACGCCAAGGGGCCCTTCAATCGCGCGGTCACCGCCAAGCGCCAGGCGGGATCGGCGTGGAAGCCGTTCGTCTATCTGGCGGCCCTGGAGGCGGGTCGAGTCCCCGACATGCCGGTGGTTGATGAGCCGCTAACCATCGGCGCCTGGTCGCCGCGCAACTACAGCGAGGGCTATCTGGGCCCGATCACCCTGCAGGTGGCCCTGGCCCAGTCGGTCAACACCGTGGCCGCGCGGCTGGCCGACGAGGTCGGCCGGCCGAACGTGGCGGCGACGGCGCGTCGAGTGGGGATCGTGTCGGCGATCAACACCGATCCCGCCATGGCGCTGGGCACCACCCTGGTCTCGCCGCTGGAGATGGCCCAGGCCTATGCGACCTTCTCGAACGGCGGCCATCGGGTCACCGCCTATGGCATTGAGCGCATCCGCACGAACGGCGGCGCGGTGATCTACCAGCGGCGCGCCGTGACGCCGCAGCCGGTGGTGGGTAATCCGGCGCTGAGCGACCTGAACCTGATGCTGCGCACGGTGATCACCTCTGGGACCGGCGGCCGCGCCGCGATCCCGGGCTACGACCTGGCGGGCAAGACGGGCACGACCTCCGACTACAAGGACGCCTGGTTCGCGGGCTACACCGGCGGCTTCGCCACGGTGGTCTGGATGGGCCGTGACGACGGGGCGCCCATGGGCCGGGTGACCGGCGGGGGACCGCCGGCCGAACTTTGGCGGGACTTCATGAGCGTGGCTCTGAAGCGGGTTCCGAAGCAGCCGATCCCGCAGGGTCCAGCGGCGGCGGCTCCGCTCGCGCCGGCTCCGCTCGCGCCTGATCCGCCCGCGCCCGACCCGATTGAGGCCCTGATCGCGCAACCGACAGACGCGCCGCCCGAACCCACCGAAGACCCGCCCTTCGGCGACCGCTAGGCGACACCGCTCACTGGCGGGTCATCTCCGCGCGCACCTGGGCCTTCACCTCACCCTTGGGACGGTCCTGCGGGATGTCGAAGACCACCTTGGCGATCCTGCCCGGATAGGTGAAGGGCGCGGCGTAGTCGTCGACCACGGGCGACAGGCTGCGGCCCAGATCCATACCGATCGTGGAGATCATGAACAGCAGCCGGCGGATGGTTCCGGTCGCCGCGACCGCCCCGTCCAGGCTCAAGACGACGTCGCCGCCGCCCTCGGCGTTGCGAGCGACGGTCAGCTCGATCTCATGGGCGCCGGGGCTCAGCGGCGCCTCGACCGTGACCCGGCTGTGGTGGTGGAAGTCGTTGTAGTCGAACGCCAGCCTGCCGTCCTTCACGAACAAGACGAAGCCGCTGTTCAGCGTGCCGCGCGCGATCAGGGCGCCGTCGCCCTGGCCCGCCGGATGCTCGATGGAGAGGCGGGTGGTCCAGCCGCGGGCGACCGGTGGGCAGGCCTCGCTGACCAGATGCGAGACCGGCGGATAGTAGACGAAGCGATGGCGCGAGGAGGGCAGGCCCGGCCGCATGGAGGCGCGGAACAGGGCCATGGCGCTGCGGTCGTCCAGGGGCAGGACGCCGTGCAGGTCGGCCTCCGACCACCACAGATCGACCAGCTCCTTCAGCTTGTCCGGATGGGCGGCCGCCAGGTCCTCGTGCTCGGAGAAGTCTTCGGCCAGGTGATAGAGCTCCCACCTGTCGTCCTCGAAGGGTTTGCCCTGGTCGTGGTGGGTCACGGCCTTCCAGCCGTCCTTCCAGATGCCGCGGTGGCCCAGCATCTCGAAGTACTGCGGGCCGCGATCCAGCTTCGCGCCGGGGTCGGCGAAGGTGGGCGTCAGGCTGATGCCGTGGACGGGCATCTGGGGAACACCCGCCACCACGGACGGCGTCTCGATCCCCAGAGCCGACAGGATGGTCGGGGCGATGTCGATGGCATGGCAGAACTGATCGCGGGTCTCGCCCCCGGCCGTCACGCTGGCGGGCCAGTGGATGATCAGCGGATCGCGCACGCCGCCGCCGTGGGTGTTCTGCTTGTACCATTTCAGCGGCGTGTTGCCCGCCTGGGCCCAGCCCCAAGGGATGTTGCAGTGGCTGTCGGGACCGCCGATGTCGTCCAGGCGCAGGACCGCCTCATCGACGCTTTCGCGGATGCCGTTGAACCACTTCATCTCGTCCAGCACGCCGGCGGCGCCGCCCTCCTGGCTGGCGCCGTTGTCGGACAGGACGACGAACAGCGTGTTGTCGAACTGATCGATGGACTTCAGGAAAGCCACCAGACGGCCGATCTGGTCGTCGGTGTGCTCCAGCATGGCGGCGAACGCCTCTTGCAGACGGGCGGCGAAGCGCTGCTCGTTGACTGTAAGATCCGTCCACGGACGGACGCCGGGATTGTGCGGCGCGAGCTTGGTGTCGGGCGGGATGACGCCGAGGTGCTTCTGGCGGGCGAACCATTCCTCGCGCGCCACGTCCCAGCCGGCGTCGAACTTGCCGCGTTGCTTGTCCAGGTAGCTTTGCGGCGCCTGGTGGGGCGAGTGCATGGCCCCGAAGGCCAGGTAAAGAAAGAACGGCTTTTCCGGCACCAGGGAGATCTGGTCGCGGATCATGCCGGCCGACCGGTCCACGATGTCCTCGGAAACGTGATAGCCGTCCTCGGGGCCGCCGGGGGCGTCGACGAAGTGGTTGTCGTGGGTCAGTTCGGGGAAGAACTGATCGGTCTCTCCTTGCAGGAATCCGTAGTAGCGGTCGAAGCCCTTCTGCAGCGGCCAGTTGGCGTAGGGGCCGGCGGCCGAGCACTCCGACATCGGCGCCAGGTGCCACTTGCCCGTGGCGTAGGTTCCATAGCCGTTGTCGCGCAGGATTTCCGCCAGGGTCGCGGCCGAGCGCGGAATCGCGCCGCGCATGTTGGGATAGCCGGTGTCGAAGTTGGAGACCGCCCGCATGCCCACCGCGTGGTGATTGCGGCCGGTCAGTAGGCAGGCCCGGGTCGGCGAGCACAGCGCGGTGGTATGGAAGCCCGTGTAGCGCAGGCCGCCCGCCGCCAGGGCGTCGATATTGGGCGTCGCCATGGTCGAGCCGTAGCAGCCGAAGTGCGAAAAGCCGGTGTCGTCGAGCACGACCAGCACGACATTGGGCGCGCCCGCCTTGATCTTCGATGGCGGCCACCAGGGCTGGGATTCGGGGATGGTGCGCCCGATGACGCCTTGGAAGTCTTCGCCGGAGGGGGGCTTGCGGGTCATGATGTCAGGTCTCCGTGGCGGGGTCGGGCGCGAGCAAGCCGGCCGTCCCGTAGGCGGCGAGCTGGTCGAGGAGGGTGGTCACGGCGGCCGATGTCCGGCCGACGGGCGGGGTGTCGCGGGCCCATCGGGCCAGGGCGAAGACCACGCTGTTGGTAAGCCAGGTCAGGCGCTGGTCCAGCAGGGCCGGGGCGACGCCGGGCGCGGCCTGGGCGAGCCGGCGTTTGCCGCGGCGGACGCCCGAAAGCAGGGCGTCGTCGACGCCGGTTTCACCCAGCAGTCTTGGATGGAAGGTCACCTGGGCCAGGATGCTGAGATAGTCGGCGCCCCAGGGCGCTTCCACCACGGCCAGTCCCAGCGGCGCGCTGATCGCGCGGACGACATCACGCGGTCCGGCATCCGCCGCCAGCCCGTCCAGCAGCGCCTCGCGGCGCGCGTTGATCGGGATGAGACGGCGGTTCATCACCGCGGCCAGAACCCCGGCGCGAGACCCGAAATGGTAGTGCAGCGCGGAGCGGTTCTTCTGGCCCGACTCCGCCACGATGTGGGTCAGGGCGACATGTTCGACGCCACGCTCGGCGAATAGACGCTCCGCCACGGACAGCAGCTGGTCGACCGTGCTCTCGGCGAGCTCCTCGACCCGTTCGTTTCCCGTGGCGATCATTGCGCCGCTCCCAATTAATACGACGTATTAGTCGGGAGCGGTGCGAAGTCAATCGGTTGGTGCGCGCTGGACGCCTAGCGCCGCCGCGGCGTGGTGAGTGAGAAGGGCACGATGGACCGCTCGGAGCGCGACACGCTGAACTCGCGGTCGACCGGCGGGAAGGCGCGCTGCAGGCAGTCGTCGCGTTCGCAGATCCGGCAACTGACGCCGATACGCTCGGGCGGGCCCTTGAGATCAACGCCGTCGGAATAGACCAGCGCGTCGGCGTATTGGACCTCGCAGCCCAAACCGAGAGCGTAGCGACGGTCGGGGGTGCCGTGGGCGCCCGATCGCTTGAGGATGCCCCAGGCCAGGCACAGGTAGCGGGCGCCGTCGGGCATCTCGGCCACCTGGGTGAGGATGCGTCCGTCGCGACCGAAAGCCTCATGAACGTTCCATAGAGGGCAGGCGCCGCTGAAGCGGGCGAACTGGAATCGCGTGGCGCTGTGGCGTTTGGTGATGTTCCCCGCTGGGTCGACGCGGACGAAGTAGAACGGAACGCCCCGCGCGCCGGGCCGCTGCAGGGTGCTCAGCCGGTGGCAGGTCTGCTCAAAACTGGTCTGGAAGCGCAGGGACAGCAGATCGATGTCATGGCGCAGGTCCTGGGCCGCCCGGCGAAAGGTCTCGTAGGGCAATAGCAGGGCGCCGGCGGCGTAGTTGGTGAGGCTGATGCGGCAGATTTCCACCGCCGAAGGACTGCGCAGTTCCGAGACCGCCAGTTCTGCCTCGATCAGTTCGCCCAGCTCCTCGGCGACGATGTGGCAGGCCATCTGGAAGGACCGGGTCTCCGCCGGCTGGGCGGCGTTGAGGGTCAGTTCGCGCGTGGCGGCGTCGAAGCGGCGCATGAGATCGCCGGCCGCGGCGCGGCGGACGCGGACGTTCAGGCGGTCGCGCAGATAGGTTTCCAGCGCGGTCTCGAGCGGCAGGTCAGGGCCGAAGCCGCAACGGCCGTGCAACGCCTCGGCGGCCAGGTCCAGGGCGTGGATGTAGTTGTTCTTGTAGTGGAAGAAGTCGCGGACCTCCTCATAGGGCAGCAGGGCGCTGGCGGCGACGGTCTCGTCCAGGGCGATGGCCTCGTCGGTGGCGTTCAGGCGCTCGCCGGCCCTGCGGTGCGCGCGGTGCAGGTCCAGATAGTGGCGCGCGAAGTTCGGGGCGTTGGTCACGACATGCTTCAGCTCCGCGAGGGTGGGGGCGGGCGCATCGTCGGTCCACTCGGCGGTGGCCTCGCGCAGGTCGGCGACCAGCCGCTGGTCGTCGTCGGCGTCGAGTGAGGCGGCGTCCACATCGAACACCCGCATCATGGCGATCAACACGCGGGCGGTGACCGGCCTCTGGTTGGCCTCGATCTGGGAAAGGTAGCTGATCGACACGCCGAGCCTTGTGGCGCAAGGCTCCAGCTTCCACCCGCGGGCCTCGCGCAGACGGCGAACCTTCGGTCCGACGAAGAGTTTCTGTTGCATTTGCAAATTCGCAATCAGTGTTTTTGTGAAGCTTGGATTTTACAATAGCGCCTCTATTCACGTGACGTAAGCCAACGAGGCGCCTATCGCGGCGGGACGCTCCATCTTCCGGATGCGGCAACCGGGGGGCATGGCCGTGAACAAACCCGTGGGCGACATCGCGCCGGCCGGCGCCAAGCAAGTCCTTGAGGAGCTTGAGCGCCGCCGTTCGGAGGCTCGGCTTGGCGGTGGCGAGCGTCGGATCGCGTCTCAGCACGCCAAGGGCAAGCTGACGGCGCGCGAGCGCCTGGACCTGTTGTTGGACGAGGGGTCGTTCGAGGAGTTCGACATGTTCGTCGAGCACCGGGCGACGGACTTCGGGATGGCTGAGCAGAAGGTGGCCGGCGACGGGGTGGTGACCGGCTGGGGCAATATCAACGGCCGGCTGGTGTTCGTGTTCTCCAAGGACTTCACGGTGTTTGGCGGGAGCCTGTCGAACGCGCACGCCCAGAAGATCGTCAAGGTCCAGGAG
>NZ_JANOCX010000198.1:0-2464 GCF_031412415.1 Phenylobacterium sp.
CTCATCCGGGCGTCGGCGGCGGGGTGGCGGCGAGGTCGGAGGGCTTGGCGCCGCGCTCGCCCAGCACCACGGCGAAGCTGCCGGCGATGATCAGCAGGCCGCCGACCGCCAGAGCCAGGGTCAGATGGTCGCCGAACAGGGCCACGCCCAGGGTGGCCCCCATCAGCGGCTCGATATTGATGAACACGCCCGCGCTGGCGGCGCCCACGCGGGCGGCGCCGAACTGCCAGGCGGCGGTGGCGAGCAGGGTGGCGAAAACGCCCTGGCCGATGATCCCGGCCCAGGCGCCGGGGCTCAGGTCGAGATCGGGCGGCCCATGCATGACGAGCGCGATGGGGAGGATCGCCGCGGTGGCGACGATCACCGTCACGGCGGGAATGGCCATGGGCGTCGGCGGCTTGGGCGCGCGGCGAAGGACGATCAGCCAGGCCAGGAAGATGAACAGGGCGATCAGCGACAGGGCCACGCCCAGCGGCGAACCCGCGCCGTCGGGCCGCCCCGCGATGCAGGCCGCGCCCAGCGTCGCGGCGGCGACGCCCACCCAGGAAGCGCGGCTGACCCGCTCGCCCAGCAGCCTGGCGGAGATGGCGATGAGCGCCGGCATGGCGCCGACCAGCAGGGCGGCCAGGGTGACGCTGACATAGGCCAGGCCCTCGAACTGGACCAGGAACGCCACGCCGTAGAGAACGCCGCCCAACAGGACGACGGGGGAGGCGAACAGGGCCCGGCATTCCGCGCGCGCCAGGGCGAAGGGCAGGGCGACCACGGCGGCCACGGCGAAGCGCAGCAACACCATGTGGGCGGCGTCGGTTTCGCGCAGCACAAGCTTGCCCAAGGGGAAGCCCAGGCCCCAGAAGACGCCCGCGAGGGCGAGGGCGATGAAGGCGAGGCGTTTCATGTCCGCCTCCTGCCGCATTCGACGGCCGTTGGCGAGGGCGCGCGAAGGCAGCCGTGCAAGTGTCACTCCGGCTTGACTCCCTCGCGCCGGAGCGTAGAGCGTCAACTTCATGGTTAACTATCAAGATTCAAAGCTCGACCGCACCTTCGCCGCCCTGTCGGATCCGACCCGGCGGGCGTTGCTGTCGCAACTGGGCGAGCGGCAGGACATGTCAGTCACCGAACTGGCCCGGCCGTTCTCCATGTCGCTGCCAGCGGTGATGAAGCACCTGGACGTGCTGTCGGATGCGGGCCTGATCACCCGCAGCAAGACCGGCCGGCGGGTGGCCTGCCGACTGACCGCCGAGCCGATGCGCGAGGCGGTGAGCTGGCTGACGCGATACGAGACCTTCTGGGCCGAGGGCCTGGACCGGCTGGCCGCCTACGCCGAGGCCCAGGAGCCGAGCTAGCCGGGCGTTCCGGTCCGCGCGCGCGCGGGAGAACGCGGGTCCCTGGACGGGGAGGCCTCGCTCGTGACCAATGCGGTCCAGGTCGGGGAGGACCGTCATGATCACAGCTTGGGTGAAGTTCGCCGTCTTCGTGGTGGCGGTGCTGGCCTTGCCGGCCGCCCTGATGGCCAGCGGCGATCCGCAGGTGGTGGATCTGGGCAAGCTGGCCATGATCCTCAGCCCCGGCGTCGCGGGACTGGCGCTGAACTTCGGCCTGGGCGATCGCGGTCTCAAGGCGCGCTGGGGGCAGGTCGCCCTGGCGGCCGGCGTGACCCTGGCGGTGGTGGCGGCAGCCCTGGTCCCGGCCTTCGCCTCGGGGCTCGCGGCCTTCCGAGCGCCGGGCCTGGCGCCGTCCGGCCTGGCCGCGGTGGTGGCCGGCAGCGCGCTGACCAGCGTGCTGGAGGAACTGGGCTGGGCCGGCGGCGGGCTCGCCTTGGCGATCAAGGCGTTCGGCCGGCGGGCTGGGGTTCTGGTCCTGGGCCTGGTCTGGGCGGCCTGGCACCTGATCCCGACGATGTTGAAGGTGGGGCTGTTCCCCGACCTGGAGGCCGCGTCACCGGCCATGCTGGCCGCCTTCGTCGCCTCGTGCCTGATCTATCGCGAACTTCTCACCCAGCTGCGCGAGCGGGCGGCGACCTGGTGGGCGGCGGCGGCGGGCCACGCGGCGCCGAACATCCTGCTGGCCGGCCTGCTGGGCGCGGGGCTGGGCTTCGATCTGACGCGAGGCTGGTGGTTCTTCCCGGCGCCCGGAGGCCTGGTGTTTCCGGCGATGGCGCTGTTGGCGGTGGTGATGTTGCGGCGGCGCGCGCGAGCCTAGTCCACGAAAAAGGGCGGCGCCGGAACGCCGCCCTCATCGATATCGCGCAGGTCGGCGATCAGGCCGCGGCGTGAGCCATGGCGCGGCGGCGGCGCAGGGCCGAGCCGGCGAGGCCGAAGCCCAGGATCATCATGGTCCAGGTCACCGGCTCGGGAACCGCGGAGATGCTCGCCGTGACGAACCCGGTGTTGTCGCCGGCGTTCTCGTCCCAGTAGTAGAGATTGAGCGTGCCCGTGCTCCAGGCCTGGCCTGAGAAGCTGGT
>NZ_JANOCX010000199.1:0-33652 GCF_031412415.1 Phenylobacterium sp.
GACCAGATCCAGGGCAACATCGCCACCATCAAGGGGACGTTCGAGAAGTTCCTGACCTTCGGCGACGGTCCGACCGACGCCGTGATGGTCGACAACGACGAATGGCTGTCGAAATTCGGCTACGTCCAGTTCCTGCGCGACTACGGCGTGCACTTCACGATCAACCGCATGCTGGCCTTCGACAGCGTCAAGGCGCGGCTCGATCGCGAGCAGCCCATGACCTTCCTCGAGTTCAACTACATGCTCATGCAGTCGGTGGACTTCCTGGAGCTGGAGCGGAACCACGCCTGCGTGCTGCAGATGGGCGGCTCCGACCAGTGGGGCAACATCGTCAACGGGGTCGAGCTGATCCGTCGCGTGGACCAGAAACCGTCCTTCGGTCTGACCACCCCCCTACTCGCCACGGCCTCGGGCCAGAAGATGGGCAAGACCGTGGGCGGCGCCGTCTGGCTGAACGCCGACATGCGCAGCCCCTACGACTACTGGCAGTTCTGGCGCAACACCGAGGACGCCGACGTGGGCCGCTTCATGAAGCTGTTCACCGACCTGCCCTTGGACGAGGTCGCCCGCTACGAAGCCATGCAGGGCGCCGACATCAACGAGGCCAAGAAAGTGCTGGCCAACGCCGCCACGACCCTGCTGCACGGCGCGGACGCGGCGCGGGCGGCGGCCGAAGCCGCACGGGTGGCCTTCGAGGTGGGCAGCGTGTCGGACGACATGCCGACCCACGAGGTGGCCCAGGCCGACCTGGGCGCCGGCATCGTGCTGGCGGCGCTCGCGACGGACGCGGGCCTCGCCGCCTCGCGCGGCGAAGCCCGACGCCTGGCCCAGGGCGGTGGCCTGCGGGTCAACGACAAGGCCGAGGCCGACGCCAACCGCGCGATCACCACCGCCGACCTGGTCGACGGCGTCGTGAAGCTGGCGGCGGGCAAGAAGAAGATCGTCCTGGTGAAACCCGTCTAGGCCTGGAGAGAACCGATGTCCGAACTGATCGAGGGCGCCCAGGCGCCCGACTTCGACGTGGCTGGCGCACTCGGGCCGATCACCCTCGCCGACTTCAAGGGCAAGCCGCTGGTGGTCTATTTCTACCCGAAGGACGACACCCCGGGCTGCACGAAGGAATCGCAGGCCTTCAGCGCATTGAAGGCCGATTTCGAGAAAGCCGGCGCCTCTCTACTGGGAGTTTCGAAGGACAGCCTGGCTCGTCACGCGAAGTTTACAGCGAAATATGACCTGACCGTGCCGCTGGGCTCCGACCCGGACGGCGTGATGATCGAGCGCTATGGCTCCTGGGTCGAGAAGACCCTCTATGGCCGCCAGTACATGGGCATCGACCGGTCGACCTTCCTGATCGACGCCGACGGCAAGCTGGCGAGGATCTGGCGCAAGGTCCGCGTTCCCGGCCACGCCGAAGCCGTTCTGGACGCCGTGAAATCCCTTAAAGCTTAAGCTTGCGCGGTGCGGCGGACGGCCGCATCACACGTGTCCGCCATCCGTGCCCCAGGTTCGGCGCCCGAGCCTTCGTTGTTGTAGATTTGTCGCGTGGAGCGGCTATCTGAGCCCTGACGGCAAGGGGTTCGACGCACGCACTAGCTTGGGTGTTCAGGTCCCGTTAACCAACGATGTTAATAATCCCCCAGACTCGCCCGCATCGCCTTCGTGGCGCGAAGGGTCTTGCGCGTTTTCCAATTCTCACTGCATATCCGCGGGACCAAAAAGTTCCGTAGCCGACGCGGTGGAAATGACACGCTTTGCGCGCCTTCGCCGATCGCTCGAAGAGCTGTTCCCTGAAAGGCACCTCTATGTCCGCTCCGGCGGGGAGATGCGGGCGTTCGTCCTGACCACGGGCAAGCAGATGATCGGCGCCGGGACGGTGGCGGTCTGCGCGCTCTGGATGGGGGTCTGCACCGCCGCCATGCTGGTGAACGCCATGGCGCTCTCGGGCCATGATCAAGAATTGGCCCGCATGCAGGCCAAGTCCGAGCGCCTGGTGGCCGACCGCGAGGCTCGCCTGAACAGCGCGGTCGCTCAACGCACCGCCGCCGAGGGCGGCGTCGACCAACTGGCCATCACGGTTGAGAAGCGCCACGCCGCTCTCGCCATGCTGCTGACCGACATCAAGGACGTGCCTGGGGTCGATCAGGCCCTGGCCCCGACGATCCAGAAGGCAAGCAACATCCCGCCGACCGTCAGCCCGATGCGCCGCATCGAACTGGTGCGTGCGGGCCAGGAGCGCCTGATCGACGCGGCCGACGACTTCGCCAAGACCCGCGCCGACCGTCTGCGCCTGGCCTTCCGCCTCGCCGGCCTGACCCCGTCGTCCTACATCCCGAAGGGCGGTTCGCTAGGCGGGCCGCTGATCGAGGCCAAGGATCCGCGCGCCCTGGCCGCCGTCCTCGACGTGGACGAGGGCTTCGCCGAACGCATTCAGCATGCCGCCACCAACCTGTCGGAGGCCGGCGCCCTGGCCAACGCCGCCGAGACCCTGCCCTTCGCCCGTCCGGTGACCACGGGCACCAGCAGCGGCTTCGGCGTGCGCTTCGATCCCTTCACCCGCCGCCCGGCCTTCCATTCGGGCCTCGACTTCACTGGCGGCTACAATTTCCCAATCCAGTCCACCGCCCCCGGGGTGGTGTCGTTCACCGGCGTGCGGTCGGGCTATGGCAACACCATCGAAATTGACCACGGCCGCGGCTTCAAGACCCGCTACGCCCACCTCCAGGCCATCGCTGTCCGTCCGGGCCAGCGCGTCGCCGTGGGTCAGCGGATCGGAGCCATGGGCTCGACGGGCCGCTCCACCGGCCCGCACCTGCATTATGAGGTTTGGGTCAACGGGCGGGCGCAGAACCCCGGCCGCTACGTAAAGGCGGGCGATTATGTTCTCCAAGGCGACTAAAGGCGTTTCCGACAAGCTGGCCTCCGACATCACCCACGCGCCGGACGCGTCGGGGTCGCGCAAGCCGGCCAGGGCGCCATCCCTGATCTCCGACAACATCACCATCGAAGGCAGCGTCGTCGGCGAAGGCGAACTGCAGATCGATGGCGTCGTGCGCGGCGAGGTCCGCGTGGACAAGGTCACCATCGGCGAGACCGGCCACGTCGAGGGTGCGATCTTCGCGGAGGTCGTGGAGACCCGCGGCCGGGTCATCGGCCAGATCAGCGCCAAGCAGGTCCGGCTCTACGGCACCGCCTACGTGGACGGCGACATCACCCATGAGCAGCTTTCCATGGAAACGGGCGCCTTCTTCCAGGGCCGTAGCTTGAAGTTCCAACGCCCGGCCGCGCCGCCGGCCATCTCCGCGCCGACCCTGGTTTCGGACGCCGAGATGCGCGACGCGACGCCCACCGCCCAGGTCGGCTAGGCTGCGTCCTCGTAGGCGCCATTCTTGAGCTCCGGCGCGCAGGGGCTGGCGTCCAGCTCCAGGGCGATCTCCACGTCGCGGGGAAATCCGCGGTCGATCAGTTCGCGTCCCGACATGCAGCCGCCAATCACCTCGCCCAGCCGCGGCCTGGCCGCCCGGAAGGCGTCACGCGCGACCTGCGCCTCCGGCGAGGCAGGCAGCCCCAGGGCCTCGATCACCGCCCCTGCCCCAATCAGATCCTCGATGGCGCAGCGCAACGAGCCGTCCGGCCAACGCTCGCCGGCGGGGATCACGGCGATGTCAGCGTCCGCCGCCAGGCGCCGAGCGTGGGCTGCGACCGCGGTGGCGTTGCGCAGGCATCCAGCCAGCACCATGGCGCCGCCGCCGGCCAGCGAGAGCCTCGACCCGTTCGGTGAAGGCAGAAGGACGCGCTCGCCCGGCGTCAGCGCGAACAGACTTGAGGGCGAGAGACTGAGCTGATCGCCCGCGCGATGGCTGGCCGCCAACCGTGCGCCGACCCGATCAGCCTCCGCCTGCGCCGCCGCCCTGTCGCCGTAGGCGAAGGGGTGGATTTTCGCGCCGCGCCCCACCGCCACGTCGACGGCGGTCGAGAACGACAGGACATCGACGATAACCAGAACCGCGCAAGCTTCCCGCAGCGTCTCGACGCCATGCAGGCCCCATTCGCTGTGGACGGTCGGCATGGACCTAGGCTCCGGCGTCCCGCGTGGCGCCCACCCGCTGGGCCAACGACGCGCCCATGAATTCGTCCAGGTCGCCGTCCAGCACGCCTTGGGTGTCGGACGTCTCCACGTCGGTGCGCAGGTCCTTGACCATCTGATAGGGCTGCAGGACGTAGCTGCGGATCTGGTGGCCCCAGCCGATATCGGTCTTCTGGTCGGCGATCGCCTGGGCCTCGGCTTCGCGCCGCTGCAGCTCCAGTTCGTAGAGCCGCGCGCGCAGCATTTTCCAGGCTTCCTCGCGGTTCTGGTGCTGAGAGCGGCCCGCCTGGCACGCCACCGCCACGCCCGTGGGAATGTGGGTCAGGCGCACGGCGGAGTCGGTCTTGTTGATGTGCTGACCGCCGGCGCCCGACGCCCGATAGGTGTCGGTACGCACATCGGACGGATTGATCTCGATCTCGATGGTGTCGTCGACCACCGGATAAACCCAGACCGAGGCGAAGCTGGTGTGGCGCTTGGCCGCCGAGTCATAGGGCGAGATGCGCACCAGCCGGTGCACCCCGGCCTCGGTCTTCAACCAGCCATAGGCGTTCGGGCCCTTGATCTGCAGGGTCACCGACTTGATGCCGACCTGCTCGCCGGAGGTCTCTTCCAGGAAGTCGACGGTCATCCCGTGGGCGTTAGCCCAGCGGGAATACATGCGCAGCAGCATGCCTGCCCAGTCGCAGGACTCGGTGCCGCCGGCGCCGGAATTGATCTCCATGAAGGCGTCGTTGCCGTCGGCCTCGCCCGACAGCCGGGCTTCCAGCTCGGCGCGGCCGGCGCGATCCTTGAGGCTCTTGAGCTGGGCGCGAGCCTCGTCGAGGGAGCTTTCGTCGCCTTCCTCGTCCGCCATCTCGGCATAGCCGATGGCGTCGGCCAGATCGCGCTCAAGCGACTTCACCGCCTCGACCTGGGCGGCGAGCTTGGAGCGTTCGCGGGTGAGGGCCTGGGCCGCCGCCGCGTTGTCCCACAGGGTGGGGTCCTCGACGCGGGCGTTTAGCTCGTCGAGCTTCCGTAGGGCAGGTTCCCAGTCAAAGTCGCCTCCTGAGCAGTTCGATCGACTGCTCGATGTCGGCCCTGGAGGCCTCGACATCCGCTCTCATGGGAAATCTCCGAACCAGACTTGCTCTGGGGTCGCGGCAGATAGCCTGCGCCGGGCCTCAATACAATCCGGTCATGTCGTCGGCCTTCTTCGGCGGCGGCGGCGGCACGGCGTTCGGGGTCAGCTGGCCGTCGGGCCAAACCTTGTTGTAGGGCTGAGGCCCGCCGCTGGGCGCGGCCGCCGAGGGAACGCGAAGCTGGGGCTCGGTGCCTGGTCGGAAGGCTTCGCGGATACCGCGGACCATGGCGAACTTGGCGTTGGTCGGCGCCTTGAACTCGGTCTTCGGCAGGTCGCGGGCCGCCTCGGCCATGAACTCGGTGAAGATCGGCACGGCCGCGGTGGTGCCGGTCTCGCCGTTGCCCAGTCCCCGGTTGTCGTCGAAGCCGACGAAGACCCCGGCGACGATCTGCGGGGTGAAGCCGACGAACCAGGCGCTGCGGTACTCGTTCGTGGTGCCGGTCTTGCCGCCCACCGGGCGATCGAGGACTAGGGCGGAGGTCGCCGTGCCGCGCTGGACCACGCCCTGCAGCATGGAGGTGATCTGATAGGCGGTGATCGGATCCATGACCTGGTCGCCACCGGGCGGCACGCGCGGGCTCTCATCACCGTTGAAACCCACCCCGCAGCGGGGGCAGTCGCGCTTGTCGGCGCGGAAGATGGTCTCGCCATTGCGGTCCTGGACCAGCTCGATCAGGTGCGGCTCGATCCGGCGTCCGCCGTTGACGAACGAGGCGTAGGCCGCCGTCAGCTTGAAGGGCGTGGTCTCCCCCGCCCCAAGCGCCATGGCCAGGACCTTATCCATGTCCTTGACCACGCCCATCCGCTTGGCAAGCTCGCTGATCTTGGTCATGCCCACGCCCTGGGCTAGGCGCACGGTCATGGCGTTGCGCGACAGCTCCAGGCCGCGCCGCAGGGTCAGCGCGCCGTAGTAGCGCTTGTTGTAGTTCTCGGGCGTCCAGTTCTGCCCGGCCGCGCCTCGCAGGGTGATGGCCGAATCCATGACCACGCTGGAGGGCGTGTAGCCGTTCTCCAGCGCCGCGGCGTAGACGATCGGCTTGAAGGCCGAGCCCGGCTGGCGCATCGCCTGGGTCGCACGATTGAAGTTGGACAGCGAATAGGAATAGCCGCCCACCATGGCCAGGACCCGGCCGGAGTTGGGCTCCATGGCCACCAGGGCGCCGTTGACGATCGGCACCTGACGCAGGTGGAAGCCCCCGCCCTCGGCGGGCTCGACGAAGATCAGGTCGCCGACATTGAGGCCCTTCCCGGCCCGCGCCCAGGCCACATCCTGGCTGATGATGCCGCCGGACATTCCGCCGTCGGCGGTCTCGACCCGGACCATGCCGCCCGACGACTCCTTGACCAGGGCCGCGCGCCAGTCGCGTCGTTCGGCCGGGGGCTTCATCTTCTTGGCCATGGCCTGCCAGCCGTCGGCCACCTCGACGCGGCCCCAGGCGCCCCGCCAGCCATGGCGGCGGTCGTAAAGCTCCAGACCGTTCATCAGCGCCACCCGCGCGGCCGTCTGGAGCCGTGGGTCCAGGGTGGTGCGCATATAGTAGCCGCCCTCGTTCAGGCGCTGGCCCAGGGTGGCCAGGCCCCGGCGGCGGACCTCTTCAACGAAGAAGTCGGCGTCGCGGTACTTGGCGCGGCTGGGGGCGCTCTGGACCTTCAGGTCCTCGCGCTTCGCGGCCTCGGCGGCCTGGCGACTGACCCAGCCCAGTTCGGCCATCTGGTCGAGGATCCAGTTGCGGCGGATGAGCGCCTGCGCCTTGCGCCTCTGGGGATGGTAGTTGTCGGGACCCTTCGGGAGGGCCGCCAGATAGGCGCTCTCGGCCAGGGTCAGGTCGGTGATCGACTTGCCGAAATAGTTGTACGCCGCGGCGCCCACGCCATACGAGCGATAGCCCAGCCAGATCTCGTTCAGATAGAGCTCAAGGATCTGCTCCTTGTTGAGTGTCTGCTCCAGACGCCCGGCCAGGATGGCTTCCTTCAGCTTGCGCCCCACGGTGGCGTCGCTGGTGAGCAGGACGTTCTTCGCCACCTGCTGCGTGATGGTCGAACCCCCTTCCAGCCTGCGGCCCTGGGCGGCGTTCTGGACGTTCTTGGCCATGGCCCGCACCAGGCCCAAGGTGTCGACGCCGGCGTGGCGGAAGAAGTTACGGTCCTCAGCCGCCAGGAAGGCCTGGGCGAGCTGCGGCGGCATGGCGTCATACGGGACATAGATGCGCCGCTCGCGGGAGAACTCCCCGATCAGCACCCCATCCCAGGCATAGGCCCGCGTGGCCGTCGGCGGCCGATAATCCACCAGATCGCCCGCGTCGGGCATGTCGTGGAAGAGCCAGGCCGCATAGATGGCGATGGCGAACCCGGCCATGGCGATAGCGCTCAACACGGCGACGCCGGCGATCGCGACCCATCGTTCGGGGGGATTCAAGACTGACAGACCTCCGCGAGCCGCTCGGCCCGGCTGGAATCTGATCTAGCGTGCATCGTCGCGGGCGCCAACGGCCCGCGCGTCGCTCAGCGCGAGGCGAGCTGGGTCTGTTGCCCGAAATAGTCGTCGATGGCCTCGGCGACGCCGCCCATCAGGCGATTGCGGCGTCCGGTGTCGCGCAGCGCCTGCTCATCCTCGCGATTGGTGATGAAACCCATCTCCAGCAGCACGGCGGGCACGTCGGGCGCCAACAGCACGGCAAGTCCCGCTTCTCTGTGGCTGCGGCGTAGCAGGGGCTGATGGTCGTCCACCCGCGCCAGCAGGACCTCGGCGAAGGTGGCCGAGCGGTTGCGGGTCATGCGCTGGGTCAGGTCCAGCAGGATGGTCGAGACGCCGTTGTCGCCATGCGACCCCGCCCGCATGAACCAGTCGTCCTTATTGACGAACTTGGCGGAGCGGCCGCTGGCGCGGTCGGCCAGGGTGTAGACGCTGGCCCCGCGCAGGCTCGAATCGGTGCCGGAGTCGGCATGCAGCGATATGAACAGGTCGGCGTCGGCGCGGCGGGCGATCTTCACCCGGATGTCGTGGGCGACATAGACGTCCGAATCGCGGGTCATCACGACCTTGTAGCGACCGGTCTTTTCCAGCCGGGTCTTGAGCGCGCGGGCCGCGGCCAGAGTCACGTCCTTCTCATTGCCGGTGGCGCCCTTGGCGCCGGGATCCTTGCCGCCGTGACCGGCGTCGATGACGATCACCTTCTTGAGCGACAGCGGCGGCGCGCTGACCGGAATGACCGGCATCGGGGCCGAGGTCATCCGGGCGCCGGGCGCCAGCATCGTGCGCGTGGGCGCCTTGGCCGCCAGATCGATCACGTAGCGATAGTTTTCGATCCCGTCGGCCGGCGGCAGCAGGAACCGGCGCTTGACCACCACATCGGCGGCCAGATCGACGCGTAGCCGGGCGCCGCCAGCGCCTTGATCCACAACCCAATTCTTGACGAGCCCCAGGCCCGCGCCCTGCAGAGCGCCGTCCACCGAGGCGCCGTTGAGGTTCAAGACCAGCCGGCGATCCATCGCGCCGTCGGAGGTCACCTTGCCGGTGGCCGAGCGGTTCAGGTCGATGACGATACGGGTTTCGGTCTGGTCGCCGCCGAGGCGGACCTTGAGGACGCCGGCCGTGGCGTTGGCGGCCTGGGCGGCGGCGACGACGGCCAGACAGCAGACGCCCGCGGCCGCAGCGGCCAGCACGCGTACGCCCTTCGTCCGGAACAGTCCGCCTACCCGCGCGAACATCCAACCCCACACGCCACTGTTTGAATCTGAACCGTCATATAGCCTTAAGCGACATGGACAAACGGTTAACCCGCCAAGGCTCGACCGCGACCATCCGCGCGGCTTTCCTTTTGTCGCTCAGTGTTGCAAAGTCGCGCCGCGCTGGAGCGCGCCTTGCGTCGCAAGGCCGCAGTCCGCGCGAAGCCAGCGTCAGCTCATCGCCCTTCAGCGACGACGCATCATCCGATCCGCGCCCCTTTCACGGGGGCGCGCCTGGGAACACACCAATGGGCAGCGCCGCTCGAGCCCCTTTCCGGCCTACCGCCCGCGATGTCGCTACCGACATCGTGAACGGCGGACCCGCGCGCGCCCTCCTGCAAAACCGGCGGCGCCCGAACCAAGAGTTCGCGGCGCGCCACGGAGATCGCTTTAATGTCAAAGAAGATGCTTATCGACGCCGCTCACGCCGAGGAAACTCGCGTGGTGGTGATCGACGGAACCCGGGTTGAAGAGTTCGATTTCGAGAGCCAGAACCGCAAACAACTCAGAGGCAATATCTATCTCGCCAAGGTGACGCGCGTTGAGCCGTCGCTTCAGGCGGCCTTCATCGAGTACGGCGGCAATCGCCACGGCTTCCTGGCCTTCAACGAAATCCACCCGGACTACTACCAGATCCCGGTGGCCGACCGCGAAGCGCTGATGCGTGAAGAGGCCGAGGAAGAGGACGATCATCACGACCCGCGTGGGCGGTCGTCGTCCAGCGAAGACGACGATGATGACGACGCCGAGGATGACGACGACGTCATGGAGGAAGAAGTCGCCCGGCGTCGCCGGCGGCTGATGCGCAAGTACAAGATCCAGGAAGTGATCCGCCGCCGGCAGATCATGCTGGTTCAGGTCGTCAAGGAAGAGCGCGGCAACAAGGGCGCGGCGCTCACCACCTACCTGTCCCTGGCCGGCCGCTACGGCGTGCTGATGCCCAACACCGCCCGGGGCGGCGGCATCTCGCGCAAGATCACCACGGTCACCGACCGCAAGCGCCTGAAGGGCGTGGTCCAGAGCCTGGACGTGCCGGACGGCATGGGCCTGATCGTGCGCACGGCCGGCGCCAAGCGCACCAAGGCCGAGATCAAGCGCGACTACGAATATCTGCTGCGCCTGTGGGAGAACATCCGCGAGACCACCCTGCACTCCGTGGCCCCGGCGCTCATCTATGAGGAAGAGGACCTGGTGAAGCGGACCATCCGCGACCTCTACGATAAGGACATCGACGAGGTCTGGGTCGAGGGCGAGGCCGGCTTCAAGGAAGCGCGCGAGTTCATGCGCATGCTTATGCCGTCGCAGGCGAAAAAGGTTCAGCCGTACCGCGAGCCGATGCCGCTGTTCGTGAAGTACCGGATCGAGGATCACCTCAGCCAGATCTACTCCCCGGTCGTGCCGCTGAAGTCCGGCGGCTACCTGGTGATCAACCAGACCGAGGCCCTGGTCGCCGTCGACGTCAACTCCGGCCGCGCCACCCGCGAGCGGAACATCGAGGCCACCGCGCTCAAGACCAACATGGAGGCGGCCGAGGAGGCCGCTCGCCAACTGCGCCTGCGCGACCTGGCCGGCCTGATCGTCATCGATTTCATCGACATGGATGAGTCGAAGAACAATCGCGCCGTCGAGAAGAAGCTAAAGGACGCGCTGAAGGACGACCGTGCCCGGGTCCAGATGGGCAAGATCAGCTCCTTCGGCCTGATGGAGATCAGCCGCCAGCGTCGCCGTTCCGGCGTGCTGGAAGGCACCACCCATGTCTGCGAACATTGCGGCGGCGCCGGTCGGGTCCGCACGGTGGAATCCAGCGCGCTCACCGCGCTGCGCGCCGTGGAGATCGAGGCCCTGAAGGGCGGCGGCGAGGCGACCCTGAAGGTGCCGCGCGCGGTCGGGCTCTATATCCTCAACGAGAAGCGCAACCACCTGGCGCGCGTCCACCAGAGCCTGGGCCTGTTCATCACCATCGTGATCGACGACGCCCTGGCCCACGCCGATCACGAGATCGAGCGCACCTCCAGCGAAACCCGGCCGGAACACGCGGTGGCTCTGGCCACGCGCACCGAAGTCCAGGCCTATCAGCCCGTCGATGAAGACCTCGAGGACGAGACCTACGAGGACGAGGACGACGACGAGGAAATCGCCGACGACGACGACGACGAGGCGATCGAGCGCGAGGCCACCGACGACGACTCGGCCGAACAGCGCCTTCAGGACAGCGAAGACGGCGACGACGACCGTGGCCAACGCCGCGGACGCCGCAGGCGTCGGCGCGGACGCCGCGACGAACCGCGCGAAGCTGGTGATCGCCCCGCCGCCGCCGCGGTGCCCACCGCGAGCGAGGCCGCGGGCTCCGACACCGAGGACGACGGTCAAGGCGGCCGGCGTCGCCGACGTGGCCGCAGGGGCGGTCGCCGCATGCGCGACGACGGACGTCCGACCGATGTGTTCTCCTGGACCCGGCCCTGGGTCCCCTATGGCGACGACCCCTTCGTCTGGCACGATCCGGCGGAAGACATGCCCGCGCCGGTCGCGGCCAATGACGAGCGTCCGGCCGCCGCCGCCCCGGCGCCCGCGCGCCAGGCGCAGCCCGTCGTCGAGGGGCCGGACGTCGACGTCTGGGTCGAGCTGCCCGCCGTCGAGGACAAACCCAAGAAGGCCCGCTCGCGTCGGGGCCGCGGACGCGGCCGTGAGGAGGGAGAGGTGAGCATCGAGGCCGAAGCCCCCTTGGCCGAGGCGGTCGCCGAGCCCGTGGTCGAAGCCTTCGCCGAGCCGGAGCCCGCTCCATTGGTCGAGGAGCCACCGGTGAAGAAGCCGCGCGCGCGCCGCACCAAGGCGTCCATCGCCGCCGAGGCCGCCGCGGAAGCGGCTCCGGAAGCCTCCGTCGAGGTCGTCGCTGACGTCGCGCCCGAGCCGGAGCCGGAACCAGAACCCGTTCTGGTCGCCGCGCCGGTCGCCGTCGCTCGCGAACCCGATCCCTCGGAGATCAGCGCAAAGCCGCCGACGGCGGCCCGCAAGGGCTGGTGGCGACGGGGTTAGCACCTACATGCGCTTTCGGGCCCGGTTTCCACTCGGCCCGAAAGCGCGCTAGGCTTCGCATCTTGATTTGGCGGGGGCGCTAGGAGTTGTTCGGCATGGTCTCCCCTGCCCGTCCTCTGTCGCGTTTGGCCCTCGTGGCGGCGGTGGCGTTCAGCATCGCCCTGCCCGCCGCGCCGGCCCGAGCGCAGGACGAGGGCATAGCCCTGATCCGCGACACGGAGATCGAGGAGATTCTCCGCAGGGACTCCGAGCCCCTCTTCAAGGCCGCCGGGGTCAATTCCAGCGCCATCGAGATTCTGCTGATCGGCTCGAAGGAGATGAACGCCTTCGCCGCGCCCAGCACCATGGCGGTCTATACCGGCCTGATCCTGGAGTCCGACAACCCCAACCAGCTGCAAGGCGTCATCGCCCACGAGGTGGGACACCTGGCGGGCGGCCACTCGGCGCGGTCGGGCGACATGAGCGCTGCGGGCCTGAAGCCGTTTCTCCTGACCATGGGTCTGGGCGTGCTGGCGGCCCTGGCCGGTTCCGGTGAAGCGGCCGCGGGTCTCGTCGGGAGCGCCAGCTATTTCGGTACCCTAGGCGCCATGGGCTACAGCCGCGAGCAGGAGAGCCGCACCGACCAGGCCGGCGCGGCCATGCTTGAGCGGGCGGGAATCTCCGGCAAGGGCCTGGCCGACTTCTTCGACAAGTTCCGCTACCAGGAGGTCTTCCAGGAAGCCCGGCGGTTCGCCTATTTCCGCTCTCACCCCCTGTCGTCCTCGCGGATCGAGTCCCTGCGCCATCGGGTCGAGCAGAACCCCAGCTACAACAAGGTCGACACGCCCGAGGCGATCGAGGAACACAACATCATGAAGGCCAAGCTGGATGGGTTCATCAACCCAACCACGGCCATCGTGAAGTATTCCGAGAAGGACAAGTCCTACGCGGCTCGGTACGCGCGAGCGATCGCCTATTATCAGATGAAGCAGCCCGATCAGTCGCTGAAGCTGATCGACGCCCTGCTCATCGAGCAACCGAACAACCCCTACCTTTGGGAGTTGAAGGGCCAGGTGCTCTTCGAGTTCGGACGAGCGGCGGAGGCCGAGGCGCCGCAACGCAAGTCCGTGGCCCTGAAACCCGAGGCCCCGCTGTTGCGGGTCAATCTGGGCCAGACCCTGATCGCCCTGGATTCGCCGGCCAAGGTCGAGGAAGGCGCCGCCGAGCTGCGCAAGGCGCTGACCCAGGAAGACGACAACGCCGTGGCCTGGCGGCTGCTGGCCCAGGCCTACGACAAGCAGGGCAAGGAGGGTTTGGCGCGACTGGCGACCGGCGAATACTACTTCGCCGTCGGCGACGCCCAGCAGGCGCGAGTGTTCGCCATGCGGGCCCGCGAGAAGCTCTCCAAGGATACTCCGGAGTGGCGGCGCGCCACCGACATCGTGCTCACCTCCAAGCCCAGCAAGGACGACTTGAAGGACCTGGCCAAGGAAGGCTCGATCAGCCGAACCTCGACGCGCTAGCGTTGCGCTCTTCCATCGCCTATTTGCCCGGAATGATCCCGATGCTTCGCCCTGCCTTGGCGCTCGCCGCCCTTCTGTCGCTCACCGCCTGCCAGAAGGCCGAGGACGCCGCCTTTGGCCAAAAGGTGCGCACCTATCTGCTGGCCCACCCCGAGGTGATCGAGGAGGCCGTCCAGAAGCTGCAAGAGAAGAAGGAAGCCGACGCCGCGAACATCGCAAAGGTCGGCCTGGTCAAGCACCGCGACGCCCTGGAGCGCGACCCGCGCGACTTCGTCGCCAATCCCAACGGCAAGATCACGGTGGTCGAGTTCTACGACTACCGCTGCGGGTTCTGTAAAACCAGCGCGCCCGAGATTCTGAAGCTCATCCGGGAAAACCCCGATGTGCGGTTCGTGTTCAAGGAGTTCCCGATCCTGAGCGCCGAATCGGCCATGGCGGCGCAGGTGATCCTGTCACCCGTCGCCAAACCGAAGTCGCTGGACCTGTTCGAAGCCTTCATGGCCGAGCGGGCGCTGAGCGAGGCCAGCATCTATCGTCATCTGCGCGCCGCCGGCGTCGACCCTGATGCGGCCAAGGCCGCCGGCCGCGGCCCCGCGGTGATGAAGCACCTGCAGGATACGCGAGACCTGGCCGGCGCCTTGGGCATAGACGGCACCCCGGCCTTCGTCGTGGGCGAGCGGGTGATCTCGGGCGCCGACATGGCCGCCCTACGCGCCGCCATCGCCGAGGCCAAGACCGGCCAACTCAAGACCATCAACCAGGTCCAGGTCGACGCGGCCGGCTAGGCCGTGCGACGCTAAGGCAGGCGCGCTCCGCGACGTCAGGCTTTGCGGGACGGCGCTCCACGGCTAGGCTCGATTCTACGCTTGGGAGCTAGTCCGTCGAGACGGCGGCCTGGAAGTGGCATGCACGAACGGGTGCTGGTGATCGGATCTGGGATCGCCGGGCTATGCGCGGCGCTCGCGCTGGCGCCGACCGGTCGGGATATCGTGATCCTTGAACGCGACCCGCCGCCGCCAAAGGGCGATCCCGACGCCGCCTTCGATGACTGGAACCGGCGCGGCGTCGGCCATCTGCGCCACAGCCACGCCTTCCTGGCCCGGCTGCGCACCCTGATCCGCGACGAGCACCCGCGGCTGCTGGCCGAGCTGCTGAGCGCGGGTTGCCGCGAGCTGGGCTTCGAGCAGATGCTCACCGACCTGCACAAGGTCGACTATCAGCCGGAAGCGGTGGACCGCGACCTGGTGGTGCTGACCAGCCGCCGCACCACCTTGGAACTGGTCATGCGCCGCTATGTGGAACGCTGGCCCAACGTGCGCGTGGCCTCGGAAACCTTCGTACGCAAGCTGCTGGTGCAGTCCGACCCTCAAGGCTTGCGCGTGGTGGGTGTCTCCGTCGCCGACGCGGCGGGGCCGCGCGACGTGATTGGGGATCTGGTGATCGACGCCGGCGGGCGGACATCATCGGGCATCGAGCAGCTCGTCGAGGCCGGCGCCCCCATCGCCGAGGAGACCGAGAGCGCCGGGATTCTCTACTTCACGCGCCACTACCGCTTGGCGCCCGGCGCGCAGGAGCCGCCGCGCGGCAAGGCTCCCGGCACCGGCGATCTGGGCTTCCTGAAGTTCGGCATCTTTCCCGGCGACAATGGCCGCTTCTCGATCACCATCTGCGTGCCCGAGATCGAGATGGAGCTTCGCAAGGCCATTGTCGCGCCGGAGGTGTTCGACGCCGTCTGCCGCCAGATGCCCGGCCTGGTTCCGTGGATCGACCCCGCCACGGCCGAGGGGGTCAGCCGGGTGTTCGGCATGGGCGAACTGCACAGCCGCTGGCGCGACCTGGTCAAGGACGGGACGCCGGCGGTAATCGGCTATTTCGCGCTGGGCGACAGCCTGATCCGCACCAATCCGCTGTACGGCCGGGGCTGCTCCTTCGCCGCGGTGCAGGCCTACCTCCTACGCGACGTCCTGGTCGAGACCGACGACCCTGTCGTGCGCATGGTCGACTTCCACGAGCGCGTCACCCGGGAACTGCGGCCCTACTACACCAGCATGCGCGACCAGGACCGCTCGGCGATCAAACGCGCCCAGCAGACCCTGACGCCCGGATTCCGGCCCAGCCTGCGCAGCAAGGTGCTGAAGAGCTTCATGGAGGACGGGGTCAATATCGCCGTCCGTTCCGACACCCAGATCCTGCGCCAGGCCCTGCGCGGCTTCCACATGCTGGAGCACCCCTCCGCCTGGCTGAAGAAGCCGGAGAACCTGCTCAAGGTGTTCGGCTATTGGGCCCAGCCCCGCCAGCAGAAGAACGCGGCCTACCCGCCGAAACCCGGCCCCGACCGCGAGACCCTAATGCGCACCGTCGGCCTCGAGCCGGAGGCCGACATGCTGAAGATCGCCGTCACGGGGTCAAAGGCCCGAGCGGCGCTGCGCCAACGCGCCGCCCAGCTTCCCTAGTCGCCCTGCGGCCGATTGAAGAGGCCGCCCGCGGCCATCTGGTCACGCATGGCCTCCGGAGCCGCCGTAGCCATCTTGTCCATCTCGACCAGCTCGGGCGGCACGTACCAGTGCAACGTGTCGGCGTGATAGGCCTCCCACACCACCTTGGCGACCTCGACGGGCGCGATGGCGCGGAACAGGCCCTCCTTGGGCGCGTTGGCGATGGCCTCGGGCGGCAGGATGGGTGTGTCGATCAAACCCGGCAGGACGTCGGCGACCCGCACCCCATAGGCCTTGAACTCAACTGACAACGCCTCCGACAGCCCCTTCACAGCGTGCTTGGTGGCCGAATAGACCGCGATCCCGGCCATGCCGAAGGTGGCTGACGAGGACGAGGTGGTGAAGCAGAGTGAATTGGGCGTGGCCTTCAGCAGGCCGATCCCTTCGTGGATGCCGATCAGCACCCCCATCAGGTTGACCTGGACGACGGCGATAACGTCTTCGAACGGCTGATCGGCGAAGGGGCCGCCCCGGCCGATGCCGGCGTTGTTGAACAGCAGGTCGAGCTGACCATCGGTCGCCTCGCCGAACGCCGCCAGCGCGGCCCGGTAATCCTGGCGATCGGTGACGTCCAGACGGCGCACGACGCAGTTGCCCGCCCCGATCTCGACCTCAAGCGCCTTCAGACCCGCCTCATTGACGTCGTATCCGCCGACGAACCAGCCCTTGTCGGCGAACAGCTTGGCGGTCTCCCGCCCCATGCCCGAGGCTGCGCCGGTGATGAAGATCGATTTGCGACCATTGGCCCGGCGCATCAGATCAACCCTCCGCTAGGCGAGGAGGCCTCGCCGAACACCTTCTTGGGCATGCGGCCGGCCAAAAAGGCTTCACGGCCTGCGATCACCGCGTGCTTCATCGCGCGCGCCATGCGGATCGGGTCTTGGGCGTTGGAGATGGCAGTGTTCATCAGCACTGCGTCGCAGCCCAACTCCATGGCCAGGGCTGCGTCCGAGGCCGTGCCCAGGCCGGCGTCCACCAGCACAGGGACCTTCGTCTGCTCGATGATGATCCGCAGGTTCACCGCGTTGAGTATCCCCAGGCCCGAGCCGATCGGGGCGGCCAGGGGCATGATCGCCGCGGCGCCGGCGTCCTCCAGCTTGCGCGCGAAGACCGGATCGTCGGTGCAGTAGACATCACCTGGAACCCCTCGCTGATCAGCATCTTCAGCGCGCGCAGGGTCTCTTCCATGTCGGGATAGAGCAGGTTGGGATCCGAAAGCACCTCCAGCTTCACCAAGTCCCAGCCTCCGGCCTCGCGGGCCAGGCGCAGGGTGCGCACCGCCTCCTCGCCTGTGAAACAACCGGCGGTGTTGGGCAAGAAGGTGAAGCGATCGGGCTTCACGTAATCGACCAGCATGGGCTGGCTGGGATCGCTGAGGTTCACCCGACGCAGGGCCACGGTGACGATCTCGGCGCCCGCCGCCTCGGCCGCCGCGGCGTTCTGGGCGTAGTCCTTGTACTTGCCCGTGCCGACGATGAGCCGCGACGTGAACGTCCGGCCGGCGACGGTCCAGGGGTCTTCCCCGACGTCTTGAGTGTGAACCGACCCGTCCATGTCAGCCGCCTCCGATGAAATGCACGATCTCGATACGGTCGCCGTCGGCGAGCGCGGTGGCGGCATAGGCCGAACGCGGCACGATTTCCAGGTTCCTCTCCACGGCAACCTTGCGCGCGTCGAGGCCGAGTTGAGCCACCAGGGCGGCCAGACTGGAAAGGCCCGAAAACGCCCTTTCCTCTCCGTTGATGGTCAAAGTCATGACGACCTCGTGAAGCCTCACACCGCCGAATGCTTGTGACCCCCGCCGCCGACCGTTACAAGACGGCGGAATCGACGGCGGAGCCGAATGTCGAAACCGATCTATGTGCTTAGCGGACCGAACCTCAACCTCCTGGGGGTCCGAGAGCCGGAGATTTACGGAAAAGAGACCCTGGACGACGTCCGCATCCGTTGCGAACGACGTGCGGGCGCCCTGGATCGCGTGATCGTGTTCCGGCAATCCAACCATGAGGGCGAGCTGATCGACTGGGTCCAGGAAGCCCGGACGGAGGCCTGCGCCTTGGTGATCAATCCGGCCGGTTATGGGCACACCTCGGTCGCCCTGCTGGACGCTTTGAAAACGCTCGATATTCCTGTGATCGAGTGCCATCTCTCCAACCCGGCGGCGCGCGAGGCGTTCCGTCGCGAAACCTATGTGTCGCTGGCCGCGACCGGAGTCGTCTCCGGCTTCGGCGCGGCGAGCTATGAACTGGCCGTCGAGGCCGCCTCGGGCCTCGCCCGCTAGGTCTCAAACCAAGCTAAGGAATATCATATGGCTAGCAGTCCCAAGGCTCCTGCCGATCCGATCGACGCGCGTCTGGTGCGCAAACTGGCCGACATCCTCACCGATACCGGCCTGTCGGAAATCGAAGTCGAGCGTGACGGACTGAAGATTCGCGTCGCCAAGACGCTATCTGCGGCGCCCATGCACTACGCCGCGGCCCCCGTCCCGACGTCCCAACCGGCCCCGACCGCCTCCGCGGCGCCTTCCGAGGCGGCTCCGGCCCCTGCGGCGGAAGCGCGCAGCAAGGCCGACACCATCAACTCCCCGATGGTCGGCACCATCTACCTGCAACCCCAGCCGGACGCGCCGGCCTTCATCAAGGTCGGAGACACCGTCGCCGTCGGCCAGACCCTGATGATCGTCGAGGCCATGAAGACCATGAACCCCATTCCGGCGACCAAGGCCGGCCGGGTGGTGGAGATTTTGGTCGAGGATGGGCAGCCGGTCGAGTTCGGCGAGCCGCTCGTCGTCGTCGAGTAGGACGATGTTCGAGAAAATCCTCATCGCCAACCGTGGCGAGATCGCCCTGCGGGTCCATCGGGCTTGCAAGGAGATGGGCATCTCCACCGTGGCGGTCCACTCCGAGGCCGACGCCGGCGCCATGTGGGTGCGGCTGGCCGACGAGAGCGTGTGCATCGGCCCGGCCCCGGCGGCCAAGAGCTACCTGAACATCCCCTCGATCATCGCCGCCGCCGAGATCACCGGGGCTCAAGCGATCCATCCAGGCTACGGATTCCTTTCGGAAAACGCCCGGTTCGCCGAGATCGTCACCGCCCACGGCTTCACCTTCATCGGCCCGAAGGCCGAGCACATCAAGATGATGGGTGACAAGATCACCGCCAAGCAGGCGGTGAAGGACGCAGGGATCCCCGTGGTCCCCGGCTCCGACGGCGCGGTGACCACCGAGGAGGAGGCCTTCGCGGCGGCCAAGGAGATCGGCTTCCCGGTCTTGATCAAGGCCGCCGCCGGCGGCGGCGGGCGCGGCATGAAGGTCGCCCAGAACCAGGACGAACTCTACGAGGCGGTTTCCACCGCCCGCGCCGAGGCCCGCGCCGCCTTCGGCGACGACGCGGTCTACATGGAACGCTACCTACAGACCCCGCGCCACATCGAGCTCCAGGTCATCGCCGACAGTTTCGGCAATGTCTGCCACCTGGGCGAACGCGACTGCTCGCTGCAGCGCCGCCACCAGAAGGTCCTGGAAGAAGCCCCCTCCCCGGTCATCGACGCCGCCGCCCGCGCCAAGATCGGCAAGGTGGTCGTCGATGCGGTCAAGGCCATCGGCTATCTCGGCGTCGGCACCATCGAGTTCCTGTACGAGAACGGCGAGTTCTTCTTCATCGAGATGAACACCCGTCTGCAGGTGGAGCATCCGGTCACCGAGGCCATCACCGGCATCGATCTGGTCCGGGAACAGATCCGCATCGCCGCGGGCATGCCGCTGTCCTTCCGTCAGGAGGACGTGGTCTTCGAAGGCCACGCCATCGAGTGTCGGATCAACGCCGAGAACCCGAAGACCTTCATCCCCTCGCCGGGCCTGGTCACCGATTTCCATGCCCCGGGCGGCCTGGGCGTGCGGCTCGATAGCGCGCTCTACGCCGGATATACGGTCCCGCCCTACTACGACAGCCTGATCGGCAAGCTCATCGTCCACGGCCGCGATCGCGAGGAATGCATCGCACGCCTCAACCGCTGCCTGGGGGAGATGGTGGTGGGCGGGATCGAGACGTCCATCCCCCTGTTCCTCGACCTGCTGCAGCAGCCTGATATCCTGGCGGGGAAATATGACATCCACTGGCTGGAACGATGGATGAAGGCTCAGGAAGAGGCGTAGGCCGCCCGTTTGCGGCGATGAACCGGCCATGAGCGGCAGGTTCGGCGCCCAGGAACTGCTGGACTGCTACGCCCGCGGGGTCTTCCCCATGGCCGACGCCCGCGAGGATGAGCGGGTCTTCCTGATCGACCCCGAGAAGCGCGGGGTGATACCCCTGACTGGCTTCCACGTATCCCGCCGGCTGGCGCGAACGGTGCGCGCCGAACCCTTCGAGATCCGCGTGGACACCGCGTTTCGACAGGTCGTCGATCTCTGCGCCGCCGCCACGGCGGAGCGGTCAGAGACCTGGATCAATGGCACGATCGAGCGGCTCTACGCGGAACTGTTCGAGATGGGCCACGCACACTCGGTGGAGTGCTGGAAGGACGGACGGCTGGTCGGCGGCCTCTATGGCGTGTCGCTGGCCGGCGCCTTCTTTGGGGAGAGCATGTTCTCGCGGGCGACCGACGCCTCGAAGGTCGCCCTGGTCCATCTCGTGGCCCGGCTGATCTCCGACGGCTTCGTCCTGCTGGATGCGCAGTTCATGACCGAGCATCTCCTTCAGTTCGGGACGGAGGAGATTTCGCGCGCCGAGTACCGCCGCCGGCTGGGTCGCGCCCTAGGACGCGAGGCTGAGTTTCAGCGCAGCGCCGTGGGCGCGGGAACCGTCGCCCTGCAGGTGATCAGCCAGGCGTCGTAGACCGGATGCTCCAGCGGGTTCAGGCTTGGCGAGGCCGCATACATCCAGCCCCGGAAGGCTTGCCTGGGGGCCGGCACCGGCTTGCCCGGCGCCGGGCGCGGCTGGGATTCCACGGTCAGATGGACCATCGAGTCCTCGACGCCTTCGTCCTCGGCGGAGCGTTCGCAGGCCTTCACGGTGAACACGAGGTTCTTGTAGCGCACGGGTTTGCCGACCGCGGCCTCGAAGCGCATGGACTCGGCGGTCACCTTGTCGAGGGCCTGGATCACCGCGACGTCGTAGCGGGCGCGCTTGATCGCCGCCTCGGCGGGTTTCACCGCCACCTGCGCCTTGGGCGGCGCGGCGGGGGCCACCTCGGCGGCCTCGATCGGCGGCGTGGCCACCGGCGCGGGCGCGCTCACCTCGGCGGGCGGAGCTTCCTCCGCGGGCGCGGTCGCGATGGGCGGGGGCGGCACGGCGAGGGGCGGAGGTTGCAAGGGTGCGGGCGGCGTGGGCTGGGCCACGACCATGCCCGCCGCCGCGACGGCGCCGAGAACGGCCAGGCCAGCCAGGATCGAACGCCGCGTCATGACTATTCCGGCCGCCAGGCCTCATAGTCGCCGGTCGCCTTCTGGCGCTCGCCGCCCCGGGCGATGGAGCCCTTGGGCCGCCAGGCGTGGACGGTGCCGGTCAGGTTGGGGATGTGGTCTCGCTCCCAGGCCTGGCGCTGGAGCGGCTCGAGGGTCGGCGGCTCCTCGAAGGTGTGGTGCAGCCAACCGTGCCAGTCGGGCGAGACCTTCGACGCCTCGGCGTAGCCGTCGAAGATGACCCAGCGACGCTTGCGACCGTCGTACGAGTCCTTGGTGTCCTTGGCCTCGTAGTACTTGTTGCCGTTCTCATCCTGGCCGATGAAGACCCCGCGCCGGCCCACGGTGAAGCGGATGCCGATGGTCGCGCCGTTCCACCAGGTGAAGATATCTTTGAGCACGTTTGAGCGTTCCGGAAACAGCTACGAAGCGGCCGGACTATAGGTCCGCGCCCGCCCAGCGTCCAGCGACCCGAACGTCGCAATATGTTGGGGATGGCCTGGGCTGCGACCGCAACATCTATTGCCCGCCAAGGCGGCTCTCCCTAGACTCGGGGCTCGGGAGAACCATGCATGCGTAGCGAGACGGCGAGGATCGAGCGACGGCTTCTGGAGCGCGCCGCCAGCGTCGCCGAGGTGCTGGCGCCGGCGTCCTGGACCGACGCTAGGGTCGAGGCCTGGCTCGACTGGCTGGACGAAACCTCCGACCTTCCCGCCGCCCTCTTCCGGTACGCCGAGGATCTGGTCCAGCGCGGCGACGTGGCGGGCCTGTTCGACTCCGCGCGCGCCCGCGGCGGATTCCGCCGCGACCTGGGGGCGGCGATGCTGTCGGGCCAGATCGCCATCTCGGCGCCCAGGCTCGGCCAACGCATGCCGCTGGTCCAGCCCGCCGACGGTGAGTTCGCCGGGGCGTTGGTCACCCTTAGGGCGGAGCATCGCGGCCGCGCCATGGCTCGCGTCGCGGCCCGCGAGTTGGCCGCACGCCTGCAGGCGGTCATGGACAGCGTCCTGCGCTGCGAGGGCGATCCCGCCGCCTGCGCCGACGTCCGCGCCAACGCCAGCCTGGCCCGCGCCGCCGAGGCCGCCCGCGCGGCCGGCGCCGGCGACGCCATGATCCTGGACGCCATCGCCCTGGCCAAGGCCGGCGAACACGACTGGTCCTCGATCGAGCCGACCTTCAGCGACGTCGACGGGCTGGAGCTCGTGTGCGTGGCAGGCGAGGAGCCCGACGCGCGCATCGCCGTGGCCGCCTGGGAGACCGGGGCGGTGGCGGCCGCCTTCTCGGCCGAGGCCGGCCAGGCCGTGGCGCGCGGCTGGGGCGGGGTGCGCGGCGCGCTCAATGTCCTGGCCTTCGGTGCCGGCCAGGACTTCGACCGGGCGGGCTTCGAGGCCGCCGTGGCGCTGCTGGGCGTCGCCCTGGCCGCCGCATCCGACGATCGGCCCGCGATCCTGGGCCTGGCGGGCGTCGCCGACTGGCTGGTGGCCCAAGGCGTCGCCTATGATTCGCCGAACGGTCGCGGCGCGGTCCTGGACCTCTATCGCCGCGCGAACTCGGCCCTGATTTCGTCGGGCGTGAAGTTGAACGGCGGGCTGGGCGTGTTCGACGATCCGGAAATCGCGCTCCGCCTAGGCGGCGCCGGGGCGTCCGCGGCCCCCTGGCTGGGTCCTGTGACCGTGGCCGAGACCGAGGACGGGGCGATCACCCGCGTGCTCTCCGAGGCGAGCCTGCAGGGTCTGACCGTGCTGGGGGCCGACGTCGCCCAGGCCCGCGCCCGCCTCCTGGGCCGCCTGGACCTTTCCGACGCGCCCGGGGTCAACCACGCGGCCTTGCACGCCAAGGGTTTCACCGACCACGAGATCGCCGCGACCGAGGCCGCCCTGCCCTTCGCCACGCGGCTACCCGACGCCTTCGCCGCCATCGACGCCGGCTTCCTGTGCGACGTCCTGGGGGCCACCGACGCCGACCTCGCAGATCCCGCCTTCGACGTCTTGAAACTGGCAGGTTTCACCGACGCCGACATCCTAGCGGCCGAAGAGCACGCCCTCGGCTCCGGCGCGCTGGCGGAGGCCGAGTTCCTGACGCCCGGCCAGCGGGCGGTGTTCCAGACCGCCGACGACCTAGGACCCGCGCCCTACTTCGCCCTGCTCGCGGCGATCCAGCCCGTGTTGGCGGCCCCCGCCATGCCCGATCTGGAGCTGGAGTGGGACACCGCGCCCGCCGACGCCCGCGCCTTGATGGGCGCCGCCGCCCGAGCCGGCGTGGCCGCCATTCGCGTGCGCCGCGCGCCGCCTCCCGCCGATCTGTCGCTGGACCTGCCGAAGGTATCGGAACCGCCCCCCCGCGCGCATCGCGACGCCGAAGCTCAGGAGCGCCCGGCTCAAGAGCGGATCGTCGAGCGCATCGTCGAACGCGACCGCACCCGCCGCAAGCTGCCCGACCGCCGCAAAGGCTATATCCAGAAAGCGGCCGTCGGCGGCCACAAGGTCTATCTCCACACCGGCGAATACGATGACGGCGAGCTGGGCGAGATCTTCATCGACATGCACAAGGAGGGCGCGGCCTTCCGATCGCTGATGAACAATTTCGCCATCGGCATCTCCATCGGGCTGCAGTACGGGGTGCCGCTGGACGAGTTCGTCGACGCCTTCGTCTTCACCCGCTTCGAGCCGGCTGGGCCGGTCACCGGCAATGACTCGGTGCGCTCGGCGACGTCGATCCTGGACTACATCTTCCGCGAGCTCGGCGTGTCTTACCTGGCGCGCGACGACCTCGCCAACGCCGATCCGGGCGAGCTGAACGCCGACGGCCTGGGCCGCGGCAAGCTCGACGACACCGACGATCAGGCCGGCGAACCCCAACCGGCCAGCCATTTCATCTCGCGGGGCTTCGCGCGAGGCGCGGCGCCCGACAACCTGGTCTTCCTGCCCTCGGCCAAGGAGCGCGGTCAGGGGCCGAACGCCCACGAGGCCGACGTCTGCGCCGCGTGCGGCGACGTGGCCGTGGTGCGCAAGGGCGCGAGCCTGATCTGCGAGACCTGCGGGGCCCGGGCGGACAATCACGGCGGCGACATGACCGGCTAGGCGCCGTTCAGGATCAATCAGGTCTTAAAGCTTGGCCTGTATGAGATGGCGTTCATCGGGTCGGAGACCGCCATGAAACCGCCGGTAGTGATCTTGGGGCTGGCCCTGCTGACGGCGGCTGTCCCGGCCGCGGCACAGAACAAGGGCCAGATCTCCCAGGCCCAGCGTGGCGCGAGCTGCCCCAAGTGCAACCTCTTCCAGGCCGACTTCACCGGACTCGAGGTCCACAGCCGCAATTTCGCCGGCGCGCGCCTGCGCCAGTCGGACATGTCGCTGGCCGTGATGAACCGCACAAACTTCGCCGGCGCCGATCTGCGCGACGTCGAGGCCTACGGCGCGGTGCTATCAGGCGGTAACTTTTCAGCCGCCGACCTGACCCACGCCAGCTTCGTCGGCGCCTATCTGGTGGGATCGAATTTCGCCGGCGCGCGCCTGGAGGGCACGAATTTCTCCGGCGCCAGCCTGAACGGGGCAAAGGGTTTGTCTCAGGCGCAACTGAACCGGGCGTGCGGCGATCCCTCGACCGGCTTGCCACCTGGGCTGCGCATCCCGCAATGCTAAAGCTACAGTCTAAGTCGCTGAGAATTACCGCGAATTAAGTAGCGTATCGGGGCTGGCGCAGGCACATCATCTGGCCATGGATCGCAATACTCGACCCCTGACGCCCCGCCTCGCCGCTTTGCTGGCCCTGTTCGCCGCCACCACCAGCCTCGCGCCCGGCCTGGCCCTCGCCGCCGTCGCCGACAAGGACGTGGCCCGGATGGTGTCTTTCGGCGGCGCCTGCGCCCGCTGCGAGCTCTCGGGCCGCAAGCTGAACGGCGCGCAGTTCATGGGCGCGAACTTCTCGGGCTCCGCCCTCGTCGGCTCGGACCTGCGTGACGCGCGCTTCTTCGGCGCGAATTTCGCCGGGGCGGACCTCTCGCGCGCCGATCTCTCCGACTCCGAGATGGTGGGCGCCAACTTCGCCGCCGCGACCATGACCGACGCCCGCCTGCGCTCGGTGAACGCCAAGGGCGTCAACTTCGCCTCGGCCACCCTCACCCGCGTGGACATGCGCGACTCCGAGGCCCCGGGCGCCAACTTCGCCAAGGCCAACATCGCTTCCGGCCGTTTCCAGGCCTCTTCGATGAACGGCGCGAATTTCACCAAGGCCGACGCCCGCGGCGCCAGCTTCCGCGATGCGGAGCTTTCCGGCGCCAGCATGTCCGGCGGCCGCTTCGAGCAGGCCTCGTTCCGCGATTCCGATCTGGACGGCGCGAACCTGGCCGGCGCGACCTTCGCCGGGGCGGACTTCCGTGACGCCAGCCTGCGGCACGCCAATATCGCCGGGGTCGACTTCTCGCGCACCCAGGGCCTGGACCAGGAGCAGATCGACGAGGCCTGCGCCGACGGCTCCACCCGACTGCCGGCGGGCCTGATCGCCCGCACCTGCAGCCGCAAGGTGCGTTTCGTGGTTCACCGCCCGCCCTCGCACGCGGTGAAGGCCGTTCCCGCCGTTCCGGCCGCGCCGCCTTCTCCGCCGGCGCCACCTCCGGCCCCGCGCTACATCGTTTCGAACGACTAGAGCGCCGTCAGACCTTGATCGGCGGCGCCAGCCGGATGTGCAGATCCTTCAGCTGACGCTCCTCGACCTCCGAAGGCGCGTTCATCAGCAGGTCCTGGCCCTGCTGGTTCAGCGGGAAAGCAATGACCTCGCGGATAGCCGTCTGGCCCGCCAGCAGCATGACGATACGGTCGATGCCGGGCGCGAGGCCCCCGTGCGGCGGCGCGCCGTGGCGGAACGCGTTCAGCATGCCGCCGAACTGCTCCTCGACCACGTTGGAGCCATAGCCCGCGACCTCGAAGGCCTTCAGCATCAGCTCGGGGCGGTGGTTCCGGATCGCGCCGGAGCACAGTTCGTAGCCGTTGCAGACGATGTCGTACTGATAGGCCAGGATCGACAGCGGGTCCTGGGTCAGCAGGGCCTCCATCTCGCCCTGCGGCATGGAGAACGGGTTGTGCGAGAAGTCGACGCGCTTCTCGTCCTCGTTCCACTCGAACATCGGGAAGTCGACGATCCAGACGAACTCGAAGCGGTTCTCGTCGACCAGCTTCAGGTCGGTTCCGACCTTGGTCCGGGCCGAGCCGGCGAACTTGGCGAACACCTTCGGGTCGCCGGCGGCGAAAAAGGCCGCGTCGCCCTGCCCCAGGCCCAACTGACCCATGACCGCGCCGGTGGCCTCGGGACCGAGGTTCTTGGCGATCGGGCCGCCCCAGCCGCCCTGGTCTTCGCTCCAGAAGATGTAGCCGAGGCCGGGCTGGCCCTCGCCCTGCGCCCAGGAGTTCATGCGGTCACAAAAGGCGCGACTGCCGCCCTTTGGAGCCGGGATCGCCCAGACGGCGTTCTTGGCGTCTTCCAGGATGCGCGCGAACAAGCCGAACCCGCCGCCGCGGAAGTGGTCCGACACATCCTGCATGATCAGCGGGTTGCGGGTGTCGGGCTTGTCGGTGCCATACTTCTGGATGCTCTCGCGGTAAGGAATTCGCGGGAACGGATAGGGCGTCACCGGCTTCCCATCGGCGAACTCCTCGAACACACCGTGCATCACCGGCTCGATGGCCGCGAAGACGTCTTCCTGGGTGACGAAGCTCATCTCGACGTCGAGCTGGTAGAACTCGAGCGAGCGGTCGGCGCGCAGGTCCTCGTCGCGGAAGCAGGGCGCGATCTGGAAATAGCGGTCGAAGCCCGAGACCATCAGCAGTTGCTTGAACTGCTGGGGCGCCTGGGGCAGCGCATAGAACTTGCTGGGGTGCAGGCGCGAGGGCACCAGGAAATCGCGCGCGCCCTCCGGCGACGAGGCCGTCAGGATCGGGGTCTGATACTCCAGGAAGCCCTGACCGATCATCCTGTTGCGGATCGAGTGGATGACCTTCGAGCGCAGGACGATGTTCCTGTGCAGGGTCTCGCGGCGCAGATCGAGATAGCGGTGCTTGAGCCGGATCTCTTCGGGATAGTCAGGCTCTCCGAACACCGGCAGCGGCAGCTCGGCGGCTTCCGACAGCACCTCGACGGAACGCACGCGCACCTCGACCTCGCCGGTGGGCAGGTTGGCGTTCACGGTCTCGGCCGAGCGCGCGACCACGTCGCCGTCGATCTTGATCACGCTCTCGGCGCGCAGGCGTTCGATGACGTCGAAGCCGGGGGTTTCCGGGCTGATGACCAGCTGGGTCAGGCCGTAGTGGTCGCGCAGGTCGATGAAGACCAGACCGCCGTGGTCGCGCTTACGATGGATCCAGCCCGACAGGCGGACGGTCTGACCCGTGTCGGCGGCGCGCAGGGCGCCTGCGGTATGGCTGCGATAGGCGTGCATTTGAGGTCGCTGAGGCTCTGAAAATCGAGGCGCGGAAGGGCGCATGTGGGGCCTCGAAAGTCAAGGCGCGCGCGCCGTCAGCCGTGCTTGGAACCCGTGAGCTGAAGGCCTCCATCACGCCCTCCACCTGCAGGAAACGGACCTGGTCGCCTGGCGACGGCATCCGGATCGAGCACCCGCTGGTCCCGCTTCGAAACACCGACATCAGTCCGACAGGCTGGCCGAACGCCAACGTGCCGCGCTCCCGGGATCCGGTAGGCGTTCATGCCCGTCAACGGCAGTCCCTGCTTTGGCCGGCCGGTCCAGACAAGGCGCTCGCCGTCGCGCAGTAGGCTGCAAAGTCGCCGCGATCCGGCTCTCGATCATCACGCTACTTCGCCGGGTCGACCAGGGCCTGGTAGACGAGGGTCCGCGACAGGCCGCCCAGGTCGCCCGTGCCGCTGTATTGCTGGATCATCCCGACGAAGATCACATCGTTGGTGGGATCGACCCAGAACCAGGTCCCGGCCGCTCCGCCCCAGCTCATGGTCCCCTTGCCTTCCAGGCTCCCGGCCTTGCGCGGGTCGTTGACCACAAGGAAGTCGAGGCCGAACCCGACCGACTCGTTGAAGAACGAGGCGGCCGAGCCGTTCGAGGTCACGAGGGCGGCGGCAGGGATTTGGTTGGTCCCCATCATCTCCACCGCGGCCGGCGACAGGATCCTCACGCCGTCCAGCTCGCCGCCGTTGGCGATCATCTGCGCGAACCGTGCGTAGTCGGCGGTGGTGCCGACCAGACCGCCCCCCCCCGACTCCATGACCGGAGGCTTGGTGAAGTCTTGAACCTGGGGATTGTCGGTGGTCGCCTCGACCACCTGCTTGGTCTTGGGGTCCTCGCCATAGACGGCGGCCAGGCGCGACACCTTGTCGGCGGGCACCATGAAGGCGGTGTCCGTCATCTTCAGCGGCTTGAAGATGCGGCTTTCCATGAACTGGCCAAGGGTCTGGCCCGACAGCTTCTCGACGATGGCGCCCTGCAGGTCGACGGCGACGCTATAGGACCACCGCTCGCCCGGCGGGAACATCAAGGGGATGCCCGCGACCTTGGTCGACATCTCCGCCAGGCTGTTGGAGCCAAGGACCCGCTGCTCCTGGAACATCTTGTCGACCGGGTGACGGTCGGAGAGGCCGTAGCCGTAACCCGCCGTGTGGCTCATCAGCTCGCGCATGGTGGGCGGTCGCTTGACCGGTTCCAGTGTCGGCTTGCCCTGGGCGTCCAGGCCTTTCCAGACCTTGAGGTCCTTCATTTCCGGCAGGAACTTGGTGACCGGATCGTCCAGGCGCCACTTGCCTTCCTCGAACAGGATCATCATGGCGACGCCGGTGATCGGCTTGCTCATGGAATAGATGCGGAAGATGGCGTCCTTCTGCATCGGCTGGCCGGTGGCCTTGCTCATCTTGCCGTAGGTATTGGTGGCCACGACCTTGCCGTGTCGCGCCAGCAGGGTCTGCATCCCCACCACGCGACCGCTGGCCACGGCCTGGGCCATGGCGGCGTCCAGCTTCTTCAGGCGCTGGGAGTCAAAGCCGACCGACTCGGGGCTGGCTGCCGGCGCGAGGGCTGAGGCGCGGGTCTGGGCATGAGCGCCCGGCGCGGATGTCAGGCTGAGCGTGGCGAGCGCGAAGGCGGTCGCGAGCAGATGGACGCGGCGCGTCATGGTGTTCCCCCGGTTTTCTTGTTGCGGCAAGCTTACGCGTTGAGCTGGGGGCGGCAAGGCGCGCCGCACCTATTCTTCGAAAACCTACGCGAGCCGGCCGAGAGTCGACCCGAGCGCGACAAATCGTGGTCAAATATAAGTTGAGACACGTCGCGGATGTGTTCAGTATTCCAAAATATTTGCAAAGAGAGGGAAACAATTTCTATCTCAAGGGTTGTGTGACCTGAAGGGTCAACCCCTATGCAGAATCATCGGATCTTGTTCGTCGAGGACAATTTCATTTGCAACATGGATTCCTGTGACGTTCTCAGGGCTCATGGTTTCTCGGTCACCGCGACCTATTGCGCGTCCGCCGCGTTCGAAGCGATCTCCAAACACGAACATCTGTCGGCGCTGGTGACCGACATCGATCTTGGAAGCGGCGGCGACGGCTTCGATGTCGCTCGCCATGCGCGCAAGGCCTATCCGCACCTTCCGGTCGTCTACATCTCCGGAACCGCGGCGGCGCGCCACCTCTCCGAGGGGGTCAAGGATTCCACCTTCCTGACCAAGCCCTGCGACCCACTGCAGATCGTGGCGGCGCTGAACCGAGCGATACGTCTTGAAGCGGCTTGATCTCCACCTCTTCCGACTTGCGCTGCTGCTCGGTGTCGCCGGGTTCGGCTTCGCCGCCGCGATCGCCATGGCGGCGGGCCACTAGCGTTGAGACAGGGTGATACAATGAGACGGTTGTGTTCCTCAGTGTGGTCGCGCCTTGCCCCGAATCATCATCCTCGGCTGCGCCGGCAGCGGCAAGACCACGCTGGCCCGACGGCTTGGCGAGCAGGCGGCCGCGCCAGTGATTTGCCTGGACGACATTTGGCGGCCGCATTGGGGAACCGACGATCTCGCGCGCTTTCGCGAAGTAATGACCCAGGCCCACGCCGCTGACGCCTGGATCAGCGACGGGAATTTCGCCCTGGCGACCTTCGACATCCGCCTGCCGCGCGCCGATCTGGTGCTGTGGCTGGATCGCCCTCGCCTGGCCTGCGCCTGGCGGGCCGCCGCGCGCGTTCTGCGGGCCGGTGAAGCCCATCGGCCGCGCGACCTCCTGAAGGTGCTGCGGTTCATCTGGGCGTTCGACCGGGTCAATCGCCCCCGCATCGAGGCGGCGCGCGCAAAGCATGGCGGCGACGTTCCCGTCGTTCGCCTGCACAGCGATGGCGAGATTGCCGCCTTCCTGACAGACTTGCAGCTCAGATCCGGCGGAGAGTTACGTGGAGGCTAGTCGACGTGATGTCTTTGGCCTTCCCGGCTACCTGACCTTCTGGACGGCCGAGACGGTTTCGGAGTTCGGGACCTACGTCACCACCCTCGCCTTGCAAGTGCTCGTGGTGATCACCCTTAGCGGCACGGCGACCGATGTCGGACTGGTGAATGCGTCGCGCTGGCTGCCCTACCTGCTGTTTGGCTTGATCCTTGGCGCGCTTGTGGATCGGCGGCGCCGAAAGCCTGTCATGGTGACGACCGACCTCGGCCGCGCGCTGCTGCTCGGCGCCATCCCCGCCCTCTGGGCCGTGGGGTGGCTGAGCTTGCCAGTGCTGATGGTCTTCATGGCGCTGTTCGGCGTGCTGACGCTGCTGAACGACGCGGCTTCGCAGTCCTTCCTCCCGCGCCTGGTTCCGAAGGCCTCGCTTCTCGCCGCCAATGCGAGGCTCGATCAGGGTGGCGCGGTGGCCCAGACCTCGGGTCCGGTGCTGGCCGGCGCCCTGGTCACCGCGCTTAGCGCCCCGGTGGCCGTCTTGGTCGACGCCGCGACCTACCTGTTTTCAGCCCTGGCGGTCTCCAGGATCAAGGTGTCGGAGCCTCCGCCCAGCGACGAGGCTCAGCCCAGAAACCTAGGGCGTGAAATCCGCGAGGGACTGGCCTGGGTCTACCGACATCGGATGCTGGCGCCCCTGGCGATCTCCACCCATGGCTGGTTCCTGTTCAACAGCATGCTGGTCACGGTTTTCGTGCCCTTCGTGCTTCTGGAACTGAACCTGACCCCTTTCGAACTCGGCATGGTCATGGCCTCCGCCGGCGTCACGGGGTTGCTGGGCGCCATGGTCTCCACCCGCATTGGAACCCTCTGGGGCGCCGGCTGGGCCATCATCGCCTGTCGTGCGCTCATGCCCGTCGCCTGGGCGGTGATCGCCTGCGCGCCGCTGGCCGGCACGCATGGCGGCGTGATCGCGCTCCTGGCGCTGGGCCAAGCCCTCTACGGTCTCGGGATGGGCGCGCAGAACGCCAATGAGATGGGCTATCGCCAGGCGGTGACGCCCGATGCCCTGCAGGGGCGGATGAACACCACGATGCGATCCATCAATCGCGCGATGATCGTCGTCGGCGCGCCGCTGGGCGGTGTGCTCGCCGACTCCATCGGCTATCGGCCGACCCTATGGATCGCCGTGGCAGGATTCGTCCTGGCGACCGGCTATCTCGCGGCCTCCCCGGCCCGGCAGGCCCGCCATGGAGATGGCTTTACTTCGGCTTGAACCGCTTGCTGGTCGGGAAGCCCTTGGGCGCCAGCTTGCCGGCGGCGGCGCGCTTGGCCAGCCAATCGCGCCACTCGCCCCAGACCCGGGTGCGGCCTGCTGTGTCGATCCAGGTCGCGCCGTCGTCAGCGTTGAACACGATGGCGTCGCGCAAGCCGCCCTCGCGATAGGCCTGCAGCTTGACGCCCTTGCCGCGCGGCATCTCCGGCAGTTCGGCCAGGGGGAAGATCAGGATCGTGCCGTTGTCGCCGATGACCCCCAGGTGGTCGCCGGTGGTCGGCATGGCGAAGGCCGCGCCCTTGGCGCCGGCGTTCAGCACCTGCTTTCCGGCCCGGCGGAAAGAGATCGCCTCTTCCTCGGGCAGGATGAAGCCATAGCCTTCCTTCGAGGCGATGACCCGCTTGGTCCCCGGTCGATGAGGGAAGACGTCGACGATGGCGGTCTTGTCGTCCAGGTCCAGCATCAGCCGCAGGGGCTCGCCATGGCCCCGGGCCGACGGCAGCTTGTCACAGGGGATCGTGAAGAACCGGCCGTCGGAGGCGAAGATCAGCAGCTTGTCAGTGGTCTCGGCGGGCACCACGAAGCCGTGCTTGTCGCCTTCCTTGTACTTCAGCTCGGAGGGGTCCTCGACCTTGCCCTTGGCGGCGCGAATCCACCCACGGTCGGACAGGATCACCGTGATCGGCTCGCGCACGATCATGGCCTCGATGGCGGCGTCGGCGTCGACCATGGGCGCTTCGGCGAAGATCGAGCGGCGGCGGCCGAGCTCGGTGTCGGGGCCCAGCACCTTGCGGACAGCCTTCAGGCCCACGCCAACCAGCTTCCACTGCGCCTTGTCCGAGCCCAGCATGACCAGCAGTCCGTCCCGCTCCTCGGCCAGTTCGGCGTGCTCGCGGCGAAGCTCCATCTCCTCCAGCTTGGCCAATTGGCGCAGGCGGGTGTTGAGGATGGCGTCGGCCTGCAGCTCCGAAAGCGTGAAAGCCTCGATCAGCTTGGCCTTGGGGTCGTCCTCGTAGCGGACGATGCGGATCACCTCGTCCAGGTTGAGATAGGCGATGACCAGGCCGTCGAGAATGTGCAGCCGGGCCTCGATCTTGGCCAACCGGTGCCGCGCTCGGCGCACCACCACCTCGCGGCGGTGGTCGAGGAAGGCCTGCAACGCCTGGCGCAGGCCCATGACGCCCGGCGAACCGCGCGCGTCCAGCACGTTCATGTTGACGGGGAAGCGGGTCTCCAGGGCCGAGAGCTTGAACAGGCTCTCCATCAGCACTTCGGGCTCGACGTTGCGGCTCTTGGGCTCCAGGACCAGTCGCACGTCCTCGGCGCTTTCGTCGCGCACATCGCCCAGCAGCGGCGCCTTCTTGTTCTCGATCAGCTCGGCCAGTTGCCCGACCAGGTCGGCCTTCTTCACCTGATACGGGATCTGGGTGATGACGATCTGATAGGTCCCGCGGCCGGTCTCTTCCTTTTCCCAGAACGCCCGAACCCGCACGCCGCCGCGGCCGGTGGCGTAGGTCTCGATGATCGAGGCCCGGGGCTCGACGATCACGCCGCCGGTGGGAAAATCGGGGCCCTGGACGTGCTCCACCAGGGCTTCGGTCGAGGCCTCGGGATTGTCCAGCAGGACCAGGCAGGCGTCGATCAACTC